>NZ_JALQDI010000043.1:0-28769 GCF_023631305.1 Caballeronia sp. INML3B
ATTTACTCCATCCAAAGATGGAAAAACCTTCCTCTGATACTTCGTGTGAGACTCTTGATACTTTCGCTATATCCAGCTCCGAAGAACCAGACCGCACTCAACATCAAGCGCCCACACTTATCGGCTGTTAGTTTTTAAAGAGCACATCGCAAGACCCCTACCTCACCTTCCGTCTTGCGTCGCTGCATCAGCAGCAGAGAAACGAGATTATGACGGGCCGATGACGTCCTCGCAAGCCCCCTTCGCAAATTTTTTTCTAAGGCCACAGGGGCGTCAAAGAATGCCATGTCCAGGCCAAGGCGTTGCGAGCGCGAAGAGCCATGACTGATCTTCCCGTGCCCGATAACCAGCCGACGGTTCAGCTTCCAAAGAACGGCGTGCAGAATCCCGCAGGCCCGACGCAATCCGACGCCGGCATCGAACCGTGCTGCCTCCACATGGGCGCACGCATCGAGCCGGAACCGGAAGACGCGCCGCCGGCACCCGTGCCGCCATATGCTTCGTTCGTTTCCTTCGTGTTCTGTTGCGCAGCGACCTTCGCTTCCGCGGCCTGAATATCCGCGGGATAGTTGGCTTGCTCTCCCACCGCTGGCGAATAGCCTGCCTGTTCGAGCTGGACTAGCTCGGCCTTCACTTGCGCGCGCGTCAACGGGCCGTTCTGGCTCTGCGCAAAAACGAACGTGGGCGCAGCGACCACGGCGAGGGACACGACGAATTTGGCGATAGCGTTCATGATGTTCACACTCCGACAGAAAGGTTGACCGGATCGCACGCGATCCACGAACCTCATCGAACGCACAGGGCCCTTGCGCGGCTTCGACTCACTCGAATCAGTTTCAAGCGTTGAGGCTTCGATTGGTTAACCCGGGGACGTCGCGATCTATTCCCGCGGCGATGCACGTTTTCAGCCGACGGGCGTCGGCATCAACGGGAGAGATGAAGGAGAGAAAGCGCGGAGGACGAGCCGGATGAGGAGTCCGGCAAGGCGCCAGCCAGCACCCGTCCACCGCGATCGAATTGTGACGCAAGGCAGCGTGAAGATCATCGCTGCTCGCGTTGAAGATGCCTTGCCTATCTCGCAACAATGAAGCGCGCGAATCCGATGCTCAATGCGCGTCCGGCACGAGATGCACGCGTTTCTCGGTCGCGGCTTCGACGGCCTTACGGGAATACAGCAACGGGAAGTACTGTCCGTCGAGCCACATCTGCGCGAGATCACGGTAATGCGGGCTATCCGGGTCACCCGACTCGCCAGGCAGATTCACCGCACGCGAGCCGTCCCAGTTGCCGACATCGACGACCACACGAAACGAAGGCCCGTTGGTCTCGCGGAAATCGTTCGCGCGATACGTCGACTGATTCGGCGTATACGCGCTGCCGCCCTTTCCGATTGGCCCGACGTTGAGCTTCGCGCGCATATCCGCATCGACGACATCGGCCAAAGGATGCGCGTTCATGTTCGTCTGCAGCTTTCCCCATTGCCACTGGCTTGCATCGTCGCCTTGCAGATGCCGCATTTCCACATAGGCATCGTGCAGGCTCGACATCAGCACGGCATTGCGTTTGGCTTGAGCGTTATCGCCGAAACGCGCCTCAGGGTGTTCGAGCGTGTCGAGCATCACGGCTGTATCGGGTGCGCCGAACGATGCCGCCGCGTTCTTCGGCAAGACCGCTTCCTTGAATGTGCGTCCGAGATGCCGCGACAGCCACACCTCTTCGAGCGCGGCTTGCGGCGAATCGGCGCCCATGTGTGCATCCCAGCCCTTGAGCATCGCGAGTGCGGCGCGCGTGTCTTCGTCATCGCTCGACAGCGGCGCGAGCAATGCGACGAGTCTGCGCGCCGGAATCGAAACGATATCGTTCTGCAAGCGCTCCGAGTCTTCGATCGACACCTTGGGCAGCGACTTCAACACTTCATCGATACGCTGATGTCGCGACCCGTTGGTCCATTCGAAACCGAGCTTGCGCTCGGCATACGGATAAGCCGCCGGCAAATTCATTTCATTCGACGTAGTGAAATAGGCTTGCGCAGGGTTATAGACCGAAGGCATCGCATCGCGCGGCCAGAAGCCCGCCCATTCATAGCGGCCATCGCCGGGCACGGGCATGAGGCCGTCCCAGTTCGGGCGTATCGGCGCAAGCCCGCTCGGGACCCAGCCTATGTTGCCGTCCTTGTCCGCGTAGACCTGATTGACGGTCGGCGCGCCCCAGGTCGCGAGCGATGCCTTGAATTGCGCGTAGTTCTTCGCGCGCATGTAGCGCATCGAATCGAAGTATGGCGACATCCCCGGCGACAGCCACGCGGTACGCACCGCGAATGCGCGATGCCTGGTTTCCTCCGTATAGATCACAGGGCCGTGACGCGTGAATAACAGATCGACCGTGACAGGCGATCCGTTGCGCACCGCGACCTGTTCGTGCACGACGCGCATCGGCTCCCACTTGCCCTTGTAGCGATACTGCCGCGGATTCGCGGGATTCAGCTCATACACATAGAGATCTTCCTGATCGATATTGAAGATCGTGAGCCCGTAAGCGATCGAACCGTTATGCCCGATCGAAATGCCCGGCGCGGAAGGCTCGCCCGCGCCGATGATATCGAGCGTCGGCGTGCTGATCTGCTGGATGTATCGAAGGCTCGGCGCCGCGTACGCGCGGTGCGGATCGTTCGCCATGATCGCGCGGCCCGTCGCCGACTTCGATGGCGCGATGACCCAGTTGTTGCTGCCTTCGGTGACTTCCTCGGGATTGTCGGCTGCGGCGATCATCGTCGCCGATGCATCCGCGCTCTTCATCGACTCCTTCGTTACGCGCACGCCTTGCGTCGCGAGCGTGAAGACCTTGAGCACGTCATCGGGGAGGCATGGATCGAGGCCGGCAGGCATCTGGGCTTTCCAAGGCGGCTGCAGCCCGAAGCGCACGGAATCAGCATCGAGCGAACTCTTGCACGCCACACGCGCACGCGCGACTTCACTCGTCAGATTTCGCGTGAGACCGTGACTGCGAATGCGCACGATGTCGTTCGCATTCCATTTCGCCGGCCAATAGCCGATCTTGCGAAACTCATAGGGCATGCGGTCCGGATGCGCTGCGAGCCAGTCGATGTACGCGTTGACGCCTGCGGCAAAGCGCACGGCAGCAGGCTTTGCATCGGGACCATAACGCTGCCATTCGGTCGCCATGTCGCCGCGATAGAGAAAGAGCCGTGTCGCCTTGTCCTGCTCCACGTAGGCCGGGCCGAACACTTCCGACAGCTCACCGAGTCCCCGCCTGCGCCATAGATCGATCTGAAACATACGGTCGCGTGCGGCATTAAAGCCTTGTACAAAGAACGCATCGCTGTCGTTGGCCGCGAAGATATGCGGTACACCCCAGTGGTCGATCAGAATGTCCGATGGCTGCGAGAGTCCCGCTACAGCGATCGTTTCGTCGGCGAGAGCATCAGCCAGCGCGACTCGGGCCGCAAGCGGTCCGCAGAGCGATGCACCGATCATCAGTGCGAGCAGGCGTTGTCTCTTCCTTCCCTTCATCTTGGCGTCTCCTTTTTTTATCGGTATTGATTCGAGTCACGCGGATATCGCAATGTAATGCGAATGCACAGCACGCGCAAAGGTGGACTTGTCCTGCCAGACTGGATTTCGATACACGAAGTAGCGCACGCACGAGAATGCAAGCACATCCCGCGTGTCATTTTTACTCATACCGTCCATGCGACTTGCCGGTATTTACTTCCTCGCTACCGGTTCGTGACCGAGCGTACGAATCCATCGCTCCGAGCGCCCGTTCCCCGCTTTCATTCGGCAGACGCCTTGCCGACGCAGTCCTCTTCTATCCTTGTCTTGAACGCCGAAGCGCGGGCCCCAGGCGCGCTCCGATTGACAGCAACCAAGCGCCTCGTTTATTGTTTGGTAGACCAACCAAATGAAAGACAACCTGATCATGGAGTACGCCATGAGCCGCATCACCGGCATACCGTTCTATCTACTTTTCGCCGCGGCACTCGCGGCGTGCTCTCATCAGGACCGCGACGTCTATCAGGGCTATGTCGAGGGAGAGTTCGTCTACCTCGGCTCGTCGCAATCCGGCAAGCTCGCCACATTGTCCGTCGCCCGCGGGCAAACGCTTAAAGCGGGCGCGAGCACGTTCGCGCTCGAATCCGTCGATGAAACCGCGGCACTCGATCAGGCGCAACGCCAGTTGACTGCCGCGCAGTCGCAACTCGAAGACATCCTCACAGGTAAGCGCGCACCCGAAATCGCTTCGGTGCGCGCGCAACTCGCGCAGGCACGCGCGAACGCCCGCAAGGCCGCATTGCAACTGAGCCGCGACGAAGCGCAGTTCAGTGCAGGCGGCATCGCAAAAGGACAACTCGACGATTCGCGCGCCAATGCCGATGCTGCCGCTGCGCAAGTGCGCGATCTCGCCGAACAAGTCGACATCGCACGCTTGCCCGGGCGTCCTCAGCAGATCGAAGCGCAGCGCGCGCAAGTGGCCGCCGCGAAGGCGTTCGTCGTCCAGGCTCAATGGAAAGTCGATCAAAAGCGTGTCGCGGCGCCAGCGGACGGACTCGTGTACGACACGCTCTATCGCGTCGGAGAATGGGTGCAGGCTGGCACGCCCGTCGTGCAGATGCTGCCGCCGCAGAACGTGAAGGTTCGCTTCTTCGTGCCAGAGAGCGCAGTGGGCGGTCTCGCGGCGGGGCGCGCCGTATCGATTCATTGCGACGGCTGCGCGCAAGACGTGCCCGCGACGATCTCCTACGTGTCGAATCAGGCGGAATACACGCCGCCCGTGATCTATAGCAACGAAAACCGCTCGAAGCTCGTGTTCATGATCGAGGCGCATCCGCAACGGGCCGATGCAGCGAAGCTCCATCCCGGCCAACCCGTCGCGGTGAGGGTGCAATGAACGCGCAAGACACACCTTACGTCATCGACGTACACAATCTCAACAAGCGTTTCGGCGACAAGCACGTCGTCAACGATGTGTCGTTGCAGGTCGCGCGCGGCGAGATCTTCGGCTTTCTCGGCCCGAACGGCAGTGGCAAGACAACCTCCATCCGCCTGATGTGCGGCCTGCTCACGCCCGATTCGGGTAGCGGCACGTGTCTCGGCTACGACATCGTCCGCGAAAGCGAAGAGATCAAGCGCAACGTCGGCTATATGACGCAGCGTTTCTCGTATTGGGAAGACCTGACGATCCGCGAGAATCTCGACTTCGTTGCGCGCATCTATCAAATGGAAAACCGCCGCGAAGCCGTGGACCGCGCGCTCGAAGCGCTGGGTTTGCAAAGCCGCGCGAAGCAACTGACGGGTTCGCTCTCGGGCGGATGGAAGCAACGCCTCGCGCTCGCCGCATGCATGTTGCACGAGCCGAAACTGCTGCTGCTCGATGAACCGACCGCGGGCGTCGATCCCACCGCGCGCCGCGACTTCTGGGAAGAGCTGCATCGGCTCGCGGCGAAAGGCATTTCCGTTCTCGTCAGCACGCATTACATGGACGAAGCCGAGCGCTGTCACAAGCTCGCGTATATCGCATACGGCAAGCTGCTCGCGCAAGGCACCGCGAACGAGGTCATCGCGTCGCAAAACCTCGCGACGTGGAGCATTCACGGCGAGCATCTCAGCGCGCTCTCCGAGCGCTTGCGCAAGACACCGGGCATCGATCAGACGGTCGTGTTCGGCTCGGCGCTCCATGTGAGCGGCAGCGATCATGCCGCGCTGGAACAGGCCGTGCGTGATGCGACGAAAGACGCCGCAACGCGTGCGGAGCCCATCGAAACCGGGCTCGAAGACGTCTTCATCTATCTGATGAGCCGCTCGACCGACAACTTCAAGGTGAGGTCATGAAGGCCGGCGATCGCATCGCGCTCTTCGCGCGCTTCTCCGTCACGCGCTGGTGGAGCATTGTGATCAAGGAGTTTCTGCAGCTTCGGCGCGACCGCATCACATTCGGCATGATCATCGGCTTGCCGATCGTGCAGCTCGCGCTCTTCGGTTACGCGATCAACACGGACCCGAAGCATCTGCCCACCGCCGTGATCGTCGGCGATCAAAGCCCGTTTTCGCGCAGCTTCATCGCTGCGATGGAGCACTCCGACTACTTCGATATCGTCGACACGCTGCCCGACGACGAAGCCGGCCGCCGCGCGCTCGCACAAGGCCGCGTGCTTTTCGTGCTCAGCATTCCAGCCGATTTCTCGCGCAAGCTGTTGCGCGGCGAGCGGCCAGCGCTGCTCGTCGAAGCCGACGCCACCGATCCAAACGCGGTCAGCAAAGCGAGCAATTCACTGTCAGCGCTCGTGCAATCCGTGGCAAGCAAGGACCTCACCGGCCCGCTCGCGCGCTTGAACGGCACGCCCGCCGCTTTCGACGTGCAGATCCACAACCTCTATAACCCCGAAGGCATCACGCAATACAACGTCGTGCCTGGCCTGATGGGCGTGATCCTCACGATGACGCTCGTGATGATGACAGGCCTTGCGATGACACGCGAACGCGAACGCGGCACGATGGAGAACCTGCTCGCGACACCGGTGCGCCCCGTCGAAGTGATGACGGGCAAGATCGTGCCCTACGTATTCATCGGCCTCATTCAGGCATCGATCATTCTCGCGGCCACGC
Organism: Caballeronia sp. INML3B; assembly: GCF_023631305.1. NCBI lineage: Bacteria > Pseudomonadati > Pseudomonadota > Betaproteobacteria > Burkholderiales > Burkholderiaceae > Caballeronia > Caballeronia sp. INML3B. The sequence continues at coordinate 6,624 of NZ_JALQDI010000043.1, forward strand.
GCTTCGTGTTTCATGTGCCGCTCGTCGGCAATCCGCTCGCAATCTACCTCGCCGCGCTGCTGTTCATCGCCGCGAATCTGACGGTGGGCATCACGCTGTCGTCGCTCGCGCAGAATCAGCTTCAGGCGATGCAACTGACCATGTTCTACTTCCTGCCGAACATTCTGCTTTCGGGCTTCATGTTTCCATTCGCGGGCATGCCCGCGTGGGCCCAGTTCATCGGCAATCTGCTGCCGCTCACTTACTTCAATCGCCTGATACGCGGCATTCTGCTCAAGGGCAACGGCTGGGCGGACCTGTGGCCTTCGGTCTGGCCGATGGTCCTCTTCACCGTCATCGTGATGGGTATTGCGCTGCGCTTCTACCGGCGCACGCTCGATTAGGGAGACGTCGATGAAACCGCTTCTTCCGCTTTGTGTGCTCGTGCTGTGCGGCTGCACTGTCGGCCCCGACTTTCACGCGCCCGCGCCCCCCGCTACGCAGACCTATGTCAAAACGACTGTCGCGGCGCAAAGCTTTCCCGCCATTGATCACGCGTTGCCGCGCTGGTGGACGCAGTTCGGCTCGGATGCGCTAAACCGCCTCGTCGATCGCGCATTGAGCGACAGTCCCACGCTCGAGCAAGCCCGTGCGAAGCTCGTGCAAGCGCGTGAAGACTACCGCGCGCAAGCGGGCGCGACGTACTTCCCCGCCATCGACGCCTCGGTCTCCGGCACGCGCCAGAAGGTGGACCCGGCCGCGTTCGGCGTGCCCATTCCGAGCCCCGGCCCCTTCACGCTCTACGATGCATCGGTCAGCGTGTCGTACACGCTCGATATCTTCGGCGGCGAGCGGCGGGCGCTCGAAGCGTTGCGCGCGCAAGTGGACTACCAGTCCTTCGAACTCGATGCGGCGCGTCTCTCGATCGCGGGCAATGTCGTCGCCGCCGCGATCCGGCGCGCTTCAGTGCAGCAACAGATCACGCTTACCGAGCGCCTCGTCGATGCACAGATGCGGCAACTGTCGATCATGGAAGGCCGACTGCAAGCGGGCGGCGTCGCGCTGTTCGATGTGCGCAGCCAGCGCACGCTCGTCGAGCAGACGCGCGCGAATCTGCCATCGCTCGTCACGCAACGCGATCAGGCCGATCACCGGCTTGCGGTATTGATCGGCGTCGAGCCTTCCGTCGCCGACTTCGATGCGATCACGCTCGACTCGCTGCGTCTGCCAGACAGCGTTCCGCTCACGCTGCCTTCGACGCTCGCCCGCGAACGTCCCGACATCCGTGCATCGGAAGCGTTGCTGCATCAGGCGAGCGCGAATGTCGGCGTGGCCACGGCCGATCTCTATCCGAAGTTCTCGCTTTCGGCGGGCGTGGGAACCCAGCGCACGAACATCCACGACATGCTCAATAGCCTGAACGTATGGAATGTCGGCCTGAATCTCACGCAGCCGCTGTTTCATGGTGGCGAACTGCGCGCGAAGAAGCGTTCGTCGGAAGCGGCTTACGATGCAGCCATGCAAGCCTATCGACAAACCGTGCTGGACGCGCTTCAGCAAGTCGCCGACAGCCTGACGGCGCTTCAGAACGATGGCGATGCATTGCAAGCGCGCCGCGTAGCAGCAAACCAGGCGCAAGCGAATCTCGATACCAACAACGCGCGGTATGCGGCAGGCGGCGTGAGCCGTTTCGATTTGCTCGACACGCAACGCCAGGCGCTGCAAACGCAACTCGATTACGCGCTCGCGCAAGCGAGCCGCCTGTCTGATACGGCCGCGCTCTTTCAGTCGCTAGGCGGCGCCGGCGAGGACACGAAAGCTGCGATCAAACCGGTTGCATCGACTAATTAGCGAGCGTCCCGAGCCGATGCTTGAGCACCTTGCCGCTCGCCGACACCGGCAGCGCACCGAGAATGCGGATCGAGGAAGGCCGCTTGTACGGCGCGAGCCGAGCGCTCACCCACTGAGCGAGTTCGTCTTCATCCGCCGTGCAGCCTGGCCTCAGTTCGACGAACGCGAGCACGTCCTCGTTGCCCCGCGCGCTTCGCCCGATCACGGCGGAATGCAGCACGGCGGGATGACTGTTGAACGCCTGCTCCACTTCGGCGGGATGCACATTGAAGCCCGAACGGATGATGAGCTCCTTGCTGCGTCCGACGATATACAGATTGCCGTCCTCGAAGTGCGCGAGATCGCCGGTCTTGAGCCATCCGTCCGTCGTCACCGTGGCGGCCGTTTGCACCGCATCACGGTAATAGCCGAGCATCACGTTCGGGCCGCGCACCCATAGTTCGCCGGTGTCGTCGCTCTCGCTCTCACGCGCGAGCGGCACGATGCGCGCCTCGACGCCGGGAATCAACGGGCCCACGGACGAATCGCGCGCCGGCGCATCGAGCAGCGTGTTCGACACCGTCGGGCTGCTTTCTGTCATGCCGTAACCGTTGTGCAAGGGCACGCCGTAAAACGCTTCGGCAGCGGACTTGAGTGTCGTGTCGAGCGGCGAGCCGCCGCTATAGACGAATCGCAGCGAGGGTGCATTCAGGCCGCCGCGTGGCGTGAAATGATCGATCAGCTTCGCGTGCATCGCGGGCACGCCCTGAAAGATCGTCATGCGTTCCTCGCTGAGCACGCGTCCCGCGCGCTTGGCGTCGAAGCGCGCCGCGAGCCGCAGCGTCGCGCCCGCATAGAGCGAGCCGAGACACATGGATGCAAGACCGAACACATGCGAGATCGGCAACACGGCATACACGCGATCGTCGGAACCCACACGGCGCAGCGTGCTCGACACCGCGGCGACGAAGAGCAGATTGCGATGCGACAGCATTACGCCTTTCGGTGCGCCTGTCGTGCCGGTCGTGTAGATGAGCGCCGCGCACTGCTGGTCCGAAGGCAGGCCGTGCGGTTCTTGCGCGGAAGTCGTTTCGATGGCGCTCAGCGCAAACGCACCGATCGGCGTTGCTTCGAGCGATTCGACCACGGCACCATCGCGTTGCGCGTGACGCGCGGCATCGTCGGATGCTTCCACGGTATAGAGGGCGATGCGCGGCGTCGCATGCGCGCGGATCGCATCGAGTTCGACAGGGGACAGTCGCGCATTCGCGACGAGCGCCCATGCGTCGAGACGGCTCACGGCAAAGAGCGATGCGACGAGCGCGACGCTGTTTTCGCCGGTCAGCATCACGCGGTCGCCGGCTCGTACGCCCGCAGCCGCAAGACGCGCGGCGAGCGCATCGACGGCATCGTCGAGTTGCGCATAGGTCAGCGTCCGCGCGTCTTCATGCAACGCAATGTGATCGGGATGCGCCTTCGCGCCGCGCGAGACGATCGCGTCGATGCGCGACGGCAGCGACGCAATGAGCGTGTTCGTATCCATATCGAGCGATAGCGTTCGTGACTTTCAGGCACGCATGATAACGCTCGTGCATCATCCTGCGAAACGCGGCTCGGGAATGCCACGCACGCCGAGACCCGTCACTGCGAACAAGCCGCCCTTGTCCCGCTCTTTCTGCGGAATGCCCCACATTGGGCGGCCCATCGTCGATACATAGAGGATGTCGAGATTCGGCCCGCCGAACATCACGCTCGTCAGATTGCGCACCGGAAACGGCACGATGCGATCGAGCTTCCCGTCAGGCGCAAAGCGCAGGATGCGCCCGCCGAACACGAGCGCGGACCAGACATAGCCTTCCTCGTCCACGGTCGCGCCATCGAACGTGCCCGCCATGTCATGCGCGGATGCGAAGAGGCGCTTGTTCGTCGCCGCGCCCGTTTCGATGTCGTAGTCGTATGCGTACATCTCCTTGCTGTACGTGTCTGTGAAGTAGAACGTCTGGTCGTCGGGGCTCCAGCATGGACCGTTCGAACAACTGATGCCGCTATCGAGTCGCGCGACCCTGCCGTCCGTATCGAGCCGGTAGAGACCGCCGCTGCGCGTGGAGCGCTGACCGCGATCGGCGTCGTAGCGATCGAAATCGTAGGACATCGTCCCCGCGACGAAGCGGCCACGTCGATCCACCTTGCCGTCGTTGAAACGCGTCTCGGGATCGTCGCTTTCCGGATCGGCGATGAACTGCACAGTCTGCGCGTCGAAGTCGTAGAAATGCAGGCCGTTCGCGAGCGCGACCACCGCGCCGCCTTGCTCGCGCAATGCCATCGATCCGATATGACGCGGCACGAAATAGCGCTTTACGTCACTGCCATCCGCGCGGCAGCTATAGATCTCTGCGGCGGTGCTGTCGATCCAGTACAGGCGTTCCTCCTTGACGTCCCAGAGCGGCCCTTCGCCGAGGTGATTGTTCGCATCGACCAGCAAGCGTACTTCGGCCATCGTCATCTCCTTTGGTTAGTCGTCACCGTCCTTGACATCGCGCCGGTGCGCGAGCAGCGCCATCAGGCGTCGATCGCGCCAGCGGCTGCGTTCCTCGATGCTTTCGCGCGGCAGCACGGCGCGGCGTTCCGCATCGAGCCTGTGAAGCGTATCGGCGGACCAGTCGAACGGCGTGCGCCCCGACGCAATCGTGCGATACGTGCCGCCGTAGCGCGCTGCGTAATCCGCCACGCCGCCGGGCGCGTTCAGGTCGATCGTTTCGAACGGCCCCATGAACGACCAGCGCATCGCAAGGCCGTCGCGAATCACGGTGTCGAGATCGGCGGCGCTCGCATAGCCTTGTTCATAGAGGCTCAACGCTTCGTCGAGCAGCGCGCCTTGCAGTCGATTGAGCAAGAACCCCGAGATTTCCCCGTTGACGGTCACGGGCTTTTGTCCCGCCCGTTCATAGATGGCACGGGCGCGCTCCACCGCTTCATGCGCGGTCCACGGCGCGCCGCACAACTCGACGAGCGGCACGAGCGAAGGCGGATTGACCGGATGCGCGACGAGGCAGCGCGCGCGGCCTGCAATACCCTCCGTGAATGTCGATGCGGGCAGTCCCGAGGTCGAACTTGCAAGCAGCGCATCAGGCTTCGTCAGACGATCCAGTTCGACGAACAACGCGCGTTTCGCTTCCACCACTTCCGCAATGTTCTCCTGCACGAGATCCGCATCGGCGACGGCGTCGGCCAGGCTTTCGCATGCGGTGATGCGCGAGACGATCGTATCGACGGGTTCGTCGATCAGGTGAAAGGACGCGAGATCCTGCAGGCTTTCGCGGATCGACGGAATCGCGCCCGCGAGCATGTCCTTCGATGCATCGTGAATCTTCACGTCGAAACCGCTCTTCGCGAATACGATCGCCCACGCGCGGCCGATGCGGCCCGAGCCGATCACCGCAATGTTCTTCGCTTGCATCTGTGTCTGTTCCTCATTCGAGTTGGTTCAGCCTTTCTTGTCCCGCAGCGTGATGACAGCCGCCAGCACGACGAGTCCGTTGATGATGTCCCGCACCGCGGGCGGCACGGTGGTTCCCGCAAGCAAGGTCCCGAGCGCCGTGAGCAGCAACGCACCGCCGAACACGCCGAGATAGTGGCCGCGTCCACCGGTGATGAGCGCGCCGCCGACCACGACCACGGCAATCGACGGCAGCAGATACGGATCGCCCATGCCGAGGAACGCTTGCGAGCTGAACCCCGCGAGCAGCAGGCCGACGATCGCCGAGCAAAGACCGGAGAGGCAATATACGGCGATCAACGTGTTGCCTACGCGCACGCCCGAGAGCTTCGCCGCGACGGGCGAATTGCCGAGCGCATACACGCGCCGCCCGAACGGCGTGCGATGCAACAGCAACAACGCGACGACGAGAAACACCGGCACGCTCCACGCCGCGAGCGACAGCGGCCCGACTCGACCGTTGGTGAATTCGCTGATCGACGAGGGTGACCATCCTTGCGGCGAGCCGTTGCAATAGATCAGCGTCAGCCCTTGCAGCAAGCCATTCGCAGCAAGCGTGACGACGATGGGCGGCAAGCCGAGCATGACGACGCCCACGCCGTTGAACACGCCCACGAGCAACCCGACGAGCAGCACCATCGGCACCGCCCACGCGGCCGCGCCGTTCATGCCGTGCGTGAGTCCTGTCAACAGGACGCCGGATAGCGTGATGAGCCAGGGCATCGAGAGATCGAGTCCGCCCGTCAGAATCACCGCACCCTGCCCCAGCCCGAGAATCGCGAGGAACAAGGTCAACGTGAGCAGGCTGCTGTAGAAGTTCGCGCTGACGAGCACGCCGGGACCATAGACGAAGCCCGTGATGATGACGACCGCAAAGAACAGCAGATACGCCGGAACGACATATTTGACCCATTCGCGATTGCGCTCGATCCAGTCGGCGATCGGACGGCCCTTCAACTCCGTGTTCTCGACCGGACGAAAATCGTCGACCTCGAACGTGACGCGTCGCGCGTTTCTGTCGTCGCGCGCCCGTGTTCCCGTTCGCATCGCCTTGAACCACTGCGCCGCATGACGGGCGGATTCGTGCGCCGCCGACTGCTTGCCGATCGACGAACCGAGCACCGCGAGCATCAGGATCACGGCTTCAGCGATCGTCGTGAAGAACGCCGACACGTTCAGCACGAGCAGGATGTTCACGGTGATCATCAGCGTCATCGCGGCGAACACGGTGCCGACGCAACCGCCGCGCCCGCCGCCAAGCAGCGTGCCGCCGAGCACGACGGCAGTGAACATCGAAAGCAGCAAGGGACGACCGACGAGCGGATCGGCCGAACCCGTCTGCGCCGATACATACAGGCCCGCCGCCGCGTAGAACATGCCTGCGAGCGCATACGTCGAGATGCGATAGCGCGTGACCGGCATGCCGTTCGCATACGCGCCGTCAGGATCGCTTCCGAGCGCATAAAGCCCCACGCCAAAGCGCGTGCGCTTGATGAACGACCAGATCAGCAACGCGAGAATCAGCAAGGCGGCCGACATCGGCATCTTGTCGGCAATGAGATCGGCCGTGAGCACCGCGCCGAACTGATCGCCAACGCTGCCGCCCGGCTTGTTCTGAATCAGCAGCGTGAGGCCTTGCACCATGAACATCGTCGCGAGCGTGACGACGATGGATTGCAGGCGAAACCATGCGATCAGCGCGCCGTTCACGAGGCCGATACCGCCGCCGATCGCGAGAATCAGCGCGGCGCCCGCCCACTGTTCGATGGGTGACCCCTGCACGAAGCGCACCGCGAGCACGTTCGCGAGCGACACGACCGCCGACGCCGACAGATCGAAGCCGCCCGACAACACGACGATCGTCTGCCCGATCGCCGCGAGCGCGAGCGTGGTCGCGCTCGAAATCACCGAGCCGATGTCATAGAGCCCGACGGGCGTCGCGGACAGCGCGACCCATGCGGCGAGCATCGCGAGCAACGCGCTGATCGCGATGATGAGCCCGCGATTATGATCGATGCGCGCGCCCCAACCCAGGCGCGCGCCCGGCCGCACGATCTCGCTTTCGGGCGACGCAACGGCTATCTTCATGAGCAACCTCTCAACTGGAAAGCATCATGCGCATCACGTTCTCTTCGGTGAGCGCATCGCCGCTCAGCTCGCCGACATTGCGGCCGCGATACATCACCGAGACGCGATCGCACACGTTGACGAGTTCGGGCACATCGGTCGAATAGAACAGCACGGAGCCGCCCGCTGCCGCGAACGCGCGCATCAACACGAAGATCTGATGCTTGGTACCGACGTCGATGCCGCGCGTCGGGTCGAACATGAGCCAGACGCGGCTCTGCGTGAGCAGCCATTTCGCCATCGCGATCTTCTGCTGATTGCCGCCCGAGAACGACAGGCACGGCTTGTAGAGCGCGCGCGGATTCACCTCCATCTGCGCGAGCGAGCGGCGTATCGCGGCCTGCTCGCGCTTTCGATCGATAAGGCCGAAGCGCGTATAGCGGCCGATCACCGGCAGGGACACGTTCTCGCCGCCCGGCAGGCGCAGGAACAGGCCTTCGGTCTTGCGATCCTCCGGCAGGAAGCTCGTCGATACGCCGGCCTTCAGCGAATCCGCCGTGCAGGTCAGCGTGACCGGCTTGCCGTCGATGCGTATCTCGCCATCGTCGATATAGGTCGCGCCGAACAGCGCTTCGAACAGCTCGCGTTGCCCCATGCCCTGCAGCGCCGCGATGCCGTGCACTTCGCCAGGCTTCACGGCAAGATCGAAATCGGTCACGACGCCATCGACGCGAACGTTGCGCGTCTCAATCGCGGGCGTCGCGTCGCGCTTCACTGAAGCGACCTTCGGCGGATACTTCGCCTCCATCGACCGGCCGATGACGAGGCGGATCACTTCGTCATCGGAGATATCGGCGGCGTCGAATGCGCCCACGTCGCGGCCATTGCGATACACCGTGAGACTGTCGCAGAACTCGCGCACTTCCTGCATCCGATGCGAGATGAACACGAAGGTCACGTCGCTCGCCTTCAGTTCGTCGATGCGCCTCGACAGCCACGCGACATCGCGTCCCGACAGCGCCGAAGTCGGTTCGTCGAGCAGCAGCACCTTCGGCCGGCGCACGATCGCCTTCGCGATCTCGATCTTCTGCCGCACCGGCAGTGAAAGATCGCGGATATACGCGCCCGGACGCACATCGGACAGTTCGAGCCTGTCGAGCCATTCTGCCGCCTGCCGCTGCGCATCGCGCTTCCTGATGCGCCCGAGAAAACCCGTCGGCTCATACGACATCAGCAGGTTTTGCGCGACCGTGAGATCGCGCACGAGCGTCATCTCCTGAAACGCCGTCTGCACGCCCGCGCGATGCGCGTCTTTCGGGCCGCGCATCGTCACGTCGCGGCCCATCACACGGATGCTGCCCGCGTCCGGCTGCATCAATCCCGACAACAGCTTGACCGTGGTGGACTTGCCCGCGCCGTTCTCGCCGAGCAGCGCATGCACGGCGCCGCGTTTCACCGAGAACGACGCGCCATCGAGCGCGACGGTCGCGCCGAAGCGTTTCGTCACCTTCGACAGATCGATCGCCAGTGATGCGTCGTTCATCGCCATGCCTCAGTCCTGATTACCTGTCAGAGCCGCGTTGAAGCCCACTTCCTTCGTGTCTTCCGAGTAGATGTCCGCGAACCAGCCCGGCGGCACCTTGTCCGGCGGGAACGCCGTGCAGCCCGCCTTCAGCTCGTCGATGCTGCCGGTCTTGCACAGCTTCGACTCCGATGTCAGCACGAGCGGCAGCTTCAGCGTCACGCGCTGCGGAAAGTCGCCGCCATCCAGCTTCTTCACGGCCATCTTGAGCGCCATCGCGCCGGAGTACGGCGGCGCGCCGTAAGAGATCGAGCGATAGCCGATGGAGCGATAGCCGCCCTGCCCCTTCACTTCACCCGGCGGCAGCATCTGCACGCGATGCCCGTTCGACGATTCGCCCGCGCACGGCTTGATCTTGTCGTCGGCGATGCCCGCCTCGAGCTGCATCGACGCGGCCGTGAAGCAGCCCACCTGCATCCACAGGCCGTCGATCTTGTCCCAGCTATTCGTCGCGAGAATCTTCGAGAGCTCGGTCTTCGCGGTCGCCTGGCTCCACATGCCCGTGCCTTCCGCGACGATCTTCATGCCCGGGAACTTCGCGAACACGGCCTTCGCCGCTTCGGTGCGCGCACGGTCCACGGACGTGCCCGGCACCCCCGTGATCATCACGACGTTGCCCTTGCCGTTGAGCGTCTTGGCGAGCCATTCGGCGGTGACGGTGCCGGCCTGATGCTGATCGATCGTGACGTTGTGCGCGCACGGCTCGGTCACTTCGCCGTCATACGCCGCGACGACGACCCCCTTCGAGCACGCATTCTTGATCGCCCGATTGAGCGCGGTCGGCGAGATGGGATAGATGACGATCGCCTTCGCGCCGGCCTGCACCATCGAATTGATCTGCTGGATCTGCTTCTGCGCGTCGGTGCCCGCGACCTGCACTTCGAGATCGACCTTGTCCTTGAGCGCGGGCGTGTTGGCCATCGCCTTCACCATATTCGCGGCTTCCGTCTGCCAGTCGTTGCCGACATAGCTCATCGACAAGAAGATCTTGTACTTGCCGGCCGCGTGCGCCTGGCCCGAGACGGCGAGCGCCGCCGCGAACGCGAGGCCGAGCGCGGCCCGTCCCGCATGACGAATCGACTGCGTCAATGCTTTCATGTCTTCCTCCGGTCTTCGTATGGTTATGAAGCGGGCGCTTCTAGGTTCGGACGTGCGGCAGGCGAGCGCTCGCAGGCAAGGCGATGCCCGCGCTGCCGGGAACGACGTTCGGATCGTGTCCGGGTATGACGAAATCGGCGATCTGGCGAATGCGCGAAAGCGAGCCGATTTCCGCGAGCGTTTCATGCACGATGCCCACCGGCACGAGATCGACGATGTTCTCCATGCAGTTCGCGCAATCGCCCGCGATCAGCACGACGCCTTCTTCCGTATCGACCGCGACGGACTGATGCCCCGGCGTATGGCCCGGCGTCGGCACGACGCGCACGCCGGGCACGATATCGGTCACGCCGTTCACGAACTGCCAGCGAAAATACGCGAGCGGCTCGCGGCCGATCAGGAACTCCTGGTAATACGTGGCCTGCGTCGGCAGCGGATGGCCCGCGTATTCCCACTCGGCCGCCTGCACGATGAAACGTGCATTCTTGAAGAGCGTGTTGCCGCCCGAATGGTCGTAATGCAGATGCGTGTTGATGACGATATCGACGTCATCCGCGCTCCAGCCGACGTATTCCTTCAACGCGCGCTCGAGCTTTTCTTCCGGCGCCTGATCGCACGGGCACACGAAGTTCGAGACCCAGCCCGGATCATGAATGCCGGTATCGACGACGATCTTCTTCTGCGCGCCGACGATCGCCGTCGACCACACCGGCACCTTCATCTGCTGGCCGAAGTAGCGGCCATACACCTGCGACGAGCGATCGACGGTGAGCCAGCCCGTCGGCATCGCGACTACTTTCAGCTTCGCGTTCACGATGCCCTCCGTCGTCAGAAATTGGTGTCGCTCGCGCCCTTGAGCGCGAGCATCTCGCGCGCTTCGGCGGGCGTCGCGATATCGAGCGACAGGCCTTCGATCACCTGGCGGATCTTGCGCACCTGCGCCGCGCTCGATTCGGCGAGCTTGCCCGGCTCGATCCACAGCGAGTCTTCGAGGCCGACGCGCACGTTCGATCCCTGCGCGACGCCGATCGAACCGAGCGGAATCTGGTTGCGACCCGCGCCGAGAATCGACCACACGTAGTCCTTGCCGAAGAGCCGATCCGCGGTGCGCTTCATGTGCGCGAGATCTTCGGGATGCGGCCCGATGCCGCCGAGCAGGCCGAACACGCTCTGCACGAAAAACGGCGGCTTCGCGAGCCCGCGATCGACGAAGTGCGCGAGGTTGTACAGATGCGAGATGTCGTAGCACTCGTACTCGAAACGCGTGCCGTTCGCGCTGCACGACGTGAGGATGTATTCGATATCCGCGAAGGTGTTCTTGAACACGAGATCGCGGCTGTTCTCCAAATGCTTGCGCTCCCACTCGTACTTGAGATCCTTGAAGCGCTCCAGCATCGGATAGAGGCCGAAGTTCATCGAGCCCATGTTGAGCGACGCGACTTCCGGTTTGAAGTGATGCGCCGGCTTCAATCTCTCCGCGACGGTCATGTGCGGACTGCCGCCCGTCGTGATGTTGATGACGGCATCGGTATTCGCCTTGATGCGCGGCAGGAACTCCTGAAACACGGCGGGATCCTGCGTCGGATGGCCGTCGTTCGGATCGCGTGCGTGAAGATGCAGAATCGCCGCGCCTTCCTGTGCGGCTGCGAGCGCTGCATCACCGATCTGTTGCGGCGTCAGCGGAAGATACGGCGACATCGAAGGCGTATGGATCGCGCCGGTCGGCGCGCATGTGATGATGACCTTGCGTTTCGTTGCCATGTGATCCTCGTTGTTTTACAGGACTTCCACGTTGCCGCACACCGAGATCGCCTGTCCCGAGATGCCGCTGCCCGCGGGCGAGCACAGAAAGAGCGCGGTGGCCGCGACTTCCTCGGGCGTGGTCATGCGGCGCAGCGAGATCTTCTCGACATATTGCTTCTCCATCTCTTCATACGGCAGGTTCAGTTGCTTCGCGCGTGCGGCGATCACGCGCTCGATGCGCGGTCCTTTCACGATGCCCGGCTGTATCGCATTGACGCGGATATTGGACGGCCCCAGTTCGATCGCAAGACTCTTGGTCATGCCGACGACCGCCCACTTCGTCGCGGCATAAGGCGTGCGGAATGCATAGCCGAGCCGGCCCGCCACCGATGACAACGCGATGATCGTCCCGCCGCCGTGCGCGTCGCGCAGCAGCGGCACTGCGCGGCGGGCGAAGTAGAACTGCGCGTTCAGATTGACATCGACGGTTTGCTCCCACTCCTTCACGTCGAGTTCGTCGATGCCGCCCGTCGGCCCCGCGATGCCCGCGTTGTTCACGAGCACATCGAGTCCGCCGAGTTCGCTCTGCACATCGGCGAACACGCGCTCGACCGCATCCTTGTCCGATACGTCCGCGAGCGTCGACGTGATCGCGTTGCACTCCGCGCTCGCTTCGGCTTTCGTCAGTGCATCGATCGCCTCGGGACTCGCATCGCAGACGTGCACGCGCGCGCCTGCATCGATGAACGCGCGCGCGATCACGAGCCCGATGCCCGATGCGCCGCCCGTGATGAGTACGCGCAGGCCCGCCTGCGGTTTCAGCATCTGAAGAACCGTCATGCATGTCTCCTTTTTTGTTGTCGTTGCGGTACAGCTCAGGCGCTCGCTTCCTTCGACATGTCGCCGCTTTGCAGGCGCTCCTGCAAGTCGGCGGCGGCATCGCCGATGTCTTCTTCGATGCCCGCGCGCGCGCCTTCGCCGTCGCCTCGCCAGAGGGCCTCGACGATATGGCGATGCGCGGCCATCGAACGGCGCATATGGGGAATGTCGGGTGCGACGAGATTCAGGAACGGGCCGATACGCATCCAGAGGTTCTGGATCGTCGCGAGCGTGAGGTCGCTCGCGCCGTGCGCGTAGATGGCGATGTGGAACTCGAAATTGCTGCGCAGATAAGCGGGCACGTCGCCCGCTTCCACATGGGCGTCCATCGTGTCGAAAATCGCCTGCAATGCTTCGAGATGGGCGCGCGTCATGCGCGACGCCGCGCGCTTCGCGACCGCGCCCTCGAGCGCGATGCGCACGTCGCGCAGTTCGTCGAGCAACTCGAGCGTCATCGGCGGGACCATCAGCGCGCGGCCGGGGCCGTCGATCAATGCGCCTTCCGCCTGCAGACGCGTGAGCGCGGCGCGCACCGGCATCGTCGAAGAGCCGACTGCTTCCGCGACGCTGCGCAGGCTCAGCAACTGTCCGGGCGCGAAGCGGCCCGTCATGATCGCTTGCCTCAGTTGCGCATAGACGCGGCCGGCCATCGTTTCGCGTGCAACCAATTCGAGCGCGGGTAAGTCCGTCGTCGAGCGTGTCGCCACAATCTGCCTCCGTACTTTCGTTCGGCTGCTGCAATGTCTGCGTATCGTGTGACCTGTGATCACACATCGAGTGACTAAAGTTTCGGACGTGCGCCCGCCCGAGTCAACCTCGAATTGCTAGGTGAAAACGCCGACTCCGGGTATGCGCGCCGCGTCGTAACGCATCAGTCAAAGTAGCCGGTCGAGCACGGTTCCCCGGCCGGTGAGACGAAGCATCGGCCAGCGTGGCACCACGGCCAGACGTTCAAGGACGATACCGTGAACGATGGATGTATTTTGTCCATAGTCCATGACATTGGCGACGACGAGTCTGTCGACCGCTCGCACGGCCGCGAGGAAGCCGATGCTCGATGCCGTGAGATCTGGCCCCGAACTCGCGAAACCCTGATTACGCGAACTTCCCGGAGACCGCCCGCTGAATCTCCGCGAACGCGACCGGCTTCACGAGATGATGATCGAAGCCCGCTTCCTTCGAGCGCTGGCGATCATGCGCCTGCCCGTATCCCGTCACCGCGATCAGCAAGGCGTCGGCGGTTGCGGGGCGCGCGCGCATTTCGCCCGCGAGGCTATAGCCGTCCATCCCCGGCAAGCCGATGTCGAGCAGCACGATTTGCGGCGCGAAGACATCGGAGAGCGCGAGCGCTTCAGCCGCGTCGTGCGCCATGCGCACGTCGAAGCCGTCCGCTTCGAGCAGCAGCGCCATCGCGGTGGCCGCGTCCACGCTGTCGTCGACGACCAGCACGCGCTTGCCGGCCGCCACGCCCACCGGCGCTTCTCCCGCGCCCTGCGCGGCCACCTGGGCATCCAGCGCGAGCGGCAGCCGCACGACGAACTCGCTGCCCGTCTGCGGTCCCGCCGAGAATGCCTCGACGCGCCCGCCCTGCAGCTCGACGAGCGTCTTCGCCAATGGCAGGCCGATGCCGAGCCCGCCCTCCGATCGTTCCAGCGACGTCTCCGACTGCACGAACAGATCGAAGATATGCGGCAGCATGTCGGGCGCGATGCCGATGCCCTTGTCGCGCACGACGATGCGCACTTCGTCGCCGAACTGTTCGGCCTCGATCGCGATCTCGCCCTCTTCGAGGCTGTACTTCGACGCATTCGAAAGCAGATTGCCGAACACCTGCGCAAGCCGCACGATATCGCCGACGATGTAAAGCGGCGCATCCGGCAGCTTCACCGTCAACGTATGGCGCTTTCGTTCGAGCGCGGGCTGCACGGTCTCGATGGCCGCGGCGATCGCCGCCGCGAGATCGACCGTTTCCTGACGCAGCGTGATCTTGCCTTGCGTGATGCGCGCGACATCGAGCAGATCGTCGACAAGATGACTCAGATGCCGCACCTGCCTGTCGATGATCGCGCGCACCGTCGCGAAGTGCTGCACGGAAGGCTCGCGGTCGGGGTCGAGCAAATCCACGGCGTTGCGGATGGGCGCGAGCGGATTGCGCAACTCGTGCGCGAGCATCGCGAGAAACTCGTCCTTGCGACGGTCCGCTTCGCGCAACAGCAGTTCGGCGGCCTTGCGCTCGGAGATATCGTTGACGATGCCCGCGATGCGATACGGCCGCGCCGGATGCCCCGCCGCGCCGCGCACCGGAAACGCGCGCTCCGCCACCCAGCGCGGCCCGCCGCTCGCCCGCACGATGCGATATTCGACCTGATACGGCGTGCCGTTCGCGAGCAGTTGCCGATACGCATCGGCGACATGATGACGATCGAGCGGAAGGATATCGCCGGACCAGTGATCCGGTCCCGGCACGGGCGCGGGCGCGCCGTCGCCCGGATCGAAGAGATGCGCGTAGGCGGGGCTGACGTAAAGCAGTTCGCCGGATGCGGGATCGAGCATCCAGAACACGTCGTCGATATTTTCGGCAAGCTGGCGAAAGCGCTCTTCGCTCTCGCGCAACGCGTTTTCCGCGAGCCGCACGCGCAACAAGGCACGCACATGCGCGATCAGCTCGGCGGGTTCCACGGGTTCGGTCAGATAGCTGTCCGCGCCGCCTTCGAGACCGCGAATGCGATCGAGGCTATGCACCGCCGCCGCCGATGTCTGCAGCACGAGCGCGCTCGCGGTTTCCGGCGACGCCTTGATCTGCCGGCACACTTCGAGCCCGTTGATGTCGGGCAGCTTCACGTCGAGCAGCACGAGATCGGGCGCGTCCACGCGCACGCGTTCGAGCGCGGCGGTGCCCGTCGCCGCTTCGATCACATTGAAGCCCGCGCGCGACAGGATGCGCGTTTTCGCATAGCGCGCGCCGTCGTTGTCGTCGACGTTGAGGATCAGCACCTCGTTCCAGTCGCTTCTCATGATGGCCCCTTGCCCGTCACCGCGTCGAGCGCACCCGGCAGCGCGCCGCCGCCGACCGGCTTGCCGATGAACGCGGCCGCGCCGAGCGCCTGCGCTTCATTGCGATCCTCGACATCGCCGAGCACGACGATCGGAATGCTGCGCGTCGCGGCCTGCGCCCGCAGCGCGGCGAGCCAGATCCATGCTTCCGAAGGCGCGGGGCGCACCGCGAGCAGGAGCGCGACGGGCTGCGTGCGCGCGAGCACGCGGCCGGCTTCGTCGAGCGTCGCGGCGCTCATTGCACGATACGAAGAATCGCGCAGCGCGGCTTCGCAATCGAGCCGTTCGATCGGATTGCTCGCGACGATGAGCACGGCGGGCCGCGTATCGCCTGCCGCATGATGCGCCGCGTCGACGTCCGCGCCGTAATGCGCGGGAATCGTGGCACTGAAAGTCGAGCCGCGCCCGACTTCGCTCGTGAGCGAAACGTCGCCGCCGAGCAGCTTGCAGAGCTTGCGGCATAGCGGCAAGCCGAGTCCCGTGCCTTTCACGTATTGCTGAAGCCGGTTCTCGACTTGCCCGAACTCCTCGAACACCACTTGCTGATGTTCCGGCGCGATGCCGATGCCCGTATCGCTGACGGAAAACGTAATGAGCCGGCGCACATCGTCATAGTTCGCGGCGACGCGCACTTCGCCGCGCTCGGTGAACTTGAGCGCGTTCGACACGAAGTTGCGCAGCACTTGCGCGACCTTGGCTTCATCGGTGCGGATGGGCGGCAGGCCTTCACACGAATCGAAAATCAGCTCGACCGCGCCGCCCGGCGACAGCGGCCGCAACATGCCGCGCAGCGCCGAAAACAAGGTATCGACTTCGAACTGGGCCGGGCGCACTTCGATCTTGCCCGCCTCGATCTTCGCGAGATCGAGCAGGTCGTCGACCGTCTCCGACAGATCCTCGGCCGCCTTGCGGATGAAGCGCACCTGCTTCTCCTGCTCTTCCGTCAGATCGCCGTCGATACGATCGAGCAAGAGCTTCGACAACGCACGGATCGACGAGAGCGGCGTGCGGAACTCGTGGCTCATGTTCGACAGGAAGCGCGACTTCGATTCATCCGCGCGACGCAGATGATCGGCGCGCGCATCGAGTTCCGCATAGAGCGCGACGACGCCGCGATTGGTGTCTTCGAGCTCGCGCGTGAGACGCGTCAATTCTTCCTGACGCTCGCGCAGATCGGCCAACGCGGCGATCAGCTCGCGATTCTGGCGCTGCAATTCCGCCGCCGTGTCCTCGCGCGGCTGACGCGAAAGCGCGTCGCCGACCGCCTGCAGGTCGCACGGCACGCCATCGGGCAGCGCCTTCGCGAGCGAGATCGACGTGACGCCGTCCGCTTCATCGGCGATCGCGCATTGATCCATCAGACGCTGGGCCGCGAGCAGGCCGAGCGCGGCTTGCGCGTCGTCGTTGCGCATCGCGCGCAAACGCTCGCCTGCGCCCGCGGCCGCCAGAAAACGCACGACGAAGCGTCGCGGACGCGTGGCGGCTTCGACGAGGAATTCGGCGCGCGCCGGCTGCCCCGCAGTCAGCACCGTGCGCGCCGCTTCGAGGACGGAGGTCGAAATGCGCGTCTGATCCTGCGGCGAGAAACCGAGCGCCGCGCTCGCATCGCGCGCCTTCACGCGGGCCGCGACCATGTCGCGCTCGTTTTCGATATGCATCGCGTAGAGCGGCTGCGTCATCATGCGCCTCCGGTCACGCGGGCGACGAACACGGTGACATCGTCGCGGCCGCGCGAGAAGTCGCGGTACAGCACCGCCGCGACGAGCGCCGGATGCCGCATCGCGAGACCCGGATAGCGCGCGAGATCCCAGCGCGACGCGAGCCCGTCCGAATGCAGCACGACGAGCGCGTTCGGCGGGTACGGCACGTCGAACACCTGCGCGCGCCGCGCCGCATGCCCGACGATGCCGCTGTGCGACACGAGATGCCTGTGCGAGCTTTCCGCCCACACGCTCGCCGAAATATTGCCGATGCCCGCGAATGAAACCGGCGTGCCCGCCATGGACGCGAACGCCGGCATGCGCGCGATGCCGACCGCGGCGCCGCGCGTCGGGCGCAGGGCGTCGTTGGCGGCTTCCATGATGCGCTCGAGCGGCAGATCGCCATGTGCGGCCAGCGCCTTCGCCGCCTCGACCGCCGCGACATTCGCGAGCGGACCGTGACCGAGGCCATCGGCGACGAGCACGGTGAATTCGCCGTGATTCGCGCAGCATGCCCATGCATCGCCGCAAACGGTTTCCGTGTGCAGCGGCAGATTCACGACGCCATAGGTCAGTTGCGTGTCAGGCGCGTGCGCCGCGCCCGCCGCGTTCCAGAACACGACGCGCAGCACGGTGCCGCGTCCCGGCGCGCTCCAGATATCGAGCGCGTGGGACAGGCGCTCGATCGCGCCCATGCCGTTGCCGGCGCTGCCCGCGGTCGTGTAGCCGTCCTCGAAACAGCGATGCAGGTCGTAAATGCCCGGCCCGCTATCGATGCACACCACTTCGATGCCGTAACGCTGAACGCCGCCCTCGCCTGCATCGACGAGCGGCCGCACGAGCAACTCGCCGCGCTGTGCGTGCTTCAGCAGATTCGTGCCGCATTCGGTGACGACGATCGCGAGCGCGCCCGCGGCGGTCTCGTTGAAACCGAGCCCGCGCGCGAGTTCGCCGATCGAGCGCCGCGCATAGGCGATCTGACTCGCCTCCGCGATTTCGAAGCGCTGCTGCGCGGCCATCGATTCCTTCAGAACGGTTTCCATTTCGTGATCGAGACCTGCGTACCAACGCCAGGCGCCGAACGAATGTCGAATTCGTCGCACAGACGTTTCGCGCCGCCAAGGCCGAGGCCGAGGCCGCTGCCCGATGTGAAGCCGTCGGACAGCGCGCGCTGGATATCCGGAATGCCCGGGCCATTGTCGACGAATTCGAGTCTAAGGCCGCGGCGGCCGTTGCGCTCGACGAGATAGCAGTGCACGTCGCCGCCGCCGCCGTAGATGAGCGTGTTGCGTGCCAGTTCGCTCGCCGCCGTCACGAACTTGGTCTGATCGATGAGCGAGAGGCCCTGTGCGACGGCGCGCTCGCGCACGAACTGGCGCAGCCGCACGATCTGTTCGTCGGAGCGGATCGGCAGCGTGTCGGGCGGCGTGCTGGACGTCGGTGCGGCTGTGGAGTTGAAGGTCGTCATGGCGTCGTTCGCATGCGGCCGTCAGACCGTGCCGTTCGTCGCGAGGAGCGCCATGCCCTTCTCCACGTTGAGCGCGGTGCGCACGCCCGAGAGCGTGAGCCCGAGTTCGACCAGCGTGATCGCCACCGACGGCTGCATGCCGACGACGACCGTCTCCGCGTCGAGCACGCGCGCCATCGCGGCCGTATTGCCGATCATGCGTCCGATGAACGAATCGACCACATCGAGAGAAGAAATGTCGATCAGCACGCCGCGCGCGCCGTCCTTCACGATGCGGCTCGTCAGGTCGTCCTGCAGCGCGAGCGCGAGCCGGTCGTGCATGTCGACCTGAATGGTGACGAGCAGCAGCTTGCCCATCCTGAGAATCGGAATGCGTTCCATTGCTTGAGGGCCCCGTTCAGTCGCGTTGCGTTCGATGCGTGCTTCGAATGGCGAGATGCGGCGTCATTCCGGTTGCAGCGAATCGAAGCCGTCGCTCGAACGGCCTGCGCGCAATGCGTCCTGCGCGGACCCTGCCGTCACCGACTTGCCGGTGCGCTGCAGCGCGATGACGAAGGCCGCCGCGAGCGTCGCCTTGGTCGTGACGTTCGACAGGTTGACGCCGAGGTGCACGATGGTCTGCGCGATTTGCGGACGAATGCCGCTGATGATGCAGTCCGCGCCCATCAGACGCGCCGCCGCGACGGTCTTGAGCAAGTGCTGGGCGACGAGCGTATCGACGGTCGGCACGCCGGTGATGTCGATGATCGCGATCGCGGCGCCCGTCTCGACGATCTTCTGCAGCAGGTTCTCCATCACGACCTGCGTGCGCGCGGAATCGAGCGTGCCGATGAGCGGCAGCGCGAGAATGCCGTCCCACAACTGCACGACGGGCGTCGACAGTTCGAGCAGTTCCTGCTGCTGGCGCACGATGACCTGCTCGCGGCTCGTCTGAAAGACTTCGGTCGTGAAGAGGCCGAGGTCGTCGAAGAGCGTGCTGACCGTCAAGGTGAGATCGGCGAGCGTCGCGGCATCGTTGCCGAGCGCCTCGCGCAGACGCATGAAGAGCGGCTGCTTCAGCGAGAACACGAACATGGCGGTCTCGACCGGCGTGAAGCCCTGACGCGCGCGCTGCGTGGACATTTCCGCGAGAAACGCGCGCACATCCTGCCACGCGGGCGATTTGAAATCGACGCGCTCGGATGAGCCGAGCGCCGCCATCAGCAGCGAGACGAATTGCGCGAACTGATTGCGCAACTCCGCTTCACCGACGAGTCCGCGCCGCGAAGCGATGGCGTGCTGCTGCGCGAACCACTCCGCGAGCAGTTGTTCCTGATTGTTAGTGAACAATTGGGCAAGCCGCATTCCGCCGACCATTTCCATGCCGAGATCCTGTGCAAATGATGTTATCGGGCGCCAAGCCCCGGACGTTGGTTGTTGCGTCGCCGCTACGAGTATCGAAATAAACGCGACGCAAGGCGCTCGGAATGTAGCACGCCATCCCAAAAATCGACAGTCCGGGAAGTCTTGTAGCGCAAGGGATTCCGTGAATATGTCGTTGGCCGTCTGTCGCACGTCGGTGAATCGGCAATTGCTTCCGGTCTTTCGCTCGCGGGCACCGAAGTCCGGTCAAATATCCTGTGTCATGCGTGCGTGTACAGCCGCCCGCTGGCGCGCCGTGCGATGCCGTGTATAGCGGCGGGAATATTTTTTTGGGTATTGCCCGATGCAATACTCGGGCGATAGACAAGAACGTCATTCGACCCGCCGGAGCGCACATGGCCCAAACGATTCATCCCGTCGACGAAGTGCTGCCTATCGGTCAGATGCTCGCGGTCGGCATTCAGCACGTGCTCGTCATGTATGCGGGAGCGATCGCGGTGCCGCTCATCATCGGCGCGGCGTTGAAGCTGCCCAAGGATCAGGTCGCGTTTCTGATCAGCTCGGACCTCTTTGCGTGCGGGCTCGTCACGCTGGTGCAGTGCATCGGCGTATGGAAGTTCGGCATCCGCTTGCCGGTGATCATGGGCGTGAGCTTCGCCCCTGTCGGGCCGATGGTCGCGATGGCGTCATCCGGCGCCGGCCTGACGACGATCTTCGGCGCGACGATCGCGGCGGGTGTTTTCGCGATACTGATCGCGCCTTTCTTCGGCCGGCTGATGCGCTTCTTTCCGCCGCTCGTCACGGGCACGATCATTCTCACGATCGGCATGACGCTCTTTCCGGTGGCGATCAACTGGGCGGGCGGCGGGCGCGGCGCGGCGAATTTCGGCGAGCCGAGGAACCTGATGATCGCGGCGACCGTGCTGCTCGCGATTCTGCTCATCAACAAGTATCTGAAGGGCTTCATCGCGAATATTTCCGTGTTGCTCGGCATGGCGATCGGCTTTGTGATCGCGCTGCCGCTCGGCTTCGTCGACTTCGCGGGCGTGGGTCAGGCCGCGTGGTTCGCGCCGGTGCGACCGTTCGCGTTCGGCATGCCGACTTTCGATATCGCTGCCATTGCGTCGCTATGCCTCGTGATGGTCGTCATCATGGTGGAATCGCTCGGCATGTTTCTCGCGCTTGGTGATCTCACGATGCGGCCCGTTTCGCGCATCGATGCGACGCGCGGGTTGCGCACCGATGGTCTCGGCACGGTGATCGGCGGGATCTTCAATACGTTTGCGCATTCGTCGTTCTCGCAGAACATCGGGCTCGTGGGAATTACCGGTGTGAAAAGCCGGTGGGTCGTCGCGGTGTCGGGAGTGATTTTGATTTTGCTGGGGCTGTTGCCGAAGCTTTCCAATCTGATTGCTTCGATACCGGTTGTCGTGCTCGGCGGGGCGGGCATCGCCATGTTCGGGATGGTCGCGGCGACCGGCGTGAAGATCCTGAGCAAGGTCGATTTCGACAGCAAGAACAATTTGCTCATCATCGCGATCAGTTTGGGCGTGGGGGTGATTCCGCTTGCAGCGCCGACGTTTTTTGCCCATATGCCGGGGTGGGCAGGGCCCCTTACGCATAGCGGGATCACGCTCGCTGCCGTGTTTGCGATTCTGCTCAATGCGCTTCTTAATCGGGAGCGCGATTCGGAGGATATCGAGAGGGAGATCGCTGCGGAGATGCCTCTGAGCTTACGGGATGGGGATGTGAGGGAGTGAGGGTTGTTTGTTTGTCGCCGGATCCCGTTTTGTTTGTGGTTTATTAGCGTTGCCCCTATGCGGGGGGGGGGGGGGGGGGGGGTTTGTGTTGTGTTGTTTGTCTTTTTATTCGTGACGTGCTATATTTA
>NZ_JALQDI010000044.1:0-60540 GCF_023631305.1 Caballeronia sp. INML3B
TTTCTTTGGTCACTTTCTTTGCAGCAGCAAAGAAAGTGACTGCCGCCCCGCATAGGGGCAACGCTAATAAACCAATACGAAAACGGGATCCGGCGAAAAACGAAACCCAAAAGCAATCCACCGTACAAACGCACAAAAAGCAAACCCACTACCATAGGAAAGCCCCCACCTCCGCCCTCGCCCTCAAAAACAAATGCCAGAAACCCTCTGGATTCTTCTGACAGCGATCGCGCTGCTCTACGCCATTGCCTTGGCGGGACTCTATTGGCTACAAGGCCGCCTGGTCTATCCATTGGAAAAGATCGAAGCTTTCAAGAACGCGGAACTGGAGGAGCAAACCGAAGCGGTCCGCATAAAAACCGAAGACGAACTCACCCTGACCGTCCGCTACAAAGCACCCAAACAAAAAACCGCCTCGACAATCATCCTCTTCCACGGCAATGGCGAAGACCTCGCCCAACGCGGCCACATCGCGCTCGAGCTGATCGAAGCAGGCTACGGCGTGCTCCTCGCCGAATACCGCGGCTACGGCGGCAACCCCGGCAGGCCGCACGAAGCCGGCCTCTATGCCGATGCACGCGCCGCCTACGCCTATGCATCGGCGCGTTCATCGAACATCGTGCTGCACGGCTATTCGCTCGGCTCGGGCGTCGCCGTGCAGCTCGCGAGCGAAGCAAAAATCAACGCGTTGATGCTCGAAGCCCCGTTCACGAGCATCGTCGATGTGGCGGCGATGCGATTCCGGCTCTTCCCGGTGCGGCTGCTCGCACGCGATCGCTACGATAGCCTTTCGAAGATCGCATCGGTGCGCGCGCCGCTTCTGATCTACGGCGGCACCAAAGACGGGGTGATCCCGCCCGCGCACTTCCAGCGCCTCTTCGACGCCGCACGCGGCGACAAGCGCCTCGCGCTCATCGAAGACGCCGATCATCTCGACGTCTGGACGATGGGCGGCCGCGAGCACGTCATGCAATTCCTCTCCTCGCTGCAACCGGCGCGGGACACGCTGCAAGCCTAAGCGCCCGCCGCTTTCCTGCGCGTGCGCCCGAGCTTGAGCGTGACCCATGTCGGCGCATGATCGCTCGCATGCGGCTCGCCGCGCACCCATGTATCCACGCCCGCGCTCTCGAGCTTCTTCGCCAGATCCTTGCTGAGCAAAATATGATCGATGCGCAGGCCCGAGTTGGTCTGCCAGTGATTGCGGAAGTAATCCCAGAACGTATAGATGCGCTCGTCGGGAAACGTCTTGCGCAACGCATCCGTCCAGCCTTGCGCAAGGAGATCCGCATATGCCGCGCGGCTTTCGGGCTGCAGGAGCGCGTCCTTCAGCCACGAGCGCGTGTTGTAGATATCCTCGTCGGTGGGCACGACGTTGTAATCGCCCGCGAGCACGACGGGATGACCGCTGTCGAACAACGCTTTCGCGTGCGCATTGAAACGCTCGAACCACGCGAGCTTGTAGTCGAACTTCGGGCCCGGCTGCGGATTGCCGTTCGGAAGATACAGACAACCGATCAGCAATCCGCCCACGGCCGCTTCGATATAACGGCTATGCGTGTCGTCCTCGTAGCCGGGCAGCCCGCGCCGGACCAGCACCGGCTCGGCATCCTTCGCGAGAATCGCCACGCCGTTCCACGACTGCTGTCCGTGCCATAGCGCGCCATAGCCCGCGCTCGCGATCGCATCGGCGGGAAACTGCGCATCCGTCGCTTTCAATTCCTGCAGACAGACGATATCGGGCGACTCGCGTTCGAGCCATTTCAACAAGGCGTCGAGACGCGGACGAATGCCGTTGATGTTGAAGGTCGCGATTTTCACTCGGCGTCTCTCCATCGGTGGATCGGGATCGATCGTACACGCGTCGCAGTTTGCGTGCCGCAACGTGCGCGAGCGCATCGGCGCAAAATCTGCGAAAGTCACGCGAACTCCGCGACCTCCTTGCATCCATGTCCGAAGGCTCCGCTCACTGGCAGCGCAATCTCTACGTCTGCGTATTCGGCTCGTTCACCACCATCATGGCGATGACGCTGCTCCTGCCCTTCCTGCCGCTCTATGTGCAGCAGCTCGGGGCCTCGTCGGTGGACGCGGCGGTGCAATGGTCCGGCGTCGCTTTCGGCGCGACGTTTCTCGCGGCGGGGCTCGTCGCGCCGCTATGGGGGCGTCTCGCCGACCGCTACGGCCGCAAGCCGATCCTGATCCGCGCGAGCCTCGGCATGGCGATCACGATGTCCCTGCTCGGCGTCGTACAGACCGTCTGGCAACTCGTGGCGATGCGCTTTCTCGCGGGGCTCGTCGGCGGCTATGCGAGCGGCGCCATCGTGATGATTGCAACGCAGACGCCGAAGCACCGCACCGCATGGGCGCTCGGCACGCACGCGGCCGGCATGATGGCCGGCAATCTCGTCGGACCGCTCGTCGGCGGACTCCTGCCGGGACTGATCGGCATACGCGCGACGTTCTTTCTCGCGGGCGGCCTCATCTTCTGCTCGTTCATCATGACGACGCTGCTCGTCAAGGAAGCGCGCCGCGCGCCCGATCACGCGAAGACAAGGCCTCGCGGCGGCTGGCGCGACGTGCCGCTGCTTACGCCCGTCATCGCGATGCTCGTGAGCGCGATGCTCCTCATGTTCGCGAACATGTCGATCGAGCCGATCATCACGGTGTACGTGGCGCAACTCGTGAAGGACGCGAAGCAGGTCACGCTCGTCGCGGGCTTCGTGATGTCGGCCGCCGCGCTCGGCAGCGTGCTCGCGGCGCCGCGCGTCGGACGGCTTGCGGATCGCATCGGCGCACCGAAGGTGATCGTCGCGTGTCTTGCCGTCTGCGGCGTGCTGCTGATTCCGCAGATGTTCGTCACCAACGGCACGCAGCTCGTCGTGCTGCGCTTTCTGATGGGCCTCGCTTTGGGCGGCCTGCTGCCCGCGATCACGAGCGTCGTGCGTCACAACGTGCCCGATCACGCAGCCGGATACATCCTCGGCTACGCGACATCGGCGCAATACATCGGGCAGGTGACGGGACCGCTCGCGGGCGGCTTCATCGCCGCGCATTCGGGCATGCACTCCGTCTTCGCGATGACGAGCGTGCTGATGTTCGCCGGCGCCGCGTTCAATGCGTGGGTGTTTCTGCGCGCACGATGAGCGCTTAGTTTTTCTCGCTGTCGAGGTGCGCCATCTGCACGGCCTCATAGCGATCGCCCGCCGCCGCGCCCCTCGGCACCGCCGCTTCGATCGCGGCGAAGTCATCCTTCGTGAGCGTCACGTCGAGCGCGCCGAGCGATTCCGTCAGGCGATCGCGGCGGCGTGCGCCGATCACGGGAACGATGTCATCGCCCTGCGCCAGCACCCATGCAATGGCGATCTGCGCGACGCTCACGCTTTTCGCATCCGCGATCTTGCGCAGCGCATCGACGAGCGCGAGATTGCGTTCGACATTGCCTTGCTGAAAGCGCGGACTGTTCGCGCGCCAGTCGCCCGCTTGCGCGGCGTCCTTCCTCCAGTGTCCGCTGATGAGCCCCCGCGACAGCACGCCATACGCCGTGATGCCGATGCCGAGTTCCCTGCATGCCGCAAGGATCGCGTCCTCGATGCCGCGCGAGATCAGCGAATACTCGATTTGCAGATCGCACACCGGATGCACGGCCGCCGCCTTGCGGATCGTTTCCGCGCCCACTTCCGACAGCCCGACATGACGCACATAGCCCGCCTCGATCATGTCGGCGATGGCGCTGACGGTATCTTCGACCGGCACGTTCGCATCGAGCCGCGCGGGGCGGAAGATGTCGATATGGTCGACGCCGAGCCGCTGCAACGTGTACGCGAGCGCGTTCTTCACGGCAACGGGACGTCCGTCGAACCCGATGAAATTGCCGGCCGGGTCGCGCATGCCGCCGAACTTGACGCTCACAATCGCCGAATCGCGCCGTGAAGGCGGCGCGCTTTTCAGCGCCTCGCCGATCAGCATTTCGTTGTGGCCCATGCCGTAGAAGTCGCCGGTGTCGAGCAGCGTGATGCCCACTTCGAGCGCCGCGTGAATCGTCGCGATGCTCTCCGCGCGATCCGATGGCCCGTACATGCCCGACATGCCCATACATCCGAGCCCGATGGCCGACGATTGCGGTCCGGTCTTCCCGAGTCTGCGTTGTTCCATGATGGTTCTCTCCTGAAGGACGTGGAGAGGATTATGGGAGCAATTGACACGTGCGATAATCCGCCTCAATGCGAATGGGCTGTGCGCCCATGCGAACAATGAGCAAACCATGGACGAGCCGGATTTGTCGGACCTTCACGCGTTTCTGGCCGTCGCGCGCTCGCGCGGCTTCAGGCAGGCGGCGCTGTTGCGCGGCGTGTCGGCGTCGTCGCTGAGCGAGGCGATCCGCAGGCTCGAAACACGGCTGGGCGTGCGCCTTCTCAATCGCACGACGCGTAGCGTCACGCCGACCGAAGCGGGCGAGCGGCTGATCGAACGCCTTGCGCCCGCCTTCGCGGAAATCGCGGGCGCGCTCGATACCGTCAACCACTTTCGCGACAGCCCGACCGGCACGCTGCGGCTAAACGTGCCGAGGATCGTCTCGCGCGAAATACTGCCGCCCATCGTCGCGCGCTTTTTGACGGCGCATCCGGGCATCAAGCTGGAAATCAGCGCAACCGATACGTTCATCGACGTGCTCGCCGCCGGTTTCGATGCGGGCATTCGCTACGACGAGCGCATCGAGCGCGACATGATCGCGGTGCCGATCGGGCCGCGCACGCAGCGCTTCGTCGCGGTTGCGGCGCCGTCCTATCTCGCCGCGCACGGCGAGCCGAAACATCCGCGCGATCTCGTGAACCACGCGTGCATCGGGCATCGCTTCGACAGCGGCGTGCTGGCGGTGTGGGAATTCATGCGCGGCAAGGAAGTGATGCGCATCGCACCGCAGGGTCCGCTCGTCACGTCGTCGATCGAAATAAGCAGAAGCGCGGCGATCGCCGGGCTGGGTCTCGTCTATACGTTCGACGAATTCGTGCGCGAGGCGATCGACGCCGGCGCGCTCGTGCCGGTGCTCAAGCCGTGGTGGCAGAGTTTCACCGGCCCGCGGCTCTACTATCCGAGCCGCGCGCACATGCCGGGGCCGCTGCGCGCATTCATCGACTTCATTCGCGACGGAAATTGATCGCGGTTATTGCTGCACGCCCCAGCGACGCACCGTGACGCGCTCGACGGTATCGAACACGAGATGCTCGACGGCGAGGCCGATCACGATGACCGCGGCGAGCCCGGCGAACACGCGATCCGTGTAAAGCTCGTTGCGATTCTGGAAGATGTACCAGCCGAGGCCGCCCTTGCCCGAGCTCGCGCCGAACACGAGCTCCGCCGCGATCAGCGTGCGCCACGCGAATGCCCAGCCGACGCGCAGCCCCGCGAGAATCGACGGCATCGCGGCGGGCACGAGGATCAGCATCACATGACGCATGCCGGTGAGACCGTAGTTGCGGCCGGTCATGCGCAAGGTCGAAGGCACCGCCTGGAATCCGGAATACGTATTGAGCGCGAGCGGCCACAACACCGAATGCACGAGCACGAAGAGCAGGCTTCCCGTCCCGAGGCCGAACCACAGCAACGCGAGCGGCAACAGTGCGATGGACGGCAGCGGATTGAACATCGCCGTGAGCATAGAAAGGATGTCGCGGCCGATGCGCGTCGATACCGCAAGCGACGTCAGCACGAACGCGAGCGCTGCGCCGAGCGCATAGCCGCGCAGCAATACCGACATCGAAATGCCGACCTTCGCGATCAGCTCGCCCGACGCAATGCCCTGCACGAACGCGACGAAAGTCGCGCTGAAAGTCGGCAGCAGGAGATCGTTATCGACGGCGCGCGCGGCGATTTCCCAGATCGCGATCAACACGATCGCGATGATGGACTTGCGCAGCCACGCGCGATCCGCAAGCCGCTTCGCAAGCGGCAGCGGCGCTTCGTGTTCGACCCCGGCAAGCGCGGCGGGCGTGACTTCGTATTCGGGCCGCACGGGCGGCACGATCAGATGCGGCGTGCTCATTGCGCCTCCTCTTCGAACAGCAGACGATGAATGCGCGCAACGCTTTGCTGAAACTCTCCGCGACCCATGCTTTCCTGCGTGTATTGATGACTGTTCAGTTCAGCGCGCACGCGCCCCGGATGCGGCGTCAGCAGCAGAATGCGATTGCCGATGATGAGCGCTTCCTCGATCGAATGCGTGACGAACAGCAACGTGAAGCGCTCGTCGCTCCACAGGCGCAACAGCTCTTCCTGCATGCGGCGGCGCGTGAGCGCATCGAGCGCGGCGAAGGGCTCGTCCATCAGGAGCACGCGCGGCTGCATCGCGAGCGCGCGCGCAATGGCGACGCGCTGCTTCATGCCGCCCGATAGCGTGTGCGGATAAGCGTCGGCGAATTTGGCGAGGCCGACCTTGTCGAGATAATGCAGCGCGCGCTCACGCGCTTCGGCGCGGCCGAGCTTGCGCGCGACGCGCAACGGGAAGGCGACGTTTTGGAGAACCGTCTTCCACGGCGGCAACTGGTCGAATTCCTGAAACACGACGATGCGATCCGCGCCCGGCCCGCGCACGCGCTCGCCGCCGATTTCGATGCTGCCCGCGACAGGCTCGATGAAACCGGCGACGGCCTTGAGCAAGGTGGACTTACCGCAGCCCGACGGCCCGAGCAGCACGAAGCGGTCGGCGCCGTACACATCGAAACTGACATCGTGCGTCGCGCGCACGAGACGCTCGGGCGTGCGGTATTCGAGCGTGACGTTCTTCGCGCTCAGAAGCTTGCCGCTCATGGAAGTGTGACGATCGGCTTCCTGTGAATAAAGCGCTTGGGGATTGGCGGCCATGATCTGTCTGCTGGATGGCAAACGAACACGATACCGGCGCGCTCGTCTCGAGCGAACCAATCAATGCGCATATCCAATTCGCGCTCGCCGATAAGCGCGCCTGTTCAGCTTCCGTCCTTCGTCGCGGGATCGGAGAAGAAGTAGTCCTGCCACGACTTCGGCTCGTTCTTGATCGCGCCGACGCGATGCATGAACTGCGCAAGCGCGAACGTGTTTTGCGGCGCGACCTTGAATTGCACCGACGGATCCTTGATCACCTTGATGAGCAGATCACGATCGATTTTCGCGTTGTTCACGCGCAGATAGATATCGGCGGCCTGATCGGGATGCTGCGTGATGTAGCGCGCGGCATCGGCGAGACCGGCGACGAACGCGCGATATGTCTTCGGATTCTCGTTGCGGAACTTCTCGGTCGCGTAGAGCACGGTCGCGGAACTCGGGCCGCCGAGGACATCGTATGAATTGAGCACGATATGCGCTTTCGGATTGCCCGCGAGTTCCTGCTGCTGAAACGGCGGATTGCCGAAGTGCGCATTGATCTCCGTGCCGCCCGCGATGATCGCCGCGGTCGCATCGGGATGCGGCACGGCCTGCGTGAGCTTGTCCAGGCGATCATATTGCTTGTCGCCCCATTGCTTGGCCGCCGCATATTGCAGGATGCGCGACTGTACGGACACGCCGACCGCC
Source organism: Caballeronia sp. INML3B (assembly GCF_023631305.1). Classification (NCBI taxonomy): domain Bacteria; kingdom Pseudomonadati; phylum Pseudomonadota; class Betaproteobacteria; order Burkholderiales; family Burkholderiaceae; genus Caballeronia; species Caballeronia sp. INML3B. Next base: position 7,543 of record NZ_JALQDI010000044.1, read on the forward strand.
GGCACCGCGATGCGGTCCTTTTCGCTGAAATCGGCGATGGTCTTCACGCGCGGATCGTTCGATACGAGGTAATACGGAAAATTGCCCAGCGACGCGACGCCCTTCACGTTCTGCCGTCCGTGCGTACGGTCCCAGATCGTCAGCAAGGGGCCGACGCCCGCCGCCGCGATATCGACCGAGCCGGACAGCAGCGCGTCGTTCACGCTCGAACCGCCCGACAGCTTCGCCCAATCGACCTTGATATCAAGGCCTTCTTTCTTGCCTTCCTGCTCGATGAACTTCTGATCGCGCGCCACATTGAGCAACAGATAGACGACACCGAACTGCTCGGCGATACGCAATGTGCCTTCCGCATGCGCGCTCGCCGACGTGATGCCGAGCGAGACCGCGAGCGCGGCCATGAAGGCGCGCGGCGCGCCCTTCCCTGATCGAGAATGCATCGAAAAACCCCGTGAATGAAGCGATATTCGTATTTAGAAAGGCGCGTCGCCTTCGATGGTCGTGCGATACAGCTTGCGGCGCTGATCGTCGGGCGTGCCCGCCGCGAGATGCATGACCGAGCGGTTGTCCCAGAACACCATGTCGCTCTCGCGCCATTGATGGCGATAGATGAACTCTGGCCGCGTGCTGTGCGCGAACAGTTCCGCGAGCAAGGCGCGGCTTTCGTCTTCGGGCAAGCCGATCACGCGCGTCGTGAAATGCTCGCTGACGAAGAGCGCGCGGCGCCCGGTTTCCGGATGCGTGCGCACGATCGGATGCGTGACCGGCTTGACCTGCGCGATCTGCTCCGCCGAAAGATTGGGCCGCCATGGGCTGCGCTGTTGCAGCTCGGCGTATTTGGCGAGATACGTGTGCTCGGCCGCACGGCCTTCGACCGCATCGCGCAGATGCACGGGCAGCGTGTCCCACGCGAGATGCTGGTTCGCAAAGAGCGTGTCGCCGCCGACCGTGGGCAATTCCTGCGCATGCAAAAGTGACCCGAGACTCGGCTTGTCCTTGTACGAGAGATCCGAGTGCCAGAAATGGCCTGCATCGCCGAGGCCGATCGGCTTGCCGTTCTCGACGATGTTCGACACGATCAGCACTTCCGGATGTCCCGCGAGCGCGAACTGATGCAGCACGTGAATCTGCAACGGGCCGAAACGCTTGCTGAACGCGACCTGCTCATCGGGCGTGATCCGCTGATCGCGAAACACGAGCACGTGATGATCCAGGTGCGCGCGGTGAATGCGCGCGAAATCGGCTTTCGATATCGGCTTCGACAGATCGAGCCCGATCACTTCGGCGCCGAGCGGCGCGTCGAACTGGCGAATCTCGATGGGTTGATCGGCGGCTTCGCGGGATGTGGCAAGGGAAGCGAGAGCGGGATTGAAAGCGGTCTGAATCGTCACGGTCGAATCGATAACCATCGATAACTTCGGGGAAGCGAACAATCTAACGCGCGTCGATTGAGCCGGCAACGAAGGATCCGAGCTTTCGTTATGCGCCGCTGCGATAAAGCCCGCTCAGAGCGGTGAACCAATGAAAGACTTCTGTATTGATCAGCCTAATAGGCATTGGGTGACGAGTGCGCCGTACGGGGAAACGCTTAGTCGCCGGCGGCGTCGAACGGTAATTCGACCTGCACCGGCTCGGCGAAACCACTCTCATCGCGCCCCGCGAGCGCGCTGACGCGCACGCCAAGCAACCGGATGCGGCGATCGAGCACGATTCGCTTCAGGCATTCGGTCGCGGCGCGGCGGATCTCGACCGGATCAGCGGTCGCAACAGGCACGGTGAGATCGCGCGTCACGGTGCGAAAGTCGTCGAAGCGCAGCTTGATGCCCACCGTGCGCCCGACATAGCCTTTGCGCTGCAAGTCCTCGGCGACACGCGTGCACAGGCCCGTGAACTCCGCGGAGAGCGTCGCGCGATCCTGCTTCGGATGAAAGTCGCGCTCGAACGTGGTCTCGCGGCTCATCGACTTGGGTGTCGAACTCACGACGACAGGCCGCTCGTCCTGTCCCTGCGCGATGCGCGCGAGCCATGCGGCATACGTGCCGCCGAAGTGCGTCTGCAGGAACCCGGGATCGGCGGCGGCGATATCGCCCACAGTGACGATGCCGAGCGCCGCGAGTTTTTCGCTCGCCTTCGGGCCGATGCCGTTCACCTTGCGCGCGGCGAGCGGCCAGATGCGCGTCGGCAGGTCGGCCATCGTGAGGATGGTGAGGCCGTCGGGCTTGTCGAGCTCGGAGCCGATCTTTGCGAGCAGCTTGTTCGGCGCGATGCAGATCGAGCACGTGAGCCCGGTCGCCTCGCGCACGGCGTCCTTCATCCGCTGACCGATATCGGCCGGCTCGCCAGGCAGATCGCTGACGTCGATATAAATCTCGTCGATGCCGCGATTCTCGATCTGCGTCGTAAACGTCGCGATCGCGGCCTTGAAGAGGCGCGAGTAGTGGCGATAGGACTCGAAGTCGGTCGGCAGAAGGATCGCGTCGGGCGCGAGCTGCGCGGCCTTCATCATGCCCATTGCGGAAAAGACGCCGAACTTGCGCGCCTCGTAAGTGGATGTGGTCACGACGCCGCGGCCCGCGTAATCGCGCAGGCGCCTGAAGCGGCGCGAGCCGTCGGGGAGCGTCTCGGGCGTGGCGCTGCGGCCGCCGCCGACCACGACGGGCATGCCGCGCAGTTCGGGATAACGCAGGAGTTCGACCGACGCGAAGAACGCATCCATGTCGAGATGCGCGATGCGGCGCGGCGCGGGTGTCGGAGACGGCGTGTCCATTGCGGCGATCAGAACGTCGCTGCGCAACGAGACGCGCTCAAGGCGAAATCGACAGAGGAGAACGCACCGAACATGCTAAGGCAGTGCCGCCAGGCAATAAAAATGGCTTACTGTACATCCATACAGTAATTCGCGCTAGAGCCTGCCCGTGCGCGCGAGCACGTCATTCCGGCGTGCGCTTTTCGGCGAGTGCGCGGCGGCAATCGTCGAAGACCTGCCGGACGACATCCGATTGATAGTTGAGGTCTTCACTGTCGAGGATTTCCTCGACGGCGTCGCGCGCCCAGTCCGCTTCGAGCAGCGCGCAATGCTGCGTGGCGATCTCGCGTGCAATGGCGGCGAGCTTGGCGACCGTGAGCCAGTCCGCGAGGCGCTGATGCCGGTCGAGCCATTTATGCGCGGCCTGCACGTGAAACGAGGCGGCAGGCCAGTCGCCATTCAGGTAATACGCGCCGAGACTGCCGCACGTGAGCCAGCAGAGCAACTCGACGCGGTCGCGGGCACTGAGGATACGAGACACATCGTTCATGGCGGCCTTCACGAGAGACGATCGACGAACGCGGATGACGCACGGCGTTTCGTATCGAAACCCGCATGTAACCCGTATAAAAGCACGATAGCACGGGATGGTGCGGCGCGGCAGTGCCTGCCCGCAGTGCGATCGGATTCACGGTGCGTTGGCGAACGCTTCGTCATGCGAAGGGCGCAATCGCGCATCGAAGGCATGCGATTGCGCTCTCATTCCTTTCTAATTCGCCGGGCATAACCTGCTTTCGTCGGCCCCACTCATATCGGCCTTTTTTCAACGACGGGAGCACATCATGTTTGCACGTCTTTCGCAGTCCATCGACCATCTCTTCTCGATTCACACGCCGGACGAGGCCCGCGACGCCTATCTCGCATCATCGAGCGATCTCGCCGATCTCGAACGCCGCATGCGTCAGGTCGAAACGCAGGATCACGACTACAGCATGTATTTCTGCGGCGCCCTCGGGCGGCATCACGATCGGCCCTGAGCGCCGCGCCGCCGATGCAACGCGCGCTACTTCGTTTCCTCGCGGCCCGCCTGCCCGAGCATCACGGTCCAGCCGAGCCCGCGCACGTTGCGGATCACGCCCGCGCCGAATTTCTTGCGCACCGAATGGATCAGCACGTCCACGGCGTTGCTCTCCACTTCCTTGCCCCAGCCATAGAGCCGGTCTTCCAGTTGGTCGCGCGAGAAGATCGTGCCGGGACGTTCGAGCAGCGCGTGCATCAGCGCGAATTCACGTGCGGACAGCACGCCCGAATTCTCGCCGCAGGTGAGCGTGCGCTGGTCGAGATTGAGGCAGATCGAATCGTCGCCGAGACGCGAGACCGCGTAGCCCGCCTTGCGCCGCAGCACCGCGCGGATGCGCGCAAGGAGTTCGGGCATATTGAAGGGCTTGAGCAGATAGTCGTCGGCGCCGAGATCGAGGCCCTGAACGCGTGTGTCGACATCATCGCGCGCGGTGAGGATCAGCACCGGCGTCGCGTTTCCGCCCGTGCGCGCCTGTCGCAACAGCTCGATGCCCGTCACGCCCGGCAAGCCGAGATCGAGCAGCACGACGGTGTATTCGGCGGCGTTGATCGCCTCGCGGCCCGCGTTGCCGTCGCGGACCCAGTCCACGGCATAGTCGGCATCCTTGAGCGCACGCATGAGGCTCGTGCCGATCTGCACGTCGTCTTCGATCAGGAGAATTCGCATGTTCCACCCCGCGCCTCGCGAGAATGGCGCGCGCCACGCGCCTAGGAATGCGGCCCGAAAAATCCAAACGCACGACCGGTCTATTTAATTCTTCTACTGACCGGTGAAGATCGCTTTGTGCCGCGCAGCGAATGCATTGTAATCGTCGTAAAAGCGCGCGCAAATCCCTACGTGTTGAATACAGGCGCAGGCACGTTTTCGCTGACTTCTTCGACCGGAAAGCTGATTGAAGCGACGATGCCCGATTGGCCGTCGCTGCGGTTTCTCAGCGTGACGTCGCCGCCGTAGCGCGCGGCGATAGCCTTCACGATGGACAAGCCTAGCCCGCTGCCCTCCACGTCCGGATTCGCCCGGAAAAAGCGATCGAACACGCGCGGCAGCAGTGCTTCGTCGATGCCCGGGCCGTTGTCGATCACGTCGATCCAGACCATGTCGCCGTCACGCCGCATGCGCAGGTCGATGGTGCCGCCATCCGGCGTATAGCGCACCGCGTTCGACACGAGATTCTTCACCGCCATCCCGATGTCCGTCTCGACCGCGCGCACGTGCGCGTTCACCATTTCCTCCGCGCCGATGTCCATGCCGCGCGAGATCGCGATCGGCAGCACGTCGGCGACGGCGCCCGTCACCACTTCCGAGAGGTCTACGCGCGCGAGCGGTGCGCCGTTCACCGGTGCATCGGCGCGCGCGAGCCGCAAGAGTTGCGCGATGAGCTTGCCGCTGCGCGCGATGCCCTTGCGCAATTCCTGAAAGCGCTCCTGATTGCCGGCGACGATATGCGGCGCGAGATTGTCGGCCTGAAGCTGAAGCGCGGTGAGCGGCGTGCGGAGTTCGTGCGCGGCGTCGGCGATGAACTTGCGTTCCTTTTCGATCGAGGTGGCCAGGCGCTCGATCATCGTGTTGATCGACTCGATGAAGGGCGTGATTTCCGTCGGCACGCCGACGGTCGGCAGCGGCTGCAGATGACCCATGTCGATGGCCCGCACCTGCGCGCCCAGCTCGTTCAACTGACGCAGCGAGCGCCGCACGACGAGCGCGACCGCGATCCATATGAGCGGCAGCAGTACGGCGATCGGCCAGAGCGTTTGCGTCGCGGCTTCCTGCGTGATCTCGCGGCGCACGGACGAACGTTGCGCGACCTGAATGGTCATCGTCGGCTCCTGACGGGTGAAGACGCGCCAATGTTCGTCGTTGACCTCGACGCCGGAGAAACCCGCTTGCGCGTCGCGCGGAAAATGCAGTGACGGATCGGTCGTGCGGAACGGGAAAGTGGCATCGGGCTTCCACACGACGACGACGACATCGCGATCGTCCTGCGAGCCGCGCGCGGGATTCTGCGGTATGCCCTCGGCGAAGCCGTCGCGCATGCGCGCCGCCACTTGTTCGAGCCGCATGTCGAGGAGCGCGCTCATGCCGGTCTTGCTCAACTGATACGAACTCACGCCCTGCACGACGCCGATCACGCTCACGAGCAGCCCCAGCGCGACGACGAGTTGATTCTTCAGTGATTTGATCATCCGGGTGCGCCGCTTCGGAAAGGAACGGGGCGATTCAGCTGCCCGTTCGATTTTAGGCGACATTCCCGGAGATTTCGGTCTGAAAGACGACATGTGCGTGACAGCTGCGCGTGAGCGCCGGAAGAAAAAGGGCGTCGGTCCGATGACGGCCGACGCCCAAGGGCTGAGGAGTTACGAAAAACGTGAAACGAGCCGCAAAGTGCTGGGGCAAGCGCCGCCCGTCCACATGAAGAAGCGTAGGCGCGAAGAATTAGCGTTGAATGAGGGCGCGTCAGGCGTCGCCGAGCAGCGTTTCCCGCGGCGGGATAACATTGCATCCGGCGCTTCTTCATCGGCGACATTGCTTCGGCTGCAAGGAATTCGCAAGCCTGGGCGTCGCCGCCGCAATTCCATCTTTCGAGCATGACCGCTTCGCGCGCATCGCATCCGGTTCGCGCGGCGCGCGATCTGCCATTCATCACCGCATGTCACAGAACAGACAAACCGCCCGTCCCCTCGTCATTGCAGCGGTCATGGCCTCGATGGCCATGGTCGCGATCGAAGCCACCATCGTCTCGACCGCGATGCCGCAAATCGCGACGCAACTCGGCGGGCTCAATCTCTACAGCTGGGTGTTTTCTTCCTTCCTGCTCACGCAGACGGCGCTCACGGTGGTGTTCGGCAAGCTCGCGGACCTGTACGGCCGCAAGCCGGCCATCCTTGCGGGCATCGCCATCTTTCTGATCGGCTCGGTGCTCGCGGGCTTCGCGTGGTCGATGCCCGCGATGATCGTGTTCCGGCTGATCCAGGGTGTCGGCGCGGGGGCGATCCTGCCGGTCGCGCTGACGGTGGTCGGCGATCTCTATCCGGCGCGCGAGCGCGGCAAGGTGCAGGGCTATCTCGCGAGCGTCTGGGCGGTGTCCGCCGTGCTCGGGCCGATGGTCGGCGGCCTGCTGATCCGCCAGTTCTCGTGGGCGTGGATCTTCTGGATCAACGTGCCGATCGGCATTCTGGCCGCGCTGCTTTTCATCCTCTTCCTGCACGAGGAAAAGCGTCACGGCCGTCCGGCGATCGATTTCGCGGGCGCGTTCTTCTTCACCGCCGCCGTCGCCGCGCTGATGATGACGCTCACCGACGCCGGCCACGCGAGCAATGCGCGCGTCGGCATCGAGATCGCGGTGCTGGTCATCGCCAGCGTGTGCTTCGTGGTTCAGGAGCGCCGCGCCGCCGATCCGATGATCTCGTTCGGCCTGTGGTCGCATCGGCCGATCGCGGCGAGCAACGTCGCGACCCTGCTCGCCGGCATGGCGATGATGGGCCTCACCACCTTCCTGCCGATGTACGTGCAGGGCGTGATGCATCGCACGCCGGTCGAAGCGGGCCTCGCGCTCACGATGATGATGATCGGCTGGCCGAGCGGCGCGACCTTTACTTCGCGCTCGTTCAGCCGCATCGGTCTGAGGCGCCTGTTGATGATCGGCCCGGTGTTCATTCCGCTCGGCGCGTTGCCCTTCGTGCTGCTCGGTCCGCAATCGAGCGCGATCTGGGCGGGCGTCGGCTCGGCGGTGCTCGGCTTAGGCATGGGCATCACGAGCGTGTCGTGTCTCATCCTGATCCAGGAAATCGTGCAGCCGCACGAGCGAGGCAGCGCGACCGCATCGAACCTCTTCTCGCGCAATCTCGGCAACACGCTCGGCGCCGCCGTGTTCGGCGCGGTGCAGAACTACGGCCTCACGCATACGGACGGCCTGCCGCCCGTGCACGCGGACCAGTTGAAGCAACTGCTCTCGTCCGTGCCCGGCGACTTCGCGACGAACAACGAGATCCGACTCGTGCTGCATCACTCGCTGCATCTGACGTTCGCGGCAATGTTCGTGATCGCGCTCGGCACCGTCGTCGCGATGCTGTTCATGCCGAAGATCGAGATCGGGCGCGCGAAGGAAACCGTCGGGAACGTCGGCGCGGACGGCGCATCGAACGCCGCGAAAAACGCGGCGAATCAGGCGTTCCATTGAATCGTCGGCGATGATCTCGACCCAGTACATCAGCCGCATTTCGCCGAGCGTCGTCAGTCCTGCGACTGAAGCAGCGGGCTGTCGTGCTTCACGGTCGCGACACTCGCGCTCGCGGGCTGACTGTCGCTTGCGAGCGTCTGTGCATCGGCGAGATAGCGCGACAGCAGCGCGTTGTCGTCCATGTAGTACGTCATGGGACCATGGCCGCGTGCGAGCGCATAGCATCCGGCGACCAGCGCCGCGATGAGGACAATGCCGATGAGTCTTCCTGTCATGGTCGTGCTCCTGAAGGTTTCGAAGGTTCACTTCAAGGGCCTCTTCGCACTGCCTGCCACAGGCTCGACCCTCCGAAATGTGCCCGCAGTGTAATTGCGTGCGCTCGACTTGAAATCCCCCCGGAAGAACGGCTCACCATGGGTGTCACCGCATCGGCGGATTCAGGACGAGCGCGTCCCGCCGGCATGACCGGCAGGACGCGAAGTCATCGCAGACGTGCTCAGTCCTGCGCCTGCATGAGCGGGCTGTCCTGCTTCGACTTGTCGACGCTCGCGTCGTTGGTTTGCTGTGCATCCTGTGCGATGGTCTGCATGTTCATGCCTTGCTGCGACATGGGCGCGCCGTCCATCGGCGAGTAATACGGTGCAGGGCCATAGCCGCTCGCCATTGCATGGGAAGCGCCCGCGAGCGCCGCGACGAGGAAGATGCCTTTGAGTTTGCCGGTCATGATAGTGCTCCTGAGGGTTTCACATAGCCACTTCAAATCGGCCTCATTGCACTGCCTGCCAGCAACCGACCTCATGAAATGTGCACGCAGTCTACGTGCGCGGATCGGCGTTGAAATCCCCTCAAAAGCACGGATAGGAATGGATGGATCGATCGCTTGTGTATGAAGCGCGTTGTGCATTCATACGTTGTCCTCGACAGCGACGGATACCGCGCCCGCATTGATCGTCAGTCGCGTGCGCTTTTGCAGCGGGCTTTGCGGCGCAGTGCCGTCGGCATTGAGGAACTTCATCTTGTTGAAGATCGCGACGAATTGCGTGGGCGTGAGAGTCGCCGATGCGTAGCCGATGCCGTCGTGATCGGCATACAGCATGTCCGGATTGTTCTGGCGGATGAAGCTGTCCAATAGCGCCGATGAACCGATCAGCGAGGCGAGGGGCATGCCCGCCGCATACGTCTTCACGTCTTCGAAGAAAGGCTGGCTGCTGATGCCCGCCGACATCAGATCGATCATCACCGGCGTGCCCGTCGCGGGATTGGGCACGTCGCGCACGATGCCCGCCTGGAACGCATGCAGATCGCCCGTGATCGCGACGAGATTCGTGATGTTCTGCGCCTTCACGAACGACAGCAGATCCGCCTTGTGCGACGGATAGCCATCCCACGCGTCGCAATCGAGCACGAACACGACGTTATCGGGCGCGGGCGCGATCGACGTGAGATCGAGCCACAGTCGGTTCATCATCACTTCGTTGCCCCATACCTTCCATATCGAGGTGGAAGCCTTCAGCGTGTCCTTCCACCATTGCGTCTGCGCGGGACCGAAGATAGAGGGTACGCGCCCGAGCCGTTGCGTATCGGCTGCTTCGAATCGCGCGAGCACTTGCTGGGCCACGAAATAACGCGAGCCGACGAGATCGTTGCCGTTGACCGGATCGTGCCCGAGCGCCTGCGCGATGGCCGCTTCGCTCACGACGTGATCGTCGCGATAGAGCCGCTCGTCGGTCATCACGAGATGCATGAGCGAGCCGAAGTGGAAGTCGCGATAGATGCGGATGTTGTCGTAGGCCGTGTTGTTGAGATCGAACGACACGTCGCCCCAGTCGACCGGCAAGTACTCGGCCCACGCCTGATTCGCATTGCGGCGTCGCGCGGTCTGCTGAAGATTGGCGTTCGTATAGGTCTGATGATCCTGCCAGCAATCGTCGGAGAATTCGTGATCGTCCCAGATCGCGATGACCGGGAAGCGCGCATGCACGTTCTGCAGGCGCGCGTCGCCGCGATATGTGCGATATAGCGTGCGGTAGTCATCGAGCGTGCTGGCATAGGCGCCGCCGCTCGGCAGCGTGATCGCCGGATGCGCCGGCTCCACGGTGCCGGGTTGCGCGGCGAAGCCCGCCTCGTAGATGTAATCGCCCAGATGCACGACGAAGTCGAGATCGGTTTCAGCGGCCAGCAGCGACATTGCCTGCCAGTGATTCGCGCTCCAGTTCTGGCACACGAACCAAGCGAAGCGCAGTTGCGGGATGGCTTCGTTCGCCGCGGCCGCGGTGCGCGTCGTGCCCGTCGCGCTGATGTCGCTGCCCGCGACGAAACGGTAGTAGTACGTCGTCTTCGCGGCGAGACCGGTGACCTTGGTCCGCACGGTGAAGTCGTAATCTGCGACGGCACTCAACGGCACGCTGGCGACGAGCTGCGCGAAGTTCTGCTGCGCTGACACCTGCAACGTCACCGCGACGGGCGACGGCGACGCCGCCGCATTGCTGCCGTTCGCGACGCAGCGGGTCCAGAATACCGCGGAGACGTCGCGCGGATCGCCGCTCGCGACGCCTTGCGGGAACGCAAATGCGCCCGCGGGCGGCGGCGTCGAACCGCCGCCCCCGGCGTTGCCGTTGTCGTCGTGATCGCCCGAATGGCAGGCGGCAAGCGTGCCGGTGGCGGCCGCGACGGTATAGAACGCGGACAGCGAGAGGAAGCGACGACGGTCCATGAGAGCCTCCGTTTGCAAACGTCAGGGCGGTGCGCAACAGACGAGTTCGCTGGATGCGTCGAGCGGCCGATCCGACGGATGAGCGAGGCTCTTTTCGGGATTGAAATGATTAAAAGCTATAAATCACACCGCGCGCTGTCAAGGGACGTTTACGGGACGGCCAGCCGCCGCCTACCGCTTGTTACAAAGGCTTCGGTGCGAGGCGCCGCCAGCGGGTAAACTGTCGTAAGCGACTTTTGTCCAGGCGATGTCCACCGGCCACGCACCGGCTACACGGAAATGCGATACACCACATCACCGCTGCGCTGACTACAGACCCATGACCAGATCGAGATCCGCCGTTCCCCAACTCGGCGTCGCAGGCCCGGCTTCGAGCGGGCGCGCAATGACCGACGCGCAGTATCACGCGCTCGTCGATGCGATCGAAGACTGCGCGATTTTCATGCTCGACCTCAACGGCCGCATCACGAGCTGGAACAGCGGCGCACGCAAGATCAAAGGTTATGAGGCGCACGAGATCATCGGCCAGCATCTGTCGCGCTTCTACACGGCGGAGTCGGTGGCGCGCGGCTGGCCCGAATACGAACTGAAGCAGGCGTACGCGACCGGCCGCTTCGAGGATGAAGGCTGGCGCGTGCGCAAGGACGGCTCGCTGTTCTGGGCGAACGTCGTCATTACCGCGGCGCGCAATACGAAGGGCGAGATCATCGGCTACGCGAAATGCACGCACGATCTCACCGCCAAGCGCGCCGAGGAGGAAAAGCTGCGTCTGTCCGAAGAGCGCTTCCGTTTGCTCGTGGAAAGCGTGAGCGACTACGCGATCTTCATGCTCGATACGGGCGGCCATATCGCGAGCTGGAATACGGGCGCGATGCGCATCAAGGGCTATCAGCCATCGGAGATTCTCGGGAAGCACTTTTCGACGTTTTATTGCCCCGAGGATCTGGCCGCGAACCTTCCCGAGATCGAACTACAGACCGCGATTCGCACTGGCCGCGTGGAAAACGAAGGCTGGCGCGTGCGCAAGGACGGCTCGCTCTTCTGGGCGAACGTGATCATCACGGCGGTGTACGACGAGCATCGCGTGCTGCGCGGCTTCGCGAAGGTCACGCGCGACATGAGCGAGCGCAAGCGCCTCGAGCAGCTCGAGGTATCGTCGCGGCGCATCAGCGAGTTTCTCGCTACGCTCGCGCACGAGCTGCGCAATCCGCTCGCGCCGGTGCGCAATGCCATCGGCGTGATGCAGATGGAAACGGACATGCCGCAGCGCGTCGCCGCGTGCCGCGACATCATCGACAGGCAGACGTCGCATCTCGGCCGGCTCGTCGACGATCTGCTGGACATGGGCCGCATCACCACGGGCAAGATCGATCTGCGCATGGCGCGCGTGGACGTGAGCGATATCGTCGCGCGCAGCACCGAGCTCGTGCATCCTTTCACCGATGAGCGCATGCAGCGCGTCGTCACGAAGCTGCCGCAGGAGCCGGTTCATGTGGTGGGGGACAGCACACGGCTCGTGCAGGTCGTGCAGAACCTGTTGAACAACGCGTCGAAGTTCTCGCCGCGGGGGAGCACGATCAGCGTTGTCGTCGAGCCTGAGCCGACCGCCCTGCTGCTGAAAGTGATCGACACCGGGCGCGGCATTTCGCAAAAGGGCCTCGCGTCCATCTTCGATCTCTTCGTGCAGGAGGATCACTATCTCAATCCCGGCGAAGCGGGGCTCGGCATCGGACTCACGCTGTGCCGGTCGATCGTCGAGATGCATGGCGGCTCGATCAGCGCGGTGAGCGCCGGGCCGAATCAGGGCAGCACGTTTACGGTGCGCCTGCCCTATGCGTCCGACGACGATGCGCCGCGGCCGCATCGCGTGCTCGCGCAGAACGCGACGCAGGCCGCGGGCGATGGTCTGCGCGTCGTGCTGATCGACGACAACCAGGATTCAGCCGACAGCCTCGCCATGCTGCTGCAGATGAAGGGGCATGACGTGCGCACCGCGTATCACGGCAAGGAAGGGCTCGAAGTCATTCGGCATTTTCCTCCGGATCTGGTTCTGCTCGATCTGGCGTTGCCCGATATGGATGGGTACGCGGTGCTGCGGACGCTGCGCTCGCAACGGCTCCTTGGACCCGCCAAAGTGGTCGCGATGACGGGGTTCGGGCAGGAGAGCGACAAGGAACGCTCCGCGCAGGCGGGCTTCGATATGCATCTCGTGAAGCCGGTCGATTTCGACGTGCTGGACAGGTTGCTGGAGAAGGTGGCGGGGCGTTGAGCTGGTTGGGTTAGCTGGTGCTTTTGCGCTTTCGGCAGTTGCGTGTTCGCGTTGGTTTATCAGCGTTGCGCCGTGCGGGGCGGCGCTTACTCGCATAACGCTCGAATTCAAGAAGCGTCAGCTTTGCGCAGCTTCATCGACACAACATTTCGCCTGCCTGTTTCGTTCTGACTTCAAATCCGATAACTTTGCTATCCAAAAGAAGAGGGAGCACCGCGGCGCCAAAAACCACCACCCTACCCCCTCACCACCCGCAACGGAAAAATAACCCTCGACGCAAGCAACCCCAACGCCCCACCCAAAAGCGTCTCCCAGGCCCGCGCCGTCAGCAGTTCCACGGAATGCACCCCGCTCGCCGCCATCGTCACGATGAGCACGAACGCAAAGGCCCCACACGCGACGTCATACCGCTCCGGCAACGCCATCGCATAAGCGATCATCGCGAACGCGGACAAGATCCAGACGACGAGCGGCCAATGCTCCGCAAGCGGCAGGCAAACGATGCCGATCGGCACCCCGACGAGCGTCCCGTAGATGCGTCGCCGCACGCGCTCCGCCGTCCCGACCGCCGACGTCGCGACGACATACACGCAAGCCGTGATCGCCCACGCCGATTCCGCCAGCCCGAACGCGCGGTTCAGCACTACGACGACGAGCGCGCCGCACGCCGCCTGCAGGCCCATCGCGAACGCCGGCGATATCGCGTGACGTCCATACGCAGGCTCGGACGCCAACGCCGGCAGCACGGCCGGATGCTCGGCCGGCCCGCTCAACATGCGCGGCACGATGGCAGCAAGCATCCCGATCAGCAAGGCGATCAGAATCGCCCGTGAATCGCCGGGCCTGAGGTCCATCCCATAGGCGAGAAGCTGTCCGATGTAGAGCTGCGAGCCGATACCCGCGCCGGTCACTCCGAACCGCTTCAGGTAGCCCGCCAGAAAGGCGCCCGTCACGAGAATCAGCTCGGCGCCGCCGCGCCCGAGCTCGCGCAGCGACGGGCCGAACAGAGCAAAGGTCAGCGCACCGAACGCCGCCGCGATGCACAGCACGACGAGATCGCGGCTCGATTCGAAACGCGTCGCGCGCGCCTCCGACACGCTCGCCCAGAGCGCGAACCCGCCCGCGAGCCCGCCGACGGACACGCCCGGCGGCACGCTCTGCGTCACGTCCTGCAACGCGCCGAGCGCCGCCGCGAGGCCGTACGCGGTGACGAGCCGCAATCCCTTGATACGCCGATGCGTGCCGGGATCGACGCGATCGAGCCACGCGAGCGCCGCCTCGGCGCGACGTGCGCCCGATCGCGCGAGCGTCAGCGCCGTGTCCGCGAGGCCGGATCTCGCGTCGCCGATATCTTCCTCGTCATCCATGGGCATCCACCGAAGGGAACGCGTCTGCAACGCATTCTAGGCGATGCCGCGCCCCGGGTTCCGCCTGCGTGCGCGTCCGACAGGCGTTTTCGCCGCGCCACGCCCCGCCGCCTCGACGATGCAGCCCGCGAGCCGCGTCGCCGCATCCGGCTCGTCCGCACGCAGGCGCCGCGCGCGCTCGACGAGACCGATCTCGCGATGGAACGTGGCATCGCCGAGTTCGAGCGCGACCGCACCGCGCGGCCACGCACCGATGCCGTCTGACACCGGCAGAAGCGCCACGCCCAGGCCCCGCGCCACCAGTTGCGCGATGCCCGGCAGCTCGTCGACTTCGATCGAGTCGCGCACCGCGATGCGGCGCTTGGTCAGAAACATATCGACTTGCCGCCCGCCGAACGAGCGCCGGTCATAACGGATGAACGGCTCCGTTTCGATCAGTTCGCGCCAGTCAGCGCCTTTCCTGGCGGCGGGCGCGAGCAGCACGAACGGCTCCGCGACGAGCGTGCGCCATCGCAGCTCTATCTGCAGCGCGAACGGCGGACGGATGATGACGGCCATGTCCATCTCGCCCGCATCGACGCTCGCCAGCAGATTGAGCGAAACGCCCGGCACGAGCCGGATGCGCCAGGCGGGCAGCACGCGCCGGAATGCGCCGATCGCTTCGGGCAAAAGCACCGCATGGGCCGAGGCGATCGCGCCCACCGAAAGCAAGCCGCCGCGCCCGTCCTCGCCTTCCGGTTCGGCCAGACGCGCGTACAGTGCGATCAGTTCGTCGGCGAGTTCGAGCGTGCGTCTGCCCGCCTTGTTGAGCGTCGCGGAGCGGCCGGTGCGGTCGAAGAGCGTGACGCCGAGATGCGCTTCGAGGCGCTGCATCTGCGCGCTCACCGCCGACTGCGTGAGGCCGATATGCGCGCCCGCGCCCGCAAACGTACCGTGGCGCGCCACCGCGATGAAGGTCTGAAGTTCGCGCAGCATGTCGATTCATCGAAAATATTGGAGGTGACTCACGCAATATATCGTTTTTCAACAGATTTATTTATCAATACACTGGGGTTTCGTTCCCCACATGTCGATTAAAGGATTCACGCCATGAGCACGACCCAGCACGCCATGCCGCCCTTCCATCTCGCGTTCCCCGTTCACAGCCTCGCCGCTGCGCGCGAGTTTTACGGCGAATTGCTCGGCTGCCCGGAAGGCCGCAGCTCCGACGCCTGGGTCGATTTCAATTTCTATGGGCATCAGATCGTCGCGCATCTCGCGCCCGAGGAAGCCGGGCATCGTTCGACGAGCGCGGTCGACGGCGACGCGGTGCCGGTGCGCCACTTCGGCGTCGTGCTGTCTGTTCCGCAATGGGAAGAACTGGCCGGCAGACTGCGCGCCGCGGGCACGCGCTTCATCATCGAGCCGCATGTGCGCTTCAGGGGCGAAGTCGGCGAGCAGGCGACGATGTTCTTCCTCGATCCGTCGGGCAATGCCGTGGAGATCAAGGCGTTCGCGGATATGTCGTCGCTGTTCGCGAAGTAAGACGTCGATCAAAAGCCCAAAAGCAAACGGGACGCCAGCGGCGTCCCGTTCGTCATTTCATCGCGCGTTTCCCGTTACTGACCCGAGCCGCTCGCGCTGACCGGCGCGCCCGGTCCGCTCGGCGCCGCCGTGCCGCCCGGCGCGGTGGACGGGCCCGCGTTCATCGGGCTCTTCTGCATCTTCTTCGAATGCGTGGATTTGTGGGATTTCGACTGCGCGTGCTGCGTGGTCGTTTGCGCGTTGTCGCCGGCCTGCAGGCCCGTGCTCGAGCTCGGCGGATTGTCCTGCGCGAAAGCGGATGCACAGACGAGAGCGAAGGCGCCGGCAGCGGCGGAAAGGGCGAAACGTTTCATATCGGACACTCCTGTTTGCGGTTTGCGAAATGCGATGCTTGCGGCTTGTTCTGCCTGCTGGCCGCGACGCTTGAGCCGCGGCCGGTTCGCACGATACGAATCAGCACGCGACATGCCACGGTCTGACGATTCGCAAACGGAGTGTCGTCGAATGAAAGGCGTTCAGGTTCTGAACACGGAGACCGCGCGCTTCAGCTCTTCGGCCTGAACGGCGAGCGCGGCAGCGGCGGCCGTCGCCTGCTCGACGAGCGCCGCGTTCTGTTGCGTGACGGCGTCCATCTGCGTGATCGCGACGCCGACCTGTTCGATGCCCTGCGTTTGCTGCGACGAGGCCGACGAGATCTCGTTCATGATGTCGTTCACGCGCGTGACGGACGTGAGAATCTGCTTCATCGTGTCGCCGGATTGCTGCGCGAGATCCTGCCCCGCCGTGACGTTCGTCACCGATTCGTCGATGAGCGTCTTCACGTCCTTCGCCGCGGCCGCGCAACGCTGCGCGAGCGCGCGCACTTCCGATGCGACCACCGCGAATCCGCGCCCGTGCTCACCCGCGCGCGCCGCCTCGACGGCCGCGTTCAACGCGAGAATGTTGGTCTGAAACGCGATGCCTTCGATCACGCCGATGATGTCGACGATCTTCTCCGAGCTGCCCGCGATCTTGTCCATCGTCGCCACGACGCCGAGCACGACGCCGCTGCCGCTTTCGACCGTCGACGACGCGCTCGCCGCGAGCTGGCTCGCCTGGCCGGCGTTATCCGAATTGAGGCGCACGGTCGAGGTGAGCTCTTCCATGCTCGATGCGGTTTCCGCGAGCGAAGCCGCCTGCTCTTCGGTACGCGAAGACAGATCGTGATGACCGTCTGCAATTTCCCGCGACGCCGCCGTGATGCCATCCGCGACGAGCTTGATCTGCGCGATCGTCTGCGTGAGACGCGACTGCATCGTGTGCATCGAATGCATGAGACTCGAATCGTCGCCCGGCTTCACCTGCACGGCCTGCGCGAGATCGCCCGCCGCGATGCGCTGGCAGACGATCGACACATCCTGCGGATCGCCGCCGATGCTCTTCAGCACGCCGCGGATGATGAGCGCCATCGCGAGCGTCAACGCCGCGCCGATCACGCCGATGAGCAGCAGCGACTTGAGCACGATCGCATGAAAGGCCGTGTCGATATCGTCGATATACGCGCCCGTGTAGATATGCCAGTCCCATTCGCGCACGTAGTCGCCGTATGTGATCTTTGGCAGCGGCTCGGTCTCGCCGGGCTTCGGATAGAGATAGGTCGTGATATGCGAGCCGTCGAGACCGTGCTTGACGATTTCGCCGGTGAAGTGCTTGCCGGTGCTGTCGACGAAATCATTGATCTTGTTTTCCGTGTCCGGGCGCACCGAGTTCAGCACCTGAAACATCTTCGAATCGAGGATGGCGAGATAGCCGTTCGTGCCGTAACGGATCGCGCGCACGCTGGCGATCGCGAGCTTCTTCGCGTCTTCCGCGGGCAGCGCGCCGCTTTGCGCCTGCTTGACATAGAACCTGACGACGCTCGTCGCCGATTGAACCTGTTCGGCGAGCGCGTTTTCACGGTTGCGCATCAGCGAGTGTTTCGTGGAGATCGCATTGAGCGCGCACAGAAGAATCAGACTGAGCCATACGAAGCCCACGGTGCTCATGAGCTTGGTCTTGAAGGATATTTTTTTCACGATCTGGTTGAAGGAGCCGATGAAAGCGCCGGGGCAGGCGCTTGCTGTGCGGCTTGCGATCGTGTGCCGTTTTACGTTTGCGTGAAAAGGCGCATCGTGGCCCTGCGATCGAAAGCCGTATGGGAATTAACGGCAGACAGATGCCGTTCTTGAGGCGCTGGACCTCGCGCGACGCGGGTCATGCAAAGAAAAACGCCCCGCGAGACCGAAGCCACGCGGGGCGCTATGCCTGCACGAAACTGCGTCGAATCAATGCCCGACCGGTTCCGTCGCCTTGAGGTCGCTCGCCATCGCCGTCTCCGGATGCGCCGCCTGCTTGATCAGGAGCGCGACAGCCGAGACGATTCCCGCCACCGCGATCGTCGCGAAAATGCCGCCGAAGCTGAAATGCAGGCGCGTCAGTTCGGCGACGAGGAACGATCCCGCGATGCCGCCGAAGCGCCCGATGCCGAGCATCCACGCGACACCCGTGCCGCGTCCCTGCGTCGGATAGAACGCCGCCGCCAGCGCGGGCATCGACGATTGCGCGGTGTTCATCAGAACGCCCGCGAGGAACACGACGAGCACGAGCATGCCGACGTTGCCCACGGCCTGACCGATCAGATACACGCTCACGGCGGTGAGCGCATAACACGCCGCGATGATGCGGTTGGCGTTGAACTTGTCCATCAGCACGCCGCACAGCACCGCGCCGACGCCGCCGAGCGGGAACAGCGCGGAAATGAGCGTCGCTTTCTGCGGCGTCAATCCGGATTCCTTCAGCAGGATCGGCATCCAGTTGATCGATGCGTAGAAGATCACGAGGCCCATGAAGTAGGCGAGCCACAGCATGACCGAGCCGACGATGTACGAGCGCGACAGCACCACGCTCATGCCGCTCTGCCCCGCCGCGGCGGGCGCGGCTTCCGTCATGAAGAACGAGCCCGCCTGCATGGCGTCGGAGGAGATGCGCGCGAGCGTCGCGCGAATCTTCTCGACTGGCTTCGCCTTCGCCACCATATAACGCACCGATTCCGGCAGCTTCACGATGAGCAGCACCGACAGCACGAGCGGCGCCACGCCGCCCAGCATCAGCACGCTGCGCCAGCCGAAATGCGGAATCATCCATGCCGCGAGAAAGCCGCCGAACGCCGCGCCGAGCGGAAAGCCGCAGAACATCAGATTGATGAGCGTCGCGCGGCGGTTGTCGGGGCAGAACTCGCTCATCATCGTGACGGCGTTCGGCATGGCCGCGCCGAGGCCGACGCCGGTGATGAAGCGCAGCGTCGTCAGTTGCGTGAGGTCCGCGGCGAACGACGACGCGAGACACGCCACGCCGAAGAGCAGCACCGACGAGAGCAGCATCGCGCGGCGGCCGAGCTTGTCGGACAGCGGCCCGGAAAGCAGCGCGCCCGCGGCGAGCCCGAAGAGCGCCGCGCTCAGAACGGGCGCGAGCGCCGGCCGGCTGATATGCCATTCGTTGACGAGCGAAGGCGCAATGAAGCCGATCGCGGCGGTATCGAAACCATCCAGAAGGACGATCACGAAGCACATCACGAAGATGAGCCATTGAAACGGCGAGAACGGATGCTCGTTGATGAACGTCTGTACGTTCACGGCAGGACTTCTACTCACTTCATTCCCTTTTCGATGATGGGCGCGCGCCTCGCAAGGCCGCATCCCGGAACTGAAACCGCTTCCCGCCGGCGTTTTTGTCGTTGTCGTGCGAGCCGCAGACCCGGTCGTTGCATGGAAATCGGCGCGAATGTTCGTTAGACGAACACCGATTCACATAGCGAACACGCGTGTGAGGGTACTGAAGAAGCTCGCGCTTCGTCAACGCGGGCTTACCCGCGTATGACGAAGCGCTGACCTGTGGCTATCGGCGGGATGGGAATGAAGCGCGGCGTGTCAGGCTACGCGCCGTCCCGCGCGATACGTCTCGCGTGGAACCTGCAATCCGTCCACCGACGCGACGCGCACGAAGTCCGCGCGCAGGCCCGCCGCGATGGCGCCGCGATCGGTCAGGCCGGCCGCATGCGCCGGCGCCCACGACACCGTCGCGACCGCGCGCGGCAGCGACCAGGCCGCTTTGCTCACGAGATCGAATACAGCGATCAGCAGACTGGACGGCACGTAGTCCGAGGACAGGATATCCAGCAGCCCTTCGCGCGCCAGTTCGAGCGCCGACACGTTGCCCGAATGCGAGCCGCCGCGCACGACGTTCGGCGCGCCCATGATGGTCGCGATGCCGTGGTGGCGCGCGGCTCGGGCGGCGTCGAGCGTCGTCGGGAATTCGGCGAGCGCGATGCCGTCGCGCGCCGCTTCCTCGACGTGCTCGACGAGCGTGTCGTCGTGACTCGCGAGCGAGATGTTCAGGGACTTGCAACGCCCGACGATTTCCGCGCGATGCTTCGCGGCATAGCGCGCCTGATGTTCCGCCAGCTCGGCGAGGATCTTTTTCGTGTGCTCGTCGCTCCACTTGCCGTGACGCTCCTGATATTTGCGCCACTTCTCGTGGTCCTGCCATTGCCGTTGCCCCGGAGTGTGATCCATCACCGACGCGAGCCTGAAAAGCGGATGAGACGAGAGCGAATCGAACACTTCGACGACATCCGTCGTGCCCACTTCGCAACGCAGATGCAGAAAGTGATCGGCGCGCAGGAGATCGCGCTCGACGAACTTGCCGATCGACTTCGCGCATTGCACCTGGAGTTCGCGGCCGCGCACGCCGTCTTCGGGACGCGAGCCCACGCCGAGCGCATCGAACACCGTCGTGATGCCGGCGGATGCCACTTGCGCGTCATGGACGATGATCGCGGCCTCGTGATTCCACAACACGCCCGGACGCGGCGCGAGATGCTTTTCGATGTTGTCCGTATGCAGTTCGACGAAGCCCGGCAGCAGATAGTCGCCGTCCCAGTCGACGGCATCGCGCGCCGATGTATTGCCCGGCGCGATGTCGGCGATGCGTCCGTCCTCGACACGCACGGTGCCCGCGAACTCCTCGTCGCGCGTCACGATGCGCGCATTCTTGATCAGCATGTCTGCCACACTCCGGAATCGGTTTGAACGGAAGCGCCGCCGGCGCTCGCGAGCCGCACGATGCGGGTCGCGACGCGCTCGCGCGTGTCCTCGTCATGAAAGATGCCGACGATCGCCGCGCCTCGCTCGCGCGCCTCGACGATGAGGTCCGCGACCACGTCGCGGTTCTCGGCATCGAGCGACGCGGTGGGTTCATCGAGCAAAAGAAGAGGATGCGCCGCGATCAGCCCGCGCGCGATGTTCACGCGCTGCTGTTCGCCGCCCGAGAACGTCGCGGGCGCGAGCGCCCACAGGCGTCGCGGCACGTTGAGGCGTTCGAGCAACGCGCATGCGCGAGCGCGCGCTTCGTCTTCGTCCACGCCGCGCGACACGAGCGGCTCCGCAACGAGATCGAGCGACGACACACGCGGAATCGCGCGCAGGAACTGGCTGACATAGCCCATCGTCGTGTTTCGCAAGCGGATGATCTCGTGCGGCGCGGCTTCGGTCAGCACGACGTGGCGCGATGCACGGCTGTCGTCACGAATCGCGATGGTGCCGCGCGTCGCGAGATAGTTGCCGTACATGCAGCGCAGGAACGTGCTCTTGCCCGCACCCGATGCACCCGCGAGCACGACACATTCGCCGCGCTCGACATCGAGCGAAACGCCCGACAGCGCAGCAATACGGACGCCCCCCTGCTGATGCAGCGTAAAGGTCTTTTCGATGCCGCGTGCCTGCAGCATCAGCGTGTCGTTCGTGACAAAGGCATTCATGGTCATCTGTCGCACCTCAAACGGGCAGCACGGACGCGACGAGCGTCTGTGTGTAAGGATGTTGCGGATCATCGAGCACCTGGTCCGTAAGACCGCTCTCGACGACGCGCCCGTCCTTCATCACCATCAGCCGATGCGCGAGCAGACGCGCGACGCCGATGTCGTGCGTGACGATCACCGCGGCGAGATGCAGCTTGCTCGTCAACGTGCGCAGCAGGTCGAGCAGGCGCGCCTGCACGGATACATCGAGGCCGGCGGTCGGCTCGTCCATGAACACGAGGCGCGGCCCCGTCACCAGATTACGCGCGATCTGCAAGCGCTGTTGCATGCCGCCCGAAAACGCCGAAGGCAATTCGTCGATGCGCGCCGCATCCAGTTCGACGCGGCTCATCCAGTCGGCGGCAGTTTCGCGCAACCGTCCGTAGTGACGCGCGCCGATCGCCATCAACGGCTCGCCGATGTTCGCGCCCGCGGATACGTTGCGGCGCAGGCCGTCGCGTGCGTTCTGGTGCACGAAGCCCCATTCGGTGCGCGACAGAAGACGCTTGCGTGCTTCGGCAAGCGTCGATAGATCGAGCGCCTCCCCTTCGCGCGTGGTGTAGGTGAGCGCGCCGCCGTCTATTTCGCTGCGCAACGCGAGCGCATTCAGCAAGGTCGATTTGCCCGAGCCCGATTCGCCGACGATGCACAGCACCTCGCCCGGATAGACCTCGAGATCGATATCGACACAACCGCCGCGTCCGTCATAACGCTTCGTGAGGCGCGTCGCCTTCAGCAGTGCGTTCATTGCGCGACCTCTTCGTCGTCGCGACGGCTATGGCAGTAATCGCTGTCGGAGCAGACGAACATGCGCGTGCCCTGATCGTCGACGATCATCTCGTCGAGAAAGCTTTCATGCGAACCGCACAGCGCGCACGCGTGCTCCCACTTCTGCACGCTGAACGGATGATCCTCGAAATCCAGGCTCTTCACTTTCGTATAAGGCGGTATCGCATAGATGCGCCGTTCGCGGCCAGCGCCGAAGAGTTGCAATGCAGGGTTCATGTGCATCTTCGGGTTGTCGAACTTCGGGATCGGCGAGGGCGATGTGAGATAGCGGTCGTTCACCAGCACCGGATAATCGTAAGTCGTCGCAATGCTGCCGTGCTGCACGATATCCTCATAATATTTCACGTTGATGAGGCCATAGTCCGCGAGCGCGTGGAGCTTTCTGCACTCCGTCACGCGCGGTTCGAGACGGAACAGCGGCTCGGGCATCGGCACCTGATAGACGATGATCTGCTTGTCCGTCAGCGGCGTCTCCGGAATGCGGTGGCGCGTCTGCACGATGGTCGCCTCCGCCGTGCGCGTGGTGGTCGCCACGCCCGCGGTGCGCGCGAAGAAGCGGCGGATGTTCACCGCGTTCGTCGTCTCGTCGGAGCCTTGATCGATAACTTTCAACGTATCGCTCTCGCCGATGATCGCCGACGTCACCTGCAAGCCGCCCGTGCCCCATCCATACGGAAGCGGCATTTCGCGCGACGCGAACGGCACCTGATAACCCGGCACCGCCACCGCCTTGAGCAGCGCACGGCGAATCATGCGTTTGGTCTGCTCGTCGAGGTACGCGAAGTTATAGCCTTCGGTGAGTGCGTTCATGCCGCATTCTCCTTGTTGTCATCCGCGCCATGCGCCGCACGCAGGCGGCGAAGCAGCTCCAGCTCGGACTGGAAATCGACGTAATGCGGCAATTTCAGGTGTTGCACGAAACCGGACGCTTCCACGTTATCGCTGTGGTACAGCACGAACTCGGCATCCTGCGTGGGCGAAGCAACGGACTCACCCAGTTCTTCCGCGCGCAATGCGCGGTCCACGAGCGCCATCGCCATCGCCTTGCGCTCCGAATGACCGAAGGCGAGGCCATAGCCTTGCGTGAACGTCGGCGGCACATCGCCGCTGCCCGCGAACTGGTTGATCATCTGACACTCGGTCACTTCGATATCGCCGATCTCGACCGCGAAGCCCAGCTCATCGACGACCATCTCCACCGCCACTTCGCCGTGACGGATCTCGCCCGCGAACGGATGACTGTGCGCATAGCCGCGCTGCGTCGCATAGCCGACCGCGAGCAGAAAGCCTTCGTCGCCGCGCGCGAGGTTTTGCAGGCGCGTCGAGCGATCGGCGGGAAACGACAGCGGCTCGCGCGACAGATCGCCCGGTGGCGGCGCGTTCTCGTGCGAACGTTCCTGCTCGATGAGGCCTTCCTTGTCGAGCATGGACAGCACGCGCGGCATCGCGCTTTCGCCGGAAGCCTTCGCCGCGATAGTTGCATCGCCAACTTGTTCGCCTTCGGCGAGCAAGGTGAAATCGAGCAGGCGCTGAGTGTAGTCGTAGGTACCGCCCAGCATCTGGCCGCCGGGAATGTCCTTGAACGCCGCCGAGATGCGGCGCTCGACGCACATGGCTTCCGTGTCGATCGGCAGCGTGTAGCCGAAGCGCGGCAATGTCGTGCGATAGGCGCGCAGCAGGAAGATCGCTTCGACGAGATCGCCCGCCGCCTGCTTGATGGCGAGCGCGGCGAGGTCTTCGTCGTAGACGGAGCCTTCAGTCATCACGCGCGCGACGGCAAGACGCATCTGCTCGCGAATCTGCGCGACGGAAAGCTCGGGCACGGCGACATCGCCACGACGCTTTTTCGCGAGCACGTCCCATGACCGTTCGATGGCGCGTTCACCACCCTTGACCGCGACGTACATCAGCTCACCTCCACGTGCGTCGTGCGCGGCAGGCCGACGAGCGAGCCGCCCGCGACGAAGTAGCAATCGATGCCGCAAGGAAAGAGCGCGGTGAGCGCCGCGCGCTCGCGCCAGAACTCGCGCGACAATCCCGCAATGCCCACCGTGCGCGACGCCGCGATGCCGGGACCGCGCCATGCAAGCGGTTCGCCTTCGGTCAACGAGGGCACGCGAATGAACAACGTCGCGGAGTCCTCGGGCGATTCGGGATCGCCGTGCGAAAACGTATCGAGCGAAGGCATGTCGCGCGCATCGTCGATATAGGCGAACGCGGCCGCGCGGCGATCGCGCGTCAAGGTCGCGCTCGCGTGAAAACGCAGGGCGTCGCCCAGCACGCCGTCTTCGCGCTCGATGAAAACCGGCGTCGAATAATCCGTCAGCGCGAGCAGCGACGCGAACGCCGCGAGCGGCACGCGTGCGGCGAGCGCATCGCGCATTGCGTGATTGTTCGGCAACGCGGCATCGATCGCGACGATGCTGCCCGGGCGCGACAGCGCATCGAGCAACGCGCGGAACACGCGCTGCGCGTCGTGCACCGTGTCGTTGAAGCCGGGCACGAGCCGGGTCATGTCGATCTGCATCATTCGCCTCTCACCATCGTGAAAAATTCGACCTTGGTCGCGGCCGCTTCGGCTTCCTTGCGACGCCGCTCATCGGCGATGCGTGCGGCCAGCGGTGCAACCAGTTGCGTCTGCAACTTGTCCGCATAGCGGGGCATCTGCAGGAGCGCGTCGGCGAGCGCGGCGAGCGTTGCGCGCTCCTTGTCGCGGCCCATGTGTACCGCGACGCCGACTGGCGCGCTGCCGTCGTCGAGCACGAGACGCAGCGTGGCGCGCGTGACGGTCGTCTCGCCGAGATTGAACGCATCGCCCGTGCCGCCGATGCGCCCGCGCACCATCGCAAGCCCGATGTCCGGCGCGCGCAGCCACACATAAGCGGGCACCTTCGCGCCTTCGAGCGCCGCATCGAGCGCCTGTTTCAGCGCGTCGCGCGGCGTGCGCGCGAGCACCGCCATCCATTCACGGCGGCCGAAAGCGTTCCGCGACTCCATTGAATTACTCATCGCTTTCCCTATGTTCGAAAGGATCCGGCCGTCCTATGCTACTCGTCGCCTTATCTAGTCGTCTAGACGTTTGGTCGTGTAGTGAGGCTTTTCACATTTCCATCACGAGTTGCGCACTACAATCCGGAAGAACGATATTCAAACCGACAGGAATGACAGCGCCATGACATCCAGCGAAAATGCCGCGCCTCTCCATGCGGTCGAGCGCGGCGCGGGGGTTGCGGTCTGGCGGCAGATCGAGCAGATCCTCGCCGCGGAGATCGCCGCAAAGAGCTTCGGCGACGAAGGACGTCTGCCGAGCGAGGCCGAACTCGCCAGGCGCTTCGACGTGAACCGTCATACCGTGCGCCGCGCGATGCTTCGGCTCGCCGCGACGGGCCTCGTCAGCGTCGAGCAGGGGCGCGGCACGTTCGTGCAGCCGGGCGCGATCGACTATCAGATCGGACGCCGCACGCGCTTCACGGAGAACCTGCGCCGCCAGAAGCACACGTCGGCGGGCGTCGTGTTGAGCTCGGAGCGCGTGAAGGCCGATCCGGCCGTCGCGAAGGCACTCGGCGTGCGCGCGGGCACGCTCGTCTATCAGATCGAAACGCGCCACGATTCCGACGGCATCCCGATGACTTACGCGCGTAACTGGTATCCGGCCACGCGCTTCAACGATCTGCCCGCGTCGATCGAAGCGGCGGGCGGCATCAGCGCTGCGCTTGCGAAGTTCGGCGTGAAGGACTACACGCGCAAATGGAGCCGCATCGGCAGCGTGCTTCCTTCGTCGGACGTGGCGCGGCGCTTGCAGATCAATCGTCAGCAGCCGGTGCTGTGGGTCGAGAACGTCGATGTCGACGAGAACGGCGTGCCGATCAAATACGGCATCACGCATTTCGCGGCGGACCGCGTGCAGTTGATGGTCGAGCACGATCTATGAGCGTTGCCGCCCATCCGCGCGTGGCGCTCTATTACGCCCCGCCCGCCTCCTCCGCATGGTGGCGCGACGGTTGCGAGTGGCTCGGGCGCGATCCCGAGAACGGACGCGAGACCGCGACGGCCGTTCATGACGTCACGCATGCGCCGCGCCGTTACGGCTGGCACGCGACGCTCGTCGCGCCCTTCCACATGGCCCCCGGCATCGAACTCGCGGACGTGCTCGCGTGCGCTCGCGCATGGGCAAGCGCAGTGCCGCGCTTCGAGATGCGCGTCAAGGCGGCCGAACTGGGCCGCTTCGTCGCGCTGCGGCCCGCCGAAGCCAGCGACGACGCGACGCTTCGCACGCTCGCCGCCAGTGCCCTGCAGGCGCTTTCCGGGCTACGCGCCACGCCTTCGCCTGAAAGCCTCGAACGGCGCATTCACGAGGACATGAGCGCGCGCCAGGTCGAGCTTCTGCGCGCATGGGGCTATCCGTATGTCTTCGACGAATATCGCTTTCACATGACGCTTTCAGATTCGCTCGACGACGCGAACGCGCGCGCGTCGATCGTGTCGGAATGGATGCGGCGCATCGATGCGCTCGGCCCGCTGCCGGTGCACGGCGCGGCGCTTTTCATCGAACCCGAGCCGGGCGCGGCCTTCACGCTGTGGCAGCGCCTGCCGTTCAACAACGCACAGGATGTGGCATGACCGAAGTCGATAGCTCGAAACTGATCTACGTGATGGGACCATCGGGCGCGGGCAAGGACTCTTTGCTCGGCTTCGCGCGCGAACGCATCGGCGCGCAGGTGATGTTCGCGCATCGCTACATCACGCGCGCGGTCGGGGAAGGGGAGAACCATATCGCGCTGTCGCATGACGAGTTCACTTCGAGGCTTTCATATGGCCTCTTCGCGATGCATTGGACGAGCCTCGGGCTGCGCTACGGCATCGGCATCGAACTGGATGCGTGGCTTGCGCGCGGCATGCCCGTCGTCGTGAACGGTTCGCGGCAGCACGCGGGACTCGCGCTCGACCGTTATCCCGACGCGCGCTTCGTGCATATCGATGCAACGCCTTCGGTCCTGGCCGCGCGTCTCGCGCGCCGCGGACGCGAGGATGCGCGGCAGATCGAAGCGCGGCTTGCGCGCCGCCCCGCGTTCGAATTGCCGTCGCACGCGCGCGTCGTGAACATCGACAATTCCGGCATGCTCGCCGACGCCGGCACGCAATTCCTCGACGTGCTCGCGGTCGCGGGCCGCGTCTAGGCTCACCGCGCCCTTCTCTCTTCCGCGACGGGACAATTCACGGTGGCCGAGGAATTTTGAGGCAGACACGCAAATGCCGCCACGTCCTGATGTCGTGACGCAGCTCAGATCACGCGCTCGCGCACCCAGCCGGATACGAGGTCGATCAGCGACACGATCACGATGACGATCAGCATCACCGCGCATGTCTGCGCATAGTTGAACGAGCGGATCGCCTCATAGAGCACGACGCCGATCCCGCCCGCGCCCACCATGCCGACGACCATCGCGGAGCGCACGTTCGACTCGAAGCGATACAGCGCGAACGAGATCCACAACGGCAACACCTGCGGCAGCACGCCGTAGACGATTTCATCGAGACTGCTCGCGCCGGTGGCGCGCACGCCTTCGGCGGGCCTCGAATCGACGGCCTCGACCGCTTCCGCGAAAAGCTTCGCGAGCACGCCCGTCGTATGCACCCAAAGCGCGAGCACGCCGGCGAACGGACCGAGCCCGACCGCGACGATGAAGAGCATCGCGAAGACCATTTCGTTGATCGCGCGGCACGCGTCCATCAAACGTCGCACCGGTTGCGAGACCCACGCGGGCGCGATGTTCTGCGCCGAAAGCAAGCCGCACGGCACTGCGCAAACCAGCGCGAGCGCCGTGCCCCACACCGCGACCGCGAGCGTCACGATCATTTCATGCGCATACGTGCGCCATTCCGTGAAGTCGGGTGGAAAGAAGTCGCGTGCGAACTCGCTCATGTTGCCCGATGCGCCGAGCAGATCGAGCGGACGCATGTCCGCGCTTTTCCATGACAGCCCGAGCACGGCGATGACGACGATCCAGCCGAGCATCGACGTCCAGCTTCGCCTGGGTGCGCTCGTCGTGATGGGCCGGACGACGCCGGCCTCGAACGTGGCTACGTCGAGCGGCTTCATTTACTTCGCCGCCGTGCTGTCGAGCGCGGCGATCTTCTGATCGAGCGCTGCGAGCTGCGCTTCCTTGTCGGCGGCGTCGAGATGCGCATCGTTCTGCACCTGCTCCTTCTTCTGAAAGAGTGACATCTGACGAATGGGCACGAGCTGCGCGTTCGACGAATCCGCGAAGCCCGAATAACCCGATATCGAAGCCATCACCGCCTGCTCGCGCGGATCCTTTTCAGCGTAGTGATCGAAGAAGCTGCGCAGCTTTTCCTTCGTCGCCTGCGGCAGATCGCGGCGCCACACGAGCGGGTCGGACGGGATCAGCGGCGACTTCCACAGCACGCGCACCTTCGGATACAGCTCCGGATGCTGCTTCTTGATGGTGTCGAGCATGTCGGTGTTGTTGGTCGCGACGTCGATCTTGTCGTTCACGACCGCGAGCATGTTCGCCTCATGACTCGACGGCAACACGCTCTTGAACGCGCGCTTCGCATTGATACCGTTCTTCGCGAACAGATAGTACGAAGGCACGAGCGTGCCCGACGTGGAGTTCGGATCGCCGAAGCCGAGATTGATGTCCTTCGTGTTCTTCAGCACCTGATCGAGCGACTTCCACTTGCTGTTCGCGTTCGTGATGAGCAGCGAGTAATAGCCCGCTTCGCCGTTCTTGTACTTCACTTTCGCGAAGACTTCGCCATTCGAACGATCGACGGCTTCGATCGCCGAAGCATTCCCGAAGAAGCCGATCTGCACCTTGTTGAAGCGCATCGCCTCGATGATGCCCGCATAGTCGGTCGCGAAATACGCCTTCACGTCGAGGCCGGTCTGCTTGTTCAGATCGTCGATGAGCGGCTGCCAGCGCTGCTTGAGCGCGGCGGACGAATCGGTGGAGATGATGCCGAAGTTGATCGTCTCGGCAAGAACGGTCTGCGTCAGAAGGCAAGACGCGAGCGCGGCGCCGGCCAGGAAGAGACGGGCTGTTTTCATGATGCGATCCAGGGTTGATGTTCGGTTCGAAACTTAAACGCCCGCGGCCGAGGCGAATGCCTGCGAAGCTTGCGTGTGCGCGCTCGGCGCGCTGCGATGCGTGAGCAGTTCGTCCGCCGACGAGCCGTACAGCTCGCGCAGCACGGCGGACGTGAGGCGCTCGCTCGCGCCGTCGAACACGACGCGGCCATCGCGCAACGCGATCGTGCGCGGGCAGTACTTCATCGCCACATCGATCTGATGCAGCGACACGACGACCGTCAGGCCGTGCTCGCGATTGAGCGCCTGCATCAACTCCATGACGCGGCGCGCCGATTCGGGATCGAGCGATGCGATGGGCTCATCGGCGAGCACGATGCGCGCGCGCTGCACGAGCGCGCGGGCCAGTGCGGCGCGTTGCTGCTGGCCGCCGGACAGATTGCTCGCGCGCTCGAATGCGTGCTCGCCGATGCCCATCGCGGTGAGCGATTCCATCGCGAGCGAGCGCTCGCCGCGCGGGAAGCGGCCCGCGAGACGCCGCCACAGCGATACGCGCGACAACGCGCCGATCAGCACGTTGGTCAGCACCGAAAGGCGTCCGACTAGATTGAATTGCTGAAACACGAAGGCGACGTCGCGGCGGATCGGGCGCACTTCGCGCACGATCCTGCCGTTCTGCTGGATCGGCCGGCCGAGCAACGTGACGTGCGATGGCGCGGGGTCGGATGCCGTGAAGCCCGCGATGTGCCGCAGGAGCGTCGATTTGCCGGACCCCGATGCGCCGATGAGCGCGACCATTTCGCCCTCCTCCACGCGCAGATCGACGGAATCGAGCGCCTTGCGGCCGTTTCCGAACGTCTTGGTGAGACGCTCGATGCGAATTGCGTCCATAGCTTCCCTCGATGGGCGCGCTCAAACGGCGCGCTGAAACGTTCGGGAGATTCTAGGAAGCGAACATGACGAGACAGTGACGCGCATGAGACGTCTAGATGAATACATGACTTCATCGCGCCGTCGTCTGAGACGATCGAGCAGGAAATCGATCCGAACGAGCATTCGCGTTTCGTGTGGCGCGCGTCATGATGGTTGCAAATGCAACAACCATTCGGGACTTCATCATGAACACGATCCATACGGATGTCGCCATCATCGGCGCGGGCAGCGCGGGACTTTCCGCGTATCGCGCGGCGAAGGCGGCGGGCGCCTCGGCGATTCTCATCGAAGGCGGCGCGCACGGAACGACGTGTGCGCGCGTCGGATGTATGCCTTCGAAGCTGCTCATCGCTGCGGCCGACGCGGCGTATCACGCGACTCACGCCGATGCATTCGGCGTGCATATCGACGGCGCGGTGCTTATCGACGGGCGCGAGGTGATGGCGCGCGTGAAGCGTGAGCGCGATCGCTTCGTGGGCTTCGTCGTTGCGGGTGTCGATGCGATGCCCGATGCGGACAAGCTCATCGGCTATGCGCGTTTCATCGACGACAACTTGCTGCAAGTGGGCGAGCACACGCGAGTGCACGCGAAGAGCGTCGTGATCGCGACCGGATCGAGCCCCGTCATGCCCGCGATGTATCGCGCGCTCGGCGATCGCGCGGTCATCAACGACGACGTGTTCGCATGGGACGACCTGCCGAAGCGCGTCGCGGTGATCGGCGCGGGTGTCATCGGGCTGGAACTGGGTCAGGCGCTGGCGCGGCTCGGCGTGCGGGTATCGGTATTGGGTGCGCGCGGACGCGTCGGGCCCTTGAGCGATCCGGATGTGCGCGGCTATGCCGAACGTGTATTCGCAGAAGCGCTTCATTTCGAGCCGCGTGCGCAAGTCGAAGCCGCTTTGCGCGAAGGCGATGAGGTGCGCCTGCGTTATGTCTCCGGTGCCGGGGAGCTGATCGAGGACACGTTCGACTATGTGCTCGTGGCCGCGGGACGCAAGCCGAATGTCGGCGGGCTTGGTCTGCACGACACGTCCCTCGCACTCGATGACGATGGATCGCCGCTCCATGATGCGCTGACCTTGCAGGCGGGCACGCATCCGGTATTCATCGCGGGCGATGCGAACGGCGTGCTGCCCCTGCTTCACGAAGCCGCCGACGAAGGTCGCGCCGCAGGGACGAATGCAGCGCGTTATCCGCATGTCGTGGCGGTCGAGCGGCGCGCGCCGATCGCGATTGCGTTCACGGATCCGGGCATTGCGATGGTCGGTGCGCGTTACGTGGACCTAAAGCAAGGCACTTTCGTGACGGGCGAAGTGAGCTTCGAGGATCAAGGGCGCAGCCGCGTGATGCTCAGGAATCGCGGGCTGATGCACGTGTATGTCGATCGCGCGAGCCGCCGCTTCGTCGGCGCGGAATGGATCGGGCCGGATGCGGAGCATATTGCGCATCTGCTTGCGTGGGCTTTGCAAATGACGCTTACCGTCGATGAGATGTTGCGGATGCCGTTTTATCATCCGGTGGTTGAGGAGGGGCTGCGGACGGCGTTGCGGGATGCGGTAGGCAAGCTTGGCTGAAGGTTCGATTCGGAAGGCGTTGGTGGCCCGGTCATGGACGCAGTGCGTAAAGAGGAATTACGTCGTGTTGTTTGACGCGCTGCGCGGACCTCACCTGCGCACCGGACCCGGGCGC
Source organism: Caballeronia sp. INML3B (assembly GCF_023631305.1). Classification (NCBI taxonomy): domain Bacteria; kingdom Pseudomonadati; phylum Pseudomonadota; class Betaproteobacteria; order Burkholderiales; family Burkholderiaceae; genus Caballeronia; species Caballeronia sp. INML3B. Next base: position 39,754 of record NZ_JALQDI010000044.1, read on the forward strand.
CGCGACGCCCGAAAGTCTTCCTCCTTTCAATATCTCGTAATATGAAAGTAATCCGATCTGATTCGATCCCGCTCTAGCGGCGCGAGCGCAAACGAGCTATCGCGGGCGCTAACTTGCGCAGCATGCACCCCGAATGCTGCCGCATTGCCGATCACGACTGCCGCACACGTAAAATGGGCCTCATGCCGAATGCATCTCCCACACCGCCGCGGCAAGAGCCCGAGTTGCCGCTTCACACGCCGAGCACCGCGTCGCTCGCGCTCGCCGCAGCCATCGCGATGATCGCGTGGCTCGCGTTCGCCGCGCAAACGGATATCACCATCGCGCGCGTGGTGCATCGCGGCTTCACCGTGTTCGATGGCATCGCTCGCATGAGCAGCTATCTGACGAACGTCACCGTACTGCTGACCGCACTTTGCTTCACATGCGTCGCGACACGCGCGCACTTCCCCATCGCGCGATTTTTTCGCAGGCCCACAGTGATTACGGCGATCGTCGTGTATATCGTGTTCGTCGGGATAGCCTATAACGCGTTGCTGCGATATCTCTGGACGCCTTCAGGTTATCGCGCGCTCGTCAATGAATCGCTGCATACGATCGTGCCCGCACTCGCGGCGTTGTACTGGTTTTTATTCGTGCCGCGTTTTCATCTGTCATTGCGACGATGTGCGCTCTGGCTCGTCTATCCGCTGTCTTATCTCTGCATCACGTTATGGCGCGGAAGACTTTCCGATTTCTATTCCTATCCATTCATCAACGTCACGGAACTCGGCTATGAGCGCGTGCTCATTAATGCCGCGATGCTCGTCGTCGCGTTTCTCGTGTTGATGAGCGTATTTCTCGCGATCAATCATCGGCGCGAAGACCTGAGCGTGACCGATCCGGAGACCGAATCCGGCGACTCGTCCTCCGGCCGGATCGATTAGGCTTCGACTCGCTTGCGGTTCACGATGAGGTCCGCGACGAACGCGACTGCCAGTGCAAAGGCACCGCACGCGAAGATCAGCGCGTAGTCGTTATGCGTATGCGAGAAGAGGAACGAATAGCCATATCCCGCGAGCGCCTGGCACAGCGCGAATGCCGATGTCGCCCGGCTCCACGCCGCGCGCTGCTCGACATGATCGTGCGGCAGGAGCTCATGCACGCGGCCGAGCGCGAGCGGCACGATGCCCGTCGTGGAGACGCCGAGCGCGACGGTCGCGACACCGATCACATACGGATTCGCGCATAGCGCCAGCAACGCCACTGCGCCCGCCTGCAGCGCCAGCACGAACCGGTACGCCATGCCGAAGCCGATGCGATCGCCCGCATTCCCGCAGATGAGCGGCCCGAAGATCGCCGCGACGCCATATAGCACCCAATAGCTCGCGCCCACTTCGGCGCCGCGTCCATAGCCACGCGCGATGCAATCGACGAGCAGAATCATCACGGGCACGAGACCGAGTGCATTCGCCGCGTATTGCGCGTACAGGAGCCGCAAACGCGCGCCGCCGAGCGCATCGGCTTGCATCGTGGCGGCTTGCGCAGCCACGGCGGGCGCATTGGCCGCAGGCCAGCCGAACCACGCGACTGCGGTTAGCGCGAGCGAGAACATGCCGAGACCCATCCACGTATCGTGCAGGCCGTGATGCAGGAGCCTTGGAATCAGCGTGCCCGATGCCGCGATACCGAAGCCCAGCCCGATAAAGATCATTCCGCTTGCGAAGCCGCGACGCGCGGGCGGGATATGCGGCAGGATCGTCGTTGCGACGAGCACCATGATCGCGCCGCCGGACAAGCCCGACAGAAAGCGCCATGCGAAGAACCACGCGATCGATAGCGGAAACGCGCACGCAAAGAACGCGGCCGTTGCGATCGCCATCAAGAGGCGCAGCGCGTGTCGATTGGTGAATGCCCGGGCAATCGCGCGGCCGAAAATCGCGCCTGCGAAATATCCCGCGAAATTCGCAGCACCGAGCGTCACCGCTTGCGATGACGTGAACCAGTGCGCTTCGATGAGCGGCGGAATGAGCGGCGTGTAAGCGAAGCGCGCGAGCCCGATCGCGACGAGACTCGCGCAAAAGCCCGCGAGCATCGCGAAAAGCGCGCGGGCATCGAGCGAAGTGTGCTGACCGCTGCGAATAGGCGATACCGTTTGATCCGACATGATGACGACTCCTGCGGCCAGGTGCGCGTGCACGCGGCCGGACAAAGTGACGTAAAAAAGGTGCGAGAGGTTTAGCGCTTTCCGGCGCTCAGGCCGAGAGGCGGCAGCTTGAGCATCGCCAGCGTCGGTCCGACGGCATTGCTCAGCAACGCAGGCTTCGGATCGACGCGTGCCAGCACGCGCACGCCGAGCAGCACCGCGAGGAGGCTGGTGGCGGCGGCGTCGGCGGACATCACGCGCTCGATGGCGCCGCTCTTCAGGCCAGCCTTCATGCAGCGCTCGAAGAACGCTCGCATCAGCGACATCTCTTCGGCGATGAGTTCGCGAAATTCTTCGTCTTCGGGCGACATCCCGAGCGCCGCGTTGACCAGCATGCAGCCCCGCCGATGTTCGTCCGACACGGAACGCTCGACGATCTCGCGAAAGAAGGCGGTAATGGCCCGGTCAGGCGGCATCGACGATTCGAGCCGCTGGATGCGCTCGCGCAAGGTGTGCTCGAGATAGTGATCGAGCGCACGCAGAAAGAGCGCGCGCTTGTCGCCGAAAGCGTTATAGAGACTCGGTTGTGTGAGCCCCGTGTACTGCACGAGGTCGCGCGTGGACGTGCCTTCGTAGCCGTGCGTCCAGAACGCTTCGGCAACGGCATCGAGCACGCTGTCCTCGTCGAAATTGCGCGGTCGCGCCATGATGCTGCTCCATCGAAATCGAAGGGGCCGATGTTTTATATCGGCTGATACAGAACGTATTGTATCGATGGATACAAAACCGTGCAGCATCCCCATTCGGCGATGCGGGTCATGCGTTGCGGGGAAATGAACCGAGGAAAGACGATGCGCTTCGGAAGACGCACTTGCGTCTCCGAAGGCGTGAGCGGTATCAGGCCTCTTTCGAATCGAACATCAATAGCTCGACGCCAGCCTGAGCGAAGTTGGCGAGATCGCCGGCGGTCTTCTGGCCTTCGGGCGAGCCGAGCGCGGTCTGGATCGCTTCGAGCGAATCGAACTGCAACAGCGCGACGAGGTGATAGGGCGAATCGCCCGACGCGGCCACGACCGGCCCGGTGCTGATCTCGTAGCGCCGCAAGCCCGGCAGCGTCTTCGCAAGCGGCGCATGGGTCGAAGCATAGTATTCGTCGAATGCTTTCGGGTCGGACGGGTTCTTGTATAGCGCTACGAGCTGAGCCATCGTCGTGTCTCCTGGTGGTTGTACGGCGTTAGAGAGAAAGATGCGGCAACGGTTTACTGCTTTTCGAGCTGAAGATAGATGCGCTGCACGTTCTGCGGCTGCGCGATCGCATAGAGCTTGTCATGCTCGAACGCGGGCACTTGCACGGTATGCATCGCCTCGGTGAGGCCGACGCCGTTCTTGTAGGCTCGCTTCACCGCTGCATCGAGTTCGCGGAGATAGTCGCCCGTGCGCATGATGCCGTCGCCTCGCAAGGGCGCGCCGAAGCCCGGAATAACCGTCTTCAGGTCGAGGGCATGCAGGTTTTCCAGCGCGGCGAGCCAGCCGGGAATCTGCTCGTTGCGCAATTCGGGGATGCGTCCGTTCGAGACGAGCCCGCCCGCGAAGAGCACGCCGCTTTGCGTGTCGAGCACGGCGAGGTCGCCGGGCGTGCTCGCGGGCCCGAAGTGCAGCAATTGCAGCTGGCGCCCGCCGCTCTCTATTTCCGTCGTGCCGTTCACCGTCTTGTCGGGCACCGTCACACGCGAGCCGGCCATTTCATCTTCGCCGAGCGTCTTGCGCAGATTGGCGAGGCAGATCGAGCAGCGCTCGCGGATCAGTTGCGCGGCGCGCGCGTGTGCGAGGATCGGCACGCCGTCGTCACGGAACGCGGCCGCGCCGAACACGAACTCGGGCGCCTGATGCGTGATGATGACGAGCTTCACCGGCAACGGCGTGATCTTGCGGATCGCTTCGATCATCGCGCGGCCATAGCGATACGACGCCCCCGTGTCGATCACGGTCACGCCCTCCGGCCCGACGATGAAGCCATTGTTCGCGACGATGCCGTGATTCGCGGGCGCAACCGCATCGTTGTCGCCAAGGAACGCGTACACGCCCGGCGCGATCGCGACGGGCGCGGGCATGCCGCTCATCGCCGCGCGCGCGAGCGTGCTCAACGCGAAGAGCAGCATGCAAACGAGCGCTCGCCAGCGGCTCGCCGTCATTTCATCGCCGATGTTTGCGCGCCGCCCGGTTGCGCGCTGATCGCCACGGCGCCGTCCCACTGCTTGTTCTTCGTATCCTCGATATGCGCTTTCAATTCGCCGCTGCCGCCCGGCACGAAATAGAAGCGGAAATTCGGGTTCTCGCTGATCGAGAAATTGACATTCGCGATCATCACGGGTTTATCCGCATACGTGACCGAGACCTTGCGAATGAAATACGCCGTTGCGTAGTTGCGCGTGACCTGATTCATCGCCATGCCGGTGCGATTCGGATGGCGCACCATCAATTGCGCGAGTTCGGGCTTGCCCGCGACGGCCTGACCTTCGGCCTGAATCCTGACTTGTCCCGCGGTGCGTTCGGCGGCGTCCTCGTCCTTGTCGGCGGGCGCGGAGCAGCCGCCGGATGCCTTCACGAAGCGAATTGCGCTATAGAGCTTGCCGTCGTTGGTCTCGGCGATCACACGCATGAACGTGTAGTCCTCCACGCGCACGCGCGTTTCGATCGTCGCGAGTCCCGATTCCGGTGTGAACTCGAACGAACCCGCATAAGGCTCGGGATTCTCGTCGATGAAAAGATAGAGCTTCCTGATGTAATGCGTGGGCGTCTGGGGGAATTGCGCGTTGACCGCGATCGGCACGACGGCGGCATCCGCCGCGCGCGCGGGCGCATCGAGCTTGATGACCGCATCGCCGTGCGGGTCGATCGCGCGGCCCTTGAACGTGCCTTCCTTGAAGTCGAGCCAGCGCACCACTTTCTCAGGATCGTCGTCGGGTTGCGCCGCTCGCGCGGCATACGGCGCGAAGAGCGCGGCGGCGAGGGTCGCGACCGTCACCGCGCGAGTGCCGGACCATGTTGTCTTCATGATGTCCCTCCAATGCTGCACTACTGCTCCCATTCGAGCTCCGCGTAAGCGGCCGTCACATTGCGACGGTGATAGATGTCGGCGAGGAGCCACGCATCCTTCCCGTCGATGCCGATACCATCGACGGCCTGCCGGATCGTTTCGCCCTTCTTGATGGCCGCACGCACATCGCGCGCCAGATCGGCGAGATAGCGTTCTTCGGCATCGAGCGATTGCCGCCACGGCGGGTCGAGCGGACCGTGCCCCGGCACGACATGACGCGGATTCATCTGGCGAATGCGCGCAATATCGTCGAGCCAGCCGGTCACGCTGCCATCGACGACGGGAAGGCAGCGCACGAACAAAAGATCGCCCGTCCACAAGGTGCCGCTCTTCTCATCGTATACCGTCAAATCGTTGTTGGTATGCGCGGTTTTCCATGTGCGCAGCGTGAGCGTGCGTCCGCCGAGGTCGAGCGTGCCGACGCCGTCGATCGTCATCGTCGGCGCGACGATCTCGCTGCCCGCCGCCGCGCTGCCGAGCTCGCGGTTCAGCGCGCGCATGTAGTTGTCCGCACGCGAGGCTTCGGCCTGCGCGAGCGCCACGCTGCCGACGAACTGCGGATGATCGTCCTTGAATGCCGCATTGCCGAAAATGTGATCCGGATGCATGTGCGTGTTGATGACATAGCAAACCGGCAGCGGCGTGACCGCGCGTATCGCGGCGCGCAACGCGCGGCCTTCGGCGAGCGTGCCGCCCGTGTCGATCACCGCGACGCAGCGCGTCCCGACGATGAAGCCCACGTTCGCGATATCGCCGCCGTTGTCGGGCGTCGCGATATCGTCGTGACCGCGATGCGCGTAATCGCCCGGCGCGATCTGGGTGATCGAAAGCACTGGCTCGCCATGCGCGATAGCTGCGCATGCAATTAGTATGACGAAGACGCCATGACGCCAGGCGAAGGCGACGCTCATCGGACGCCGCCTGATTCGGCGAGGCGTCTGGGTCTGCGCAAGCCGAACTGCGCGTATTCGCGCTCGAGGAACGGCTCCGCGTTTTCGAGGAGGAAGCGACGAAATGCGAGACAGGTCGGCGAAAGTTGTTTCGAGCGTGAGTGCACGAGCTGCCAGGTCCGTTCGACAGGCGTGCCGTTCACGTCGAGCACGGCGATTTCGTCAGTGCGCAATTCGAGCAAAAGCGTGTGGAGCGAGATGAGGCTCACGCCCATTCCCGCCATCACGGCCTGCTTGATTGTTTCGTTGCTGCCGAGCGTGACGCTGCGCGCGGGCACGAAAAGGTTCTGCCGGAATACATGCTCGGCGACCGCACGCGTGCCTGATCCCGGCTCGCGCAGGAGGAACGTGTCGTTCGCGAGTTCCTGGAGATCGAAGGCCTTCGCATGACGCAACGGATGCGAAAGCGGCGCAACGATCACATGCGGATGATAGGCAAGCGGCTCGGCCGTGGTGCCGAGCTCGGGCGGCGGCCGGCCCATGATGGCGAGGTCGGTCGCATTGTCTTGCAGCAAACGCAGGAGCGTCTCGCGATTGCCGACGGAGAAATGCACATCGACTTTCGGATACTGCTGGCGATATAGCGCGAGCAGCTTGGGCGCGAAGTATGTCGCCGAGCTGACGATGCTTACCGCGATCGAGCCGCTGTCGGCTTGCGTGAGCGACATCATCGCGTCTTCGGCGTCTTTGATTTCGCCGAGTATCCGGCTTGCGTGATGCGAGAGCCGCTCGCCGGCTTCCGTCAGCGCGAGACGGCGGGCTACGCGTTCGAACAGCGGCAGACCGATGGCTTCTTCCAATTGGCGGATTTGCATCGATACTGCGGGCTGGGTCAGGTGCAGTTCCTCGGCTGCGCGTGCGAAGCTCGGACAGCGGCTTGCTATCACGAAGATTTGTAGCTGGCGCAGGGTTAGGGAACGGATGAAATTCACAAGGGGTTTTTGGGGGAGCTTGGGGTTCGCTTGGGCTTCTATGGAATCCTGATTTCGTATCGGACTATTAGCACTGCCCCTCCCCGGGGCGGGGGTCACTTTCTTTGCTGCTGCAAAGAAAGTAACCAAAGAAAGCAGCTCCACACGCCCGCGGTCACACGCACTTTGGCCATGCTTGCCAGGTGACCGTGGGCTGCCTAAGTGTCGCCCTCAAAGGACTAACCGGGCTTGGCTCGCGCACGGTCTGTCGCCTCGCATCGCACAGCGGAGCGGTTCAGCACCAAATGGCTCCGGCCCGCTTCGCGGCCGTTGGGTCAATCGGGTCCGCCCGTAATGTCTTGCTAATGCTTCCATCTCACTGCGTGGGTGCTTCGCTGGTTTCCCTTGTGGACCCGGCGGCAGCGCGTAGCGCTGTGCCGAAGCTATTTGGTGCTGAACCAATTGGCTATGCGACGCGGGGCGACAGACCGTGCGCGAGCCAAGCCCGACTGGGCCTATGAGGGCGACACTTAGGCAGCCCACGATCGGCTGGCACGCGTGGCCAAACTGCGTGTGACCGCGGGCCTAACAAGCTGCTTTCTTTGGTTACTTTCTTTGCAGCAGCAAAGAAAGTGACTGCCGCCCCGCATAGGGGCAACGCTAATAAACCACAGACAAAACGGGATCGGGCGAAAAAAAACCGATTCACCGACTAGCCCGCGGCGCATTCGAAGCCTTAACCGGTGCACTCCCCGGCTGGTTCATATTTCTGAACATCCCCTGATAGGCAATCGTGTCCTTCTGCAAAGGATGTGCAAAATCGTTACCTTCCCCCGGCACTTCGGTGCGAATCATGAGCAACCGCCCGGGCACATCGTCGGCCATGACGAACGTATAGCGCTTGCCCGTGTACTTGCTAAAGCGCTCGGCATTGGGATCGTTCAAATAAGGCTGTATGACGATTTGCCGGGCCTTCTCATGCTTGCCGAGCCCAAGCGACTCACTCGACACTGGCGTGATCGCCGGCCCCGCCGCAAGCGCCATGCGCACGCGCTGCTGGAAATAGCGCCGCTGACCGCCCGTCAACTGCTCCATCTCCGCGATGTCGTGCTCGAGAAAATAGATGATCGCCGGATTGCACGGCAGCCCGCCCGGCACATTCACGTCGCCGGTCCGATCTGACACATGCGCGTCGTTCTTGTTGTTACCCGGACTCACGACGAGCACGCGCAGCGTATCTTTCACCCGGGATGGCGGCCCGGAATAATCCACCGCGTAGTCGAGCTCGGTCTGCGGCTCGACACCGTTCATGTGCGGCTGCATGAAGATCAACTGCTCGGCCGGCTTGATGTCGACGCCCGGCGCGGACGCGCCCGCAGCCGGCGCATCGGCTGCGGCCACACCGGCCGACATCGACAGCGCAGCGCACGCAACGGCCCACGCGCGAAGGGAACGCCCGTATGTTCGCTTCATTGCGCGCTTACCGGCTGCAACGGCAGCAATGGAACCTGATAGCTCGACAGAATCTGATCGATCTTCGGCTGATTCGATGCGATCCAGTTATCGACCTTGTCACGCCACGCCTTTTCGCCGTATCGCACGCCCATCGAAATCTCATAATCGAAACGGATCGGCTGGCCCGGCGGGAACGGCACGAGGCGGACCTTGTTATCGGAGCGATTCACGAAGTAGCCCGCGATCGGCCCCCATACGAAAGCCGCATCCACGTTGCCCTGCGCCAGATCACGCTCGATCATCTCGCCCGGAAAGGCCTCAGGATCGCCGCTTTGCCCCTGATACGACACCGCCTGCCCGATCAGGTCATGACTGAGCAGCCAGTCCGTCGCGGGGCTCTTCACGAAGATGCCGAGCTTCATCTTCTTCAACTGCTCGGGCGGCAGATTCATCAGGTCCGACGGCGATTTGATGCTCGCGTATTCGGGCTTGTTCGGGAACACCATCGCGTAGGTGGAATGCAGATAGGGACGCGTGGTCGCAGTGAGCTCGTAGCCCTTCGGCACGCCGATGATCAGATCGCATTTGAAGCGCTCCGTCTGCGGCACCTTCTCACGCAATGTGTTGCGCACGAATCCCATGCGTTGCGGCCAGTACGTGTATTCGAGCTTGTAGCCGAAATCGCTGGCCATCTGGCTCGCGATCTTGTTCTCGTAACCCTCGCCCTTCTTGTTCGAGAGCGGCATGTTGTTGGGATCGGCGCACACGCGCAGCACGCCGTCCGCGCCATCGTTATTCGGCAAGTCGGGGGGTGGTCCGCCCGCGCCTTGCGCGAGCACCTGTTGCGCCGAGAACGTCGCGAATGCCGCGCACAGCGCGGCCAGGAATCGGAACGAAGCGGCGCGGCTTGCATTACGATCAGACATCGACACCTCCGGGTATGAGAGCAATCATCGGACGTTAGCCGTTCATCGGCCGTGCAACGTCCTTATTTTGCATCGATTGCCTGCAGGTCGCCCGGGTTGATCTTGCCATCGGAGCGTCCCTTCAGATAGGCGAAGAGGTTCTCCCAGTTCTTCTGCATCATCTGACTGGAACTGAAATCGGGCATGCCCTTGTCCACGCGCCCGCCGAATACCGTGCGATGGAACTCGTTCTTGTCCAGCGTCTTGAATGCATCGATCAGCGACGGGCCGACCATCCCTTCCTGCTTCGCCCCGTGACAACGTTCGCACGCCAGCGCGCGCCAGGTCTTCCAGCCTTGCAGCGTGTCGTTGTCGACCTTGTTGCCATCGACGACCTTGTACGCGACCGGCTTCATTTGCCCCGTGCCCGCAGGCGTCTGGGCAAACGAAGCGGACGACGCAACGAGCGTCATCGCCAGCAGCAAGAGTGATCGGCCTTTCATACGTCTGACTCCTTGAACATGTCTTGTATATAGGGGTACTTCGGCGCGGCGGCCGTTGCAGCCGCCGCGCATCGCCATCGACTGGCGCACATCAACTACGCGGATCAACCGCCGGGAATCGCGAACACGAAGAGCGTGCCGCCGAGCGCCGTGTACTTCGCGAGCTCCTTGTAGCCGCCGACCGCGCCCAGGCCTTCCGTCGACTTCTCGAGACCCGCCGCCATGCCGATGCCGGCCCAGCCGCCGATGCCCGAGTACACGCCGACATATTGCTTGCCCTGGTACTGGTACGTGAACACGTTGCCGATGACGCCCGACGGCGTCTTGAACTTCCACAGCTCCTTGCCGTCCTTGATGCGCACTGCCTTGATATAGCCTTCGAGCGTGCCGTAGAACACGATGCCGCCAGCGGTCGCGAGCGCGCCGGACCATACCGAGAACTTCTCCGGCTTGGACCACACGATCTTGCCCTTCGCCGCATCCCACGCGATGAAGTTACCCATTGCGCCGTTCTCGTTCGGGCCCGGGTACATCGAGAGCGTTGCGCCGACGAACGGCTGACCCGACACGTAATCGACCTGGAACGGCTCGTAGTCCATGCAGACGTGATTCGTCGGCACGAGGAACAAGCTGGAGTTCGGATCGAATGCGGCCGGCTGCTGGTCCTTCGAGCCGAGCGCCGCGGGGCAGATGTTCTTGACGTTGTGATCGGGACCGGCCTTCTGCGTCGAATAGCTCGCATTGCGGATCGGCAGACCGCTCTTCAGATCGACGCTGTCGGCCCAGTTCACCGCCGGGTCGTACTTCTGCGCGACGAGCAGTTCGCCCGATTCGCGATTCAGCGTGTAGCCGAAGCCGTTGCGGTCGAAGTGAACGATCGCCGGCACCTTCTTGCCGGCGATGTTCAGATCGGAGAGGATCATCTCGTTGACGCCGTCGTAGTCCCACTCGTCGTGAGGCGTCATCTGATAGACCCACTTCGCCTTGCCCGTGTTGAGATCGCGCGCGAAGATCGTCATCGACCACTTGTTGTCGCCCGGACGCTGCGTCGGGTTCCACGTGCCCGGATTGCCCGAGCCGTAGTACACAAGGTTGAGCTTCGGATCCCAGGCGTACCAGCCCCACGTCGTTCCGCCGCCGTACTTCCACTGATCGCCCTGCCAGCTCTTGAGCGACGAGTCCGCACCGACGGGCGCCATCTTGCCGTCGGCCCAGGTCATGGTCGACTGCGGGTCGATCAGCATTTCGTTGTCGGGGCCGACGCTGTATGCCTTCCAGACTTCCTTGCCGTCCTTGATGTTGTATGCGACGAGACGTCCGCGCACGCCGAACTCACCGCCCGAGATGCCGGTCAGCACCTTGTCGCCGAAAACGTGCGGCGCGTTGGTGTTTGTTTCGCCCTTCTTCGGATCGCCGTTCTGCGCGGTCCAGACCACGTCGCCGGTTTTGGCGTCGAGCGCGACGAGCTTCGTATCGGCTTGCTGGAGGAAGATCTTGCCGTCGCCATATGCAAGGCCACGGTTGACCGTATCGCAGCACATCACCGAGATGACCTGATTGTCCTGCTTCGGCTGGTATTGCCAGATGAAGGTCTGATCCTTCAGGTTGATGGCGATAACCTTGTTGGGAAACGGCGAGTGGATGTACATCGTGTCGCCGATGACGAGCGGCGAGCCTTCATGGCCGCGCAGCACACCAGTCGACATGGTCCAGGCAACCTGTAGCTTGCCGACGTTGTTTTCGTTGATTTGCTTGAGCGTGCTATAGCGGTGATTCGAATAATCGCCCGCTTGCGCCGCCCAGTTCGAGGGATTCTTGATCAGGCTGTCGAGCTGCGAGTCGGCCTGGGCCACATATGAATTCAGGCCAGCCGTCGCGACCACCGCCAGTCCAAGAACCAGGGTGCGTAAGTTCATGTCTCCTCCAGAATGGTGATGCCTCCGACCCAGGGATGACCACGCTACCAGGTTGCATCGTGCGCGCCTTCAAATGCAGGTAACGAGCTGCGCTTGGTCCGGTACATAGCCGGACGCTTGCGTAGAGAGGCCAATTGCATATTCCATGCCGGTTTAAGTTGCACAGCTTCAAATCGGGAATTGGGCGGGGAAAGGTGTCGCAAGCGGACGGGTGCTTGTCGGGTGGCGACACATACTGTGTCAAATACGCGAAAAATTGAACGGCGGCGGCGGATCGTGTGACATGACGCGATGCAGCATGTTTTGTTTGGCGCATACTTGGGTGGTTCGCTGCTCTCTTATGGAGGCTTTGCCATGGCTCAAGCCGAAAAGGTCTATTCCGACGAGGAAATCAAGCAACGTCTGACTGGCGCGCTCAAGCACTGGTACGTGGAGGATGGCTGGCTCAGGCGCAAGTTCAAGACCGAAAGCTGGAAAGGCACGCTCATGGTCGTCAATACCGTGGGGCATCTCGCGGAAGCGGCGTGGCATCATCCGGACCTCACCGTTTCTTATGCGTTCGTTATCGTCAAGCTCAAGACGCATTCCGCTAAAGGGATCACTGATAAGGACTTTGCTCTGGCCTCCAAGATCGAAGAAGTTATTCAGTGGCAGCCGGGGAAGGAAGATGGGCCTTTGGATGGGACACCTTCCGATGATCAGCGGTTTCGCTATATCAAGTATGACGAGGCTTCGTAGGGCTTTTTTGCTTTCGGCGGGACCCGTTTTGGTGTTGGTCTATTAGCACTGCCCCTTTGCGGGGCGGCAGTCGCTTTTTTTGCTGCTGCGAAGAACGGCTTTCGCCGGATCCCGATTTCTTTTTGGTTTATTAGCACTGCCCCTGTGCGGGGCGGCAGTCACTTTCTTTGCTGCTGCAAAGAAAGTAACCAAAGAAAGCAGCTCCACACGCCCGCGGTCACACGCAGTTTGGCCACGCTTGCCAGCCCATCGTGGGCTGCCTAAGTGTCGCCCTCATAGGCCACACCGGGCTTGGATCGCGCACGGTCTGTCACCGCGCGTCGCACAGCGGAGCGGTTCAGCACCAAATAGCTCCAGCCCGCTTCGCGGCCGTTGGGTCAATCGGGTCCGCGTGCGCTTCTTTGCTGACGCTTCCACCTCAATGCACTGCCCCTGTACACCGTTGGTTTCCCTTGCAAACCCAGCGGCAGCGCGTAGCGCTGTGCCGGCGCTATTTGGTGCTGAACCAGCGTCTTTTGAGTACTAGCTTGTCAGACCGTGCGCGATCCAAGCCCGGTCAAACCTTTGAGGGCGACACTTAGGCAGCCCACGATCACATGGCAAGCATGGCCAAACTGCGTGTGACCGCGGGCCTAACAAGCTGCTTTCTTTGGTTACTTTCTTTGCAGCAGCAAAGAAAGTGACTGCCGCCCCGCACAGGGGCAGTGCTAATAGACCAACACCAATACGGGATCCAGCGAAAAAAAAACCCAAACCCTCCTGGTACAGGATTTGCCTATCCAAAAGGCCGTAAAAAAAACCCGCGCTTAAGAGGAAGCCCACCCCGATGCCGACCACCTCCCGACGCATATCGCCCGCGGCGATCACAGTGGAATCCCCATCGCGCCTGCATCTCGGCTTCATCGATCCGAACGGCTCGCTGGGCCGCGCCTTCGGCAGCGCGGGCCTCGCCATCGACGCCCACGGAACGCGACTCACCGCGCGGCAAGCGCCAGCATCGAGACAAACCCCGATCATCGAAGGCACGATCAACGACGGCCAGCGCGAACGCATCGAACAGCATCTCGCGCAACTCGAAGCGGCAATGGGCCACGGCCCGACAGTCGATATCGAAGTACACGAAACACCGCGCGCCCACACGGGCCTCGGCTCCGGCACACAACTGGCACTTGCGCTAGGAACCGCATTCGCCCGCGTGCGCGGCCATGCCACCACCACCGCCGATATCGCCCGCATACTCGGGCGCGGCGCGCGCTCCGGCATCGGCATACATGGATTCGATCACGGCGGCCTGATCGTCGATGGCGGGCGCGACGTACGCAACGCGTCCGCCACATCACTGCCGCCGCTCATCGCGCGCCAGCCGTTCCCGGAAGCATGGCGCGTGCTGCTCATCGACGACACCTCGCGCGAAGGCCTCCACGGCGACGAAGAAAAGCGCGGCCTCGCGTCGCTCGCGCCCTTCCCCGCGACGCTCGCCGCGCATCTCTCCCATCTCGTGCTGATGCGCATCCTGCCCGCCGTCGCGGAAAGCGATTTCGACACCTACGCCGACGCCCTCTGCGACCTGCAGCAGACCATCGGCGAATACTTCGCGCCCGTGCAAGGCGGCGTGTTCGCAAGCCCCGCCGTGGCGCGGGCGCTCGAAGCCGTCGCCGCCGAGGTGAAAGCGGGCATCGGCCAGACGTCGTGGGGCCCGGTCGGCTTCGCGTTCGTCGCGAGCGCACAGGACGCCGGGCGCGCGCTCGCGGCCGCGCAACGCGTCTCGCAAGGCGTGCCGCTCACGTTCACGGTCGCCGCGGGACGCAATCGCGGCGCGACGTGGCGCGCGGCCGATCATCGTCATCACGGCGCGAACGCGGCCTGAGCACGCAGCGCGCATCGACAGATTCAATCGACACCAACGCCCAACGAGTCCATCGCCATGCCCGAAGCCACCGAACGACCCTACGTCCTGCACATGTTCACCAGCACGCCGCAAATGAGCCCGTTCGACGTGAACATGGCCGCCGACGCTGGCTATCAGATCCTCGTGCCCTACTGCAATGTCGACGAGGACAGCGTCGTGCAGCTCACGCAGGACGCGATCTTCTCGCGCGGGCCGAAGGGCGTGTCGCGCACCGGCATCTTCATCGGCGGGCGGGACGTGATGCTCGCCGCCGACATGCTCGAAAAAGCCCGCAACGCGATGGTCCCGCCCTTCGAGGTCTCCGTCTTCGCCGATCCGAGCGGCGCGTACACGACGGCCGCGGCGCTCGTCGCGCTCGCGGAAAAGCATCTGCGAGCCGCGCATTCGGTCGATCTCGGCGGCAAGCGCGTGCTCATACTCGGCGGCACGGGCGCAGTCGGGCGCGTGGCGGCGGCGATGGCCGCATCGCTCGGCGCGGACGTCGCCGTCGCGAGCCATTCGAGCCATTCGCGCGCGACGCAGGTGAGCGACGAGATCAATCGCCGCTTCGATATCGCGACGTCGGGCATCGCGACCGGCTCGCCGGATCAACTGCATCGCGAGCTCGCCCGCGCGGAAGTGGTGTTCGCCACCGCCGTGGCCGGCGTGCAGGTGATGACCTCCGCCGATCTCGCCCACGCGAAGAACCTGCTGATCGCCGCCGATGTCAACGCCGTGCCGCCCGAAGGCATCGCCGGCGTCAACGTGATGGACGACGGCAAGCCGCTCGCGGGCGCCGCGCGCGCGGACGCCGTAGGCATCGGCGCGCTCGCGATCGGCAACGTGAAGTATCAGGCCGAACACCGTCTCTTCCTGCGCATGCGCACCGGCGGCAAACCCGTTTATCTCGGCTTTCCCGAAGCGTTCGACGAAGCCCGCGCGATCGTTGCCGGACAAAGCTCATGACTTCAGCCGATGAATCCCGCGCGCCGCGCGTCGCCGTCGCGGGATTGTCGGCGCGGCTTGTCGCGCAATCGGCGGCGCGCGCGGGGCTGAATGTCGTCGCGCTCGATATTTTCGGCGACCGCGACACGCGCGCGCACGCGGGCATGTGGTTCGATATCGGCGGCAACGGACTCTCGATCGATCGCGCGCGTCTCTACGATGCGCTCGAACGCGCGGCGCGCCTGCCGCGCATGCTCGGTCTCATCGTGACGAGCGGCCTCGAACCGCTCGCGGGAGAACTCGCGCGCGCGCCACGCGTGCCGCGCTTCATCGGCAACGGGGCGCAGGCGGCCGCGGTACGCGATCCGCGGCGCTTTTTCGCGTTGCTCGACGAGGCGCAGGTCGCGCACCCGGATGTGCGCTACACGCCTCCCGCCGATCGCAGCGGCTGGCTCGTCAAGCGCTCCGACGGTTGCGGCGGCACGCATATCGAATGGGCCGAGGACGTCGAGCGCGCACCCGCCGGCGCGTATTTTCAGCGGCTCGCGAAAGGCCGCTCGATGTCCGCGCTTTTCGTCGCCGCCCATCGCGAGGCCGCGGTGATCGGCTTCGCGGAGCAACTGACAGTCGCTGCGGGACGCCTGCCCTTCGTGCACGCGGGCTCGCTCGGGCCGGTGCAGTTGCCGTGGCACATCGCGGCGCGCATCGTCGAGGCCATCGACAGGATCGTCTGGCAAACGGACCTCACTGGCCTGAACAGCATCGACTTCCTGCTCGACGGCGACACGTTCAGCGTGCTCGAAATCAACACGCGCCCGTCCTCGACGATGGCGCTCTACGAAGCCGCCTGGCCCGACGCGTGGCCGCGCGGCTTGATCGGCGCGCATCTGGATGCGTGTCTGCACGGCGACTTGCCGCACACGTCCGACACGGCCGCGCGCACGCCATCGCTTCATGCGGGGCAGCGCGTCGTGTTCGCGCGCGAAGGCTTCACCGCATCGCGCGCATTCAGCGACGCATGCTTCGACGATCCCGCGTGCCACGACGTGCCGCTCGCCGGCGCGCGAATCGAAGCGGGCCAGCCGGTCTGCACGATGACCGTGTCCGCGCCCGCGTTTTGCGACCTGCGCGACGCGCTGGATCGCGAGCACGCGCGCATTCTGCAACGCATCGAAACCCTCTGTACATCATGACTTCGACTTTTCAGGCTGACGGCGCGGTGAGCGTCAACGCATCGAGTGCGCGGCTCGTCGCGCGTCTCATCGACGATGCCGCGCGCCTTCGCGTCGATGTGACTCGCACGGACGGCGGCACCGTCATCGTCGATGCGGGCGTGAATGCCAAAGGCAGCGCCGAGGCCGGCATATTGATCGCGCGCATCTGCATGGGTGGTCTCGGGCGCGTCGCGCGTCGCGTCGCCTACGATAGCGCGCCGCTCTGGCCTGACTTCATCGAGGTGCATACGAGCAATCCGGTGCTTGCATGCCTCGCGAGCCAGTACGCGGGCTGGAGTCTGTCGGCGACCAAGGAGCAGACGGGCGGCAAGAAATTTTTCTCGCTCGGCTCGGGCCCGGCGCGCGCACTCGCGTGCAAGGAGCCGCTCTTCGACGAGCTCGGCTATCGCGACCGGCACGATCGCGGCGCGCTCGTGATGGAAGTGGATCGTCTGCCGCCGCAGGTCGTCATCGACAAGGTGCTCAACGATTGCGGCCTCGCGCCGGAGCATCTCGTGATCGCCGTGACGCCGACACAATCTGTCGCGGGCACGGTGCAGGTCGTCGCGCGCGTCGTGGAAGTCGCGCTGCACAAGACGCACGTGCTGGGCGTCGATCTGGGGGAAGTCGTCGAAGGCAGCGGCAGCGCGCCGCTTCCGCCGCCCGCGCCCGACGGCATCGCCGCGATGGGCCGCACCAACGACGCGATTCTCTACGGCGGCCGCGTGCATCTGACCGTGAAAAGCGACGCGGCCGCGAAGCGCCTCGCCGCCGAACTGCCGTCGTCGAATGCGCGCGACTATGGCCGTCCGTTCGCCGACATCTTCACGTCGTTCAACTACGACTTCTATCAGATCGACCCGGCGCTCTTCGCGCCCGCGCAAGTGTGGGTGTCGAGCCTGGAAAGCGGCGCGACCTATCACGGCGGCAGGGTCGACAAGCCGCTGCTCGACGCGCAATGGCTCGGAGACGCGTCATGACCTTGCCTGCATTGCGTGTGGCGATCATGACCGATGAAACCGGCTGGCACACCGGCCGCCTGAAAAAAGCCTTCCGCGCGCGCGATGTGGAAGCGCGCTGCGTCGATCTCGCGGACTGCCGCATCGACACGACATGGAAGCCGCACGGCCTCGCGATTCCCGGGTTCGGTCACACGCTGCCCGACGCGGTGCTGGTGCGCGGCATCGCGGGCGGCACCTTCGAGCAGGTGACGTTGCGCCTCGGCATCCTGCACGCGCTCTGCGAGTGCGGCGTGCCCGTCTATAACGATGCTCGCGCGATCGAGCGCAGCGTCGACAAGTCGATGACGAGCTTTCTGCTCAATCGCTACGGCGTGCCGACGCCCGCGACGTGGGCCGGCGAATCCCCGGCGCATGCGCAGCGCGTGCTGATGCGCGAGGCGGCCGCCGGGCGGCAGGTGGTGATGAAGCCGCTTTTCGGGTCGCAGGGCAAAGGCCTGAAGAAACCCGGCTTGAGATTGCCGTCGCTCAAATCGTTCAGTCAGGTGGCCTATCTGCAGCGTTATGTCGATGCGGGCGCGCCCGGCTTCGACTGGCGCGTGCTCGTGATCGGCGGGCGGGCCGTCGCTGCGATGAAGCGCGTTGGCGGCGAGGACTGGATTCACAACTATGCGCGCGGCGCGCGCTGCGAGCCGGCGGAACTGTCGCCCGCGCTCACGGACGTCGCCGTGCGCGCGACCGCGGCGCTCGGGCTCGACTATGCAGGCGTCGATCTGATTCCGTCCGAGGACGAGCGTCCGGTCGTGCTCGAAGTGAATGGCGTCGCGGCATGGCGCGGCCTGCAATCGGTGACGCCGGTCGATATCGCGGCGCTGCTCGTCGACGACCTGCTCGATCGCAAGCTGCCCGCATCGAAGGGCGCGCTCGCGCTCGCCAGCGGCGATGAACGCTTCTGACGCACCGCTCGCCGTGCGCGCGCGCACCGCGTTCCTGCGCGCGTGCCTGCTCGACGTGGAGACGAGAAAACCGGGAAATGTGAGCGTCGCGAGCGCGGGGCACGGCATGACGTCGGCGCAATTCATCGCGAGCGCGGGCACGGCGGCGGCGGGGCTTTTCACGCCGCACGCACGCGTGGGCGCGCGCATTCTCGACGCCGTGCGCCGCACGTTCGATGCGGTCGGCTGCAATACGAATCTCGGCATCGTGCTGCTTGCCGCGCCCTTGTGCGCCGCGCTCGATGCTTTCGATGCGAACGCATCGATCGACGCGGCGCGCTGGCATGGGGCGACGCAACGCGTGCTCGCGGACCTTGATGTGGACGATGCGCGCCTCGCCTACCGCGCGATTGCGCTCGCCAATCCGGGCGGCCTCGGCGACGCGCCCGAGCAGCCCGTGCACGCGCCGCCGACCGTGACTCTGCGCGCGGCGATGACGCTCGCGGCGGATCGCGACAGCATCGCGCGTCAGTATGAGAACGGTTTCGCCGAAGTCTTCGGCGCGGGCCTCGACGCAGCGGGCGAAGTCGCGGCATCGACGGCGCATCGCGCGATGCTCGACGCATTCCTTACATTTCTCTCGGGCTGGCCCGATTCGCACATAGTGCGCAAGCAGGGCGCGGCGGTGGCGCAAAGTGTCACGCGCGACGCGGTGCGGCATCGCGCGCAATGGCGCATGTCGGGCAGTCCCGTCGAGTCGCGGGCGCTCGATGACTGGGACGCCGAACTGAAGGCGCGCGGCATCAACCCGGGCACGAGCGCGGACCTCGCGGTGGCGACGCTCTTCGTCGCGCTGGTGGCGTCGTCGAAGAATGCATGAAGTCTGCCCGCGCGGATCAAAAATTGGCACGGAACATGTTAGGAAGTTCGCGGTTGAGCGGTCGCATCGGAAATCGGGCGAACCGCGAGCCTTGCGCGGCTTTGGGTCTGACCGTCGCGAGTCGAGAGCAAGTCGCTAGTCCCTGGAACCACACATCACTGGAGGAACAGCATGGCCAAGATCAACCGCGTCATGGTGGGAGAGTCGCTCGTCGGCGATGGCAATGAAGTCGCGCACATCGACTTGATCATCGGACCGAGAGGTTCGGCTGCCGAGACCGCGTTCTGCCACGCGCTCACGAACAACAAGGATGGCTTCACATCGCTGCTCGCGGTGGTCGCGCCGAATCTGCTGACCAAGCCAAACACGATTCTCTTCAACAAGGTGACGATCAAGGGCGCGAAGCAGGCGGTGCAGATGTTCGGCCCGGCGCAGCGTGCGGTGGCGATGGCCGTTGCGGACAGCGTGGAAGGCGGCGTCATTCCCGCCGATGAAGCCGACGACCTGTTCATCTGCGTTGGCGTGTTCATCCACTGGGAGGCGGATAACGACCAGAAGATCCACGACTTCAACTATCAGGCGACGAAGGAGGCCATTGCGCGCGCGGTGGCGGGCGAGCCTTCCGCGCAGGAGGTAGTATCGAAGAAGGGAACGATGTCGCATCCGTTCTCGCCGAGCTGATGTGCATGGCCGGTGCGTTTTATGTTGTTTGCGTGCCGGCCGCTTCGAATCGACGACATTACGAGGCTTATCGCATGACCCCACGTTGCTGCGCGTTGACGGTGCTCACCTGCCTCTCGCTGATTTCGCCGCTTTCGCTTGCAGCGACGGGTGCTGGGGGCGGTGGCGCGCCCGCCAGGACTCACGACTATCCCACCGAAGGACGCGTGGAATATGTGCTCGGATGCATGGACGACAATGGGCACGATTTCGCCAACGTGTACAAGTGCTCTTGTGCGATCGACAAGATCGCTGATGTGCTTACTTATGATGACTACGTCGAGCAGTCTACGTTTTCTAAATACGCCACGCTGGGTGGGGAAGGTGGGGCGGAGTTTCGGGTCGATCGCGCGAAGGCTCAGACGAGGAAGTTTCGTGACTTGCAGAGGGATGCTTATAAGGCTTGTGGGATTGCGCCGCGGAAGTAGGGGCGGGGGGGTTTTGGTGGTTTGCTTGGGTTTTTGCCGGATCCCGTATTGTTCGTGGTTTATTAGCGCTGCCCCTATGCGGGGCGGCAGTCACTTTCTTTGCTGCTGCAAAGAAAGTAACCAAAGAAAGCAGCTCCACACGCCCGCGGTCACACGCAGTTTGGCCACGCGTGCCATGTGATCGTGGGCTGCCTAAGTGTCGCCCTCATAGGCCCAAC
>NZ_JALQDI010000045.1:0-15850 GCF_023631305.1 Caballeronia sp. INML3B
CGAGCTGCTTTCTTTGGTTACTTTCTTTGCAGCAGCAAAGAAAGTGACTGCCGCCCCGCATAGGGGCAACGCTAATAAACCACAGACAAAACGGGATCGGGCGAAAGCGAAGAAAAACTCACCCCGCCACATACCCCCTCCCAATCCAGGCAAGGCTAATCGGCCCCCCCCCACCCCGATCCTCAACCACCCGCCGCCGCTCGATCACAACACCGACGGCATCAACATCATCGAACTTCGCAGGCTTGGCAAGCACGACCCGAACCCAATGCGCCCCGAAATCCGCGATGACGAGCTGCGCGATGCGCTCCGCCAGCGCTTCAAGCAATTGCAAACCATGCGTAGCGAGCAGACCATGAATCGCCTCCCGCACCGCCGCATAATTCACCGTGTCCTCGATCCGATCAGTCGTGCAAGCACGAATCGAAGGCACGCCGATCGCAAGACTCAGCCGCACGGTCTGCGGATCATGCAGTTCGCTCTTGTCGATGCCGATCACCGTCTGCCCTGTCAGACCCTCGATATACACGATGTCCATCGCACCAGCGCGCGCATCCGAGGAAGCAGGTTGCGGCGCAACATACACAGCTTCGCGAATCGGTTCGAATCGGCCCATATGCTTGTTGCCGCGCAACGCGGCCCTTTGATGTGGAAAACCCGGCGCCCATCGCCAAAGTCATCCGTAAAGTGCAAGCAAAAACCGGGCAAGTTAGCCCTACTCTATGCGACTACTTATTGAACCTATGCGTCTAGGGATGTACAGTTTTTGAGAACCGGGCCGGATCAGGTCGCAGACAGCGCCCGACCCATCGCGACTGCCCGGCCACGAGGCGCGCCTGCGAGCGGATATATCCGCGAAATCGGAACAGGCAAGGAAAGCCAGAGCGCCAGCGCAAAACACAACAGATTCGGCGCCGGACGGCCGCGCACAACGCGCGCACCGGAATGCGGCGCAACGGAGACTTGCCCCCATGTCGTCGCTTGCTGACGTAGACACGCATGTCCGGGAAGTACTGAACATCGTCAATAATCCGCTGGCCGCGCGTCGCGCCAGCGATTCGGTCGCGCAATCGTGGCTGCGGTGCCTCACGGAATTCAGGCTCGATCCGGGCCGCTTCATCATGCCGCCCGTGCTCACGCAGCACGAACTCAACGATCGCCGTGACGCCGCAAGCGATCTCATCGCGTGCTCGAAGCTGGAAATGACGACGTTGTATCAACAACTCGCCGATCCGGAACTCGCCGTCGTGCTCGTCGATGCGGACGGCGTCATCGTGCATCAGGTGTCGTCGGTGCCGTTCGGCGAAGCCGTCGCCGCCGATGGCCTGCGCGTCGGCGCGCTGTGGAGCGAGCGGGAAGCAGGCACCAACGGCATGGGCACATGCCTCATCGAGCGCGATTGCATCGCCGTATGCCAGCACGAACACTTCTATCCGCGCTATACGTCGCTCACCTGCTCGGCCGCGCCGATCTTCGACGAGCGCGGCACGGTCGTCGGCGTGCTCGATGTGACGAGCCGCTCCAAGCTCTTGCAACAGCATTCCCTCGTGCTCGTCGGCATGTCGCGGCAGATGATCGAAAATCGTCTGATCGATGCGCGCTACCGGCACGCGAACATGATCCACTTCCACAGCCGTCCGGAGTTCGTCGGCACGCTGCACGCGGGCAAGCTCGCCGTCAGCGACGACGGCGTCGTGCTCGCAGCGAGCCGCAGCGCGCTCTTCCAGCTGGACCTGCGCTCGCCCGGAGAACTGTGCGGCAAGCGCATCGAGGAAGCGTTCAATGCATCGCTCGAAGACATGATCGCGCGCAGCATCCGCGGCTCGTTCCACCCAGTGACGGTCTATAGCGCGAAGGCGAACAGCCGCTTCTTCCTCACCGCGCAGACGCCGCGCGAAGGCGCCAGCGGCGCGACGCGCATCCTGATGAACGATCCCGGATCGCGCGATCTGTCCGCCCCCGGCGCGCGCGCGAAAGCGCCGAAGAAAGACGCGCGCGAGACGGCCAGCGCAGGCCGTCTCGACAAGCTCGCGCATCTGGAATTCGGCGACCCGCGCATGGCCTCGCAAATCCAGCTCGCCGCGCGCGTGATCCAGCGCAAGATCCCGATCATCCTGCGCGGCCAGACGGGCACCGGCAAGGAAGTGTTCGCCAACGCGCTGCACAGCATCAGTCCGAACGGCGGCGGCGCGTTCGTCGCCGTGAATTGCGCATCGCTGCCGGAGAATCTCATCGAAAGCGAATTGTTCGGCTATCGCGCGGGTGCGTTCACCGGCGCGCAGCGCGAGGGACGGCGCGGCAAGATCGTGCAGGCGAACGGCGGCACGCTCTTTCTCGATGAAATCGGCGATATGCCGCTCACGTTGCAGGCGCGCCTGCTGCGCGTGCTCGAAGAGCACGAGGTCACGCCGCTCGGCGCGGAAACCATCGTGAAGGTGGACTTTCAGTTGATCAGCGCGAGCCACCGCAATCTTGTCGAACTCGTGCAGACGGGCATGTTCCGCGAGGACCTGTATTACCGGCTGAACGGAATCGAGATCAATCTGCCGCCGCTGCGCGAACGCGCCGATGCACTCGCGCTCATCGCGCATATTCTCGAAACCGAATCCGACGATCCGCCCGCGCTCTCCGCCGAAGCACGGCAGGCGCTGCTGTCGTATCCGTGGCCGGGCAACATCCGCCAGTTGCGTCACGTGCTGCAAATGGCGATCGCCCTCTGCGACGGCTCCGAGATCCGCTGCGCGCATCTGCCGGCCGAGATCGTGAACGGTGCGAGCCCGGGTGCGAGCGCGCAGACGGCTCCGCGCGCGCCGGGCGTGCCGGCGGGTGCGCCGCTCGCGCATCTGGCCGAGGATGCCGATACATCGGCGCTCAACGCGATCCAGGTGAAAGAGCGGGAGACCGTGCTCCAATTGCTCGACGAGCATCGCTGGAACGTGAGCAATGTCGCGAAAGTGCTCGGCATCAGCCGCAACACGCTGTATCGGAAGATGCATCGCCTGCATATTCGCCTGTCGCACGACACGCCCGCATCCGACAACCCAGCATCCGACGCATGACGCAACCCACGCCTGCCCGCCGGCTCGACGAGTTCAAGCCCGACGCGCGCTTCGCGTGGTGCGTGACCGGCTCGGGGCATATGCTCGAAGAGTCGATCGCGCTCGCGCGGCGCCTGCCCGGTGTCGATCTGTTTCTTTCCGCCGCCGGCGAGGAAGTGCTGCCGCTCTATGGCTGGACCGTCGCCAAGCTGCGCGAGCACTTCAAGGTGTTTCGCGACAACAGCGCGAGCAGCGTGCCCGTCGGCATGATCTACAACGGCGAGTATCACACGGTCGTGATCGCGCCCGCGACGAGCAATACCGTCGCCAAATGCGCGTACGGCATCTCCGATACCTTGCCCACCAATCTCTATGCGCAAGCCGGCAAGCAATGTGTGCCGGGCATCGTGTTCGCATGCGATACCGCGCCGAGCGTCATCACGCAGACCCCGCATGAATGGGTCGAAGTGAGGCCGCGCGCGATCGAGTTCGAGAACGTCGAGCGGCTCGCGCGCTTCGCGCATACCACCGTGGCCTGCTCGCTCGACGATCTCGAAGCCGCGCTCGATCAACGCCTGTCGGACCTGAAGCTCGCATGGAACACATCGTCTTCCTGACGGGGCGGCTCGCGCAGTTGAGCCTGCATCAGGTACTCGAAAGCATCGCGCCCGCTGCCGCCGGATCGCCCTTCACGTGGGAAGTTCGCGAGATCGGTCTTCAGGTCGCGGGCCTGATGACCGCCGACATGATCCGCCGGCGCGTCGAGACGCCGTTGAGCGAAGGCACGAGCCGCATGATCGTGCCCGGGCGATGCCGCGGCGATCTCGACGCCCTCAGCGCGCATTACGGCGTGCGGGTCGAGCGCGGTCCCGAGGAAGTGAAGGACTTGCCGCAGTTTTTCGGGCGCGAGGCGCGGCATGTGGACTTGTCGCGCTACGAGACGGAGATCTTCGCGGAAATCGTCGATGCGCCGCGTCTCGATCTCGATGGCATCGCGGCGCGCGCGCGCGAGTACAAAAGCCAGGGCGCCGATGTAATCGATGTCGGCTGCCTGCCGGAGACGGCGTTTCCGCATCTCGAAGATGCGGTCACGATGCTGAAGGAGCAGGGCTTTCGCGTGAGCGTCGATTCGATGCGCGATGAAGAACTCGTGCGCGGCGGACGCGCGGGCGCGGACTATGTGATGAGCCTCAACGCCGACACACTATGGATCGCGGATGAAATCGCCTCGACGCCGATCCTCGTGCCGCGCGAACCCGCCGATGGCGCCTCGCTCGATGCCGCCATCGAAGCGCTGACGAAGCGCGGCCGCCCTTTTCTCGCCGATCCGATTCTCGATCCGATTCCGTTCGGGCTCGCGGCGTCCATCGCGCGTTACGTGTCGTTGCGCGAGCGCTATCCCGATGTGCCGATCATGATGGGCGTCGGCAACGTGACCGAGCTGACCGAGGCGGATACGAGCGGCATCAATGCGGTGCTGTTCGGCATGGCGGCGGAATTGCGCATCGCGGCCGTGCTGACGACGTCGGTGAGCCTTCATGCGCGGCGTGCCGTTCGCGAAGCCGATGTCGCACGACGCGTGATGCATGCCGCGCGCGAAACGCAGACGCTGCCCAAGGGCATTTCCGCCGATTTGTCGGCGTTGCATGCGAAGCGGCCGTTTCCTTACAACGCCGAAGAGATCGCCACGCTCGCCGCCGCGATACGCGATCCGAATTTCCGCGTGCAGGTGTCGGCGGAAGGCATTCATGTCTATAACCGCGACGGTCATCACGTCGCCGTCGATCCGTTCGCGCTCTATCCCGAGCTTAGAGTCGAGACCGATGGCGGCCATGCGTTCTATCTCGGCGTGCAGCTCGCGCGCGCGGAGATCGCGTGGCAGCTAGGCAAGCGATTCGATCAGGATCAGCCGCTCGACTGGGGATGCGAAGTCGATCGGCCCGACGAGGATCTGACGGCGTGGCATGCGCCTGGCAGCACCAGGAAAAAAAGCTAGGGCTTCCATTTGATCGAGCACCCGAGCGCGGGATATTGCACGTCGGGGGCGTCACCGTTCTGCGCCATTGCGCGCATTGCTTCGTAGAGATCGCGCCGCGCATCGGGCAAGGCTTCCTTGCGCGATGCGTCGATCCGGCCGCGATATCGCAGGCGCAGACCGGCATCGAAACCGAAGCATTCCGGCGTGCAGACCGCACCGTAGGCGCGCGCGATCTCCTGCGTTTGATCGTGCAAGTACGGAAACGGCAGGTTCCATTCTTTCGTGAGCGCGACCATGCGATCGAACGCATCGTCGGTGTAGACGGTGGCGTCGTTCGAATTGATGCCCGCCACATTGATGCCGATTTCCTTCAGCGCGCGTGCATCGCGGATCAGATTCGGCATCGCGGCTTTCACGTAGGGACAGTGATTACACATGAACACGACGACGAGACCGTTCGCGCCTTTCAGCGAGCCGAGCGTATAGGTCCGGCCGTCTGTCGCGGGAAGCGCGAATTCGCCTGCGGTCGCGCCGAGTTCCGCTGTCGGGGATTCTGTTGGCATGAGATAGCTCGCAATGGGCGGGGCCGGTGATCGTAACGTCAGTGATACCGCTTCGCCATCGCCTCGAGCGCCATCGGCCTGATGCGATCCGCATGCCCCGCGCACCCGAACGCCTCGAAACGCTCGATACACAAGTCCCGCGCGGCCGCGGTCGCCGCCTTCAACGCATGCCGCGGATCGAACTCCGATTTCGCCGACGCCATCGCCCGGCGCATCGCGCCCGTCATCGCGAGGCGGATATCCGTGTCGATGTTCACTTTCCGCACGCCGTTTGCGATGCCGCGCCGGATTTCCTCGACCGGCACGCCGAACGTCGCCGGAATCTCGCCGCCGTGCTCGCGAATGATCGCAAGCCATTCCTGCGGCACCGACGACGAGCCGTGCATCACGAGATGCGTGTCCGGAATCCGTGCGTGAATCTCGGCGATGCGATCGATCGCGAGGATATCGCCCGTCGGCTGTCGGCTGAACTTGTACGCGCCGTGCGATGTGCCGATGGCGATCGCGAGCGCGTCGATGCCCGTCGCCTCGACGAACGCGCGCGCCTCGTCGGGATCGGTCAGCAACCGGTCGTGACTCAGCGCACCCTCGGCGCCGACGCCGTCCTCTTCGCCCGCGCGCCCCGTCTCCAGCGAGCCGAGACAACCCAGCTCACCTTCGACCGAGACGCCCACGGAATGCGCCGCCTCCACGACGCGCCGGCTCACCCCCACGTTGTACTCATATTCAGCGGGCGTTTTCTGATCGGGCATGAGCGAGCCGTCCATCATCACGGACGTGAAGCCCGACCGTATCGCCTGCTGGCAAACGGACGGGCTCGCGCCGTGATCCTGATGCAGGACGACGGGGATATCCGGATGCGCCTCGACAGCCGCGAGCACCAGATGCCGCAGATACGGCTCGCCCGCGTACTTGCGCGCGCCCGCCGACGCCTGCAGGATGACCGGGCTCTTCGTCGCCTCGGCCGCCTGCATGATCGCGTGCACCTGCTCCATGTTGTTGACGTTGAACGCCGGCACGCCATATGCGTGTTCGGCCGCGTGATCCAGCAACTGCCTCAATGCGATGAAGGCCATCGTGTCATCTCCATGCAGGGTATGAAAAATTCAGGCCGCCACGCGGCGCGCTTCATCGACGAGCGCCGCCTTCGTGACGCCGAAGTGCTCGAACAACGCGCTCGCGGGCGCGGATTCGCCGAAACGATCGATGCCTATTACGCCGCCATTCAACCCGACGTACTGCCGCCAGAACGCCGTGACGCCCGCCTCGATCGCGACACGCGGCACGCCTTCGGGCAGCACGCGTTCGCGCCACACGTTGCACTGGCGATCGAACACGGTGGTCGACGGCATCGACACGACGCGCGCCAGAATGCCCTCGTCCTTCAGCGGCTCGACGGCCGCGAGCGCGAGGGCCACTTCCGAGCCGGTCGCGATCAGCACGACGCGGCGCGCATCGCGTTCGCATGTCGACGGCCAGTCGAGGAGCACGTAGCCGCCCCGCTCGATGCCGTCGATCTGCGCTTCATCGCGCGGCACGAAAGGCAGGCTCTGGCGTGACAGCAGCAGGCACGAAGGCCGGTCGCGCTCGACCGCGCTCACCCATGCCTGCATCGTCTCGACGCTATCGCACGGACGCCATACGTCGAGGCCCGGAATCATGCGCAAGCTCGCGGCGTGCTCGATCGGCTGATGTGTCGGACCGTCTTCACCGAGGCCGATGGAATCGTGCGTGAAGACGAACACCGTGCGCGTTTTCATGAGCGCGGCCATGCGCAGCGCGTTGCGCGAGTAGTCGGAAAACGTGAGGAACGTTCCGCCGAACGGCAGATAGCCGCGATGCAGCGCGACGCCGTTGAGCACCGCGCTCATGCCGAACTCGCGCACGCCGAAGTGGATGTAATTGCCTTTTTCCGGCAATGCGCTCACATCGACCGCATCTTTCCAGCGTGTGAGATTCGATCCGGTCAGGTCAGCCGAGCCGCCGAGCAGTTCGGGCAACACGCGCGCAAGGCCTTCGATGGCGAGTTGCGACGCCTTGCGCGTCGCGATCGTCTGCCGCGCGCGATCCGCGTCGCGCACGAGCGCATGCGCCATGTCGCGCCAGTTCGCCGGCAGCGCGCCACGCACCCGGCGCTCGAACTCGGCGGCCTCGGCCGGAAACACGCGACGATACGCCTGCATGCGGCGATTCCAGTTCTCCTGCGCCGCCGCGCCCGCCTCGCGCGCATCCCACAGCGCGCGAATCGACGATGGAATCTCGAACGGCGCATGCGTCCAGTCGAGCGCGCGGCGCGTGGCTTCGACTTCGTCGGCGGGAAGCGGCGCGCCGTGCACGTCGTGCGTACCGGCCATGTTGGGCGCACCCAGGCCGATCACCGTCTTGCAGCAGATCAAGGTTGGGCGGTCCGACTCGCGCGCTTCCTGCAACGCACGGGACACGTCCTCGACATCGTGGCCATCGACCGCACGCACGACGTGCCAGCCGTACGATTCGAAACGTTTCGGCGTATCGTCGGTGAACCAGCCGTCGACGTGGCCGTCGATCGAAATGCCGTTGTCGTCGTAGAGCACGGTGAGCTTGCCGAGCCGCAGCGTACCCGCGAGCGACGCCGCTTCATGCGACACGCCCTCCATCATGCAGCCATCGCCCGCAAAGACATACGTGCGGTGATCGACGATCTCGTGCCCCGGCCGATTGAATTCACGCGCGAGCAAGGCCTCGGCGAGCGCCATGCCGACCGCATTGGTCAGGCCCTGACCGAGCGGCCCGGTCGTCGTTTCGACGCCGGGCGTCACGCCCACTTCCGGATGCCCCGGCGTCTTGCTGCCCATCTGACGAAAGCGTTTTATCTCGTCGATGGACAAGTCATAGCCGCTCAGATGCAACAGTGCATAGAGGAGCATCGACCCGTGACCGTTCGACAGCACGAAGCGGTCGCGATCCGACCAATCCGGATCGGCGGGATTGTGCTTCAGATGACGCGCCCAGAGCGCGACCGCGATCTCCGCCATGCCCATCGGCATGCCGGGATGACCGGACTTCGCCTGGCTCACGGCGTCGACGGCGAGCATGCGCAACGCGTTCGCCATCTGTCGCGTATCGGGTGAGCGATGAAGTCCGGGCAAAGCCTCAGCGACGGCATTCATGAGATGCCTCCTTACATACGATGATGAGAAACCTTTCTATGCACGCGCGCGCCGGTCGCGCAGTTGCAGGATCATCGGCGTGAAGATGAGCTGCATCGCGAGACCCATCTTGCCGCCGGGCACGACGATCACATTCGGCCGCGACATGAACGAGTCGTGCAGCATCGTCAGCAGATAGGGAAAGTCGATGCCCTTCGGCTTCGCGAAGCGGATCACGACGAAGCTTTCGTCAGGCTGCGGAATCTCCCGCGCGGTGAACGGGTTCGACGTATCCACGGTCGGCACGCGCTGAAAATTCACATGCGTGCGCGAGAACTGCGGACAGATGTAGTTCACGTAATCGGGCATGCGCCGCAGGATCGTATCGACGACGGCTTCATGCGAATAACCGCGCATCGTCTGATCGCGATGCAGCTTCTGAATCCATTCGAGATTGATGATCGGCACGACGCCGACGAGCAGATCCGCATGACGCGCGATATCGACTTTCCCCGTGACGGCGCCGCCGTGCAGGCCCTCGTAGAACATCAAGTCGGTGCCGGGCGTGATGTCCTCCCACGGCGTGAAGGTGCCCGCATCTTGCCTGTAATGCGCGGCTTCGCCTTCATCGTGCACGTAATGGCGATACTGGCCGCCGCCCGTTTCGCCGTAGGTATGGAACAGGCTCTCGAGTTCTTCGAGCAGATTGGCTTCCGGCCCGAAGTGGCTGAAATTGACGAGGCCGTCGCGCTCGCTCTGCTTCATCGCCTCGCGCATGCCAAGACGATCGTATCGATGAAACGCATCGCCTTCGACGATCTGCGCATTGATTTTCTCGCGCCTGAAGATATGCGTGAAGCTCTTCATGACGGTGGTGGTGCCGGCGCCGCTAGAGCCCGTCACCGCGACGATCGGATGCTTGACTGACATGCGCTTGCCTCCCTGCTATAGATGTAATGAGCGCAGTTTCAGATGTCGATTCACGCTTGCGTTTCGGGGAGGAACAACGAGCGTTCCTTGAACAACGGCGACGTGAACGGCTTGTCCTCGCCGCGATCGTATTCGCCGTGATAGCGCTGAATGCGGTCGACTTCATTGCGCGAGCCGAGTATCACCGGCACGCGTTGATGCAGCGCCTTCGGTTCGACATCGAGAATGCGCTCGCGTCCCGTGATCGACAGCCCGCCCGCCTGCTCGACGATGAAGCTCATCGGGCTCGCTTCATAGAGCAGGCGCAGGCGTCCTTCCATCTCGGGCGTCTTGAAGTCGCGCGGATACATGAACACGCCGCCGCGCATGAGGATGCGATGCACTTCCGCGACCATCGACGCGATCCATCGCATGTTGAAGTCCTGCGCGCGGCAACCGGTGCGGCCGTCCTTGCATTCCTGCACGTAGCGGCGCACGGGCGGCTCCCAGAAGCGCTCGTTCGATGCGTTGATCGCGAACTCGCATGAATCTTCGGGGATGCGGATATCGGAATGCGTGAGCACGAAATTGCCGACATCGCGTTCCAGGGTGAAACCGTGCGTGCCGTTGCCGACGGAGAGCACGAGCATGGTCGAAGGGCCGTAGATCGCATAACCCGCCGCGACCTGTTCGCGTCCCGGGCGCAGGAACGACGCATCGTCCGGTGCGTCGCTTTCATCGCCCGCGCGTCTCAGCACGGAGAAGATCGAGCCGACCACGCCGTTGATATCGATGTTCGACGAGCCATCGAGCGGATCGAACGCAAGCAGATACTCGCCGCGCGGATACGGCTCCGGAATCGCATAGACGCGCTCCATCTCTTCCGACACCATGCCCGCGAGCAAGCCGTCCCACTCGCAATGTTGCAGGAAGATATCGTTGGTCACGAGGTCGAGCTTCTTCTGCTCCTCGCCATGCGTGTTGATCGATTGCGCCGAGCCGTGCTGTCCGCCCAGCGCGCCGCGCGTCAATGCGGCCGCGATCGTCTTGATCGATGCGGCCACGTCGATCAGAAGTGCGGACAGACCGCTCGCGGCTTCCGCACCGGGCTTGCGGTCCAGCGTGTCGATCAGGAACTTCGATAAGGTCGTGCGTCCATCCTGCATCGCGCTCTCCTTTCTGCGTTATGAATCGGTGAACACACGGCTCGCGCGGATATCGCTGGCATCGAGTCGCATCAGCGCATCGGCATCGGCGATGCCGTTGCCCGTTTCGGCTGCGGCGAACAGACGATTCGCCTGACGCAAACGCGCGCGATCCAGCGCATTGCGCACCGAGCGCGCATTGGCGAAGTTCGGCTGCCTGATGCGGTGCGCGAGATATGCTTCGAAGGCGCGGCGCGCGTCTTCGTCGAAGCGGTAATGCATGTCGGTCAGCATGTGCTCGGCGATCTGCAGCAGCTCGTCGGGCGCATAGTCCGGAAACACGAGGTGATGCGCGATGCGCGAGCGGAAGCCCGGATTGCTGTGAAAGAACGTCTCCATGCGCGACGCATAACCCGCGAGAATCACGACAAGATCGTCGCGCTGGTTCTCCATGATCTGCAGCAGGATCTCAATGGCTTCCTGTCCGTAATCGCGCTCGTTCTCCGGGCGATACAGGTAATAGGCCTCGTCGATGAAGAGCACGCCGCCCATCGCACGCTTGAGCACTTCGCGCGTTTTGGGCGCGGTATGCCCGATGTACTGACCGACCAGATCGTCCCGCGTCACCGAAACGAGATGATTGCGCCGGATATAGCCGAGCCGATGCAGAACCTGCGCCATGCGCAGCGCAACGGTGGTTTTTCCGGTGCCGGGATTGCCCGAGAAGCACATGTGCAGCGTGGGCGCACCCGACGTGATGCCGAGCGTCTTGCGGGCGCGCTCCACGAGCAGATGCGCGGCGATCTCGCGGATACGCGTCTTGACTGGGGCGAGACCGATGAGGTCCCGGTCCAGCTCCGCCAGCACTTCGCCGATGCGCGATTCGCGATAGAGCGCCATCAGATCGGCTGAGGTTTGAAGAGGCGCTTCTTCGAGCGTGGCTTCGGCGCTCATGATCGATCCTCCTCATCAATAGCGCTCGCCGCTCGGGCGATCGGTTGCGTAGGTGCGGATCGCGTAGCGCTGCACGCGGCTTCTGTCGTCCTGACGTTCGAGGCGGAAGCCTCGTTCCTGTGGTGGGCGGTTCACGATGAACGATAAGCGCATCGTTTCGAAGCCGCGCACCGAGTCGAATGCGTTCACCTTGATGTAGTGATGCGGATACGTCTTGCGGCATTCGTTCACTTCCATCAGCACGCCGGCGGCGTCGTGGAGATCGAACATCGGCAGGGCCCACATTTCCCAATACGTGTTCCGTGGATGCGGGTCATCGGTGAACTCCACTGAGCATGACCAGCCCTGGTCCAGGGCGTAGTTTATTTGTTTGGAGATTTCTTCGTCGGTGAGCGGGGGCAAGAAGGAGAACGTCCCTTGGGTGATGTTCATTTCGATATCCTTAGTATGGTTTCTTCGTGAAATCATGCTTTCGTGTCGGTCCGGGATCCGGCGAAAAAACCCCTACACCGCCGTAGCCGTAACAGCAAAATCCGGCGTATCCGTCGATGCGTAGTTGAAGGTGACATCGCGCCAGGTATCGAGCGCCTGCTTGAGCGGCGTACACGAACGCGCGGCGGCTTCCAGAATATCCGGCCCTTCATTAGCAATATCGCGCCCTTCATTCCGCGCTTTCACCATCGCTTCGAGCGCGACACGATTGGCCGTCGCACCGGCCTGAATACCTTGCGGATGCCCGATCGTGCCGCCGCCGAATTGCAGAATGCAGTCATCGCCGAAGAGATCGAGCAGTTGATGCATCTGTCCGGCGTGAATCCCGCCCGATGCCACCGGCATCACCTTGCGCAACCCCGCCCACGGTTGATCGAAGAAAATGCCGCGCGACAGATCCGGCTCGTTGCGCGCCTCGCGGCACACGTTGTAATAGCCCTGCACCGACAACGGATCGCCTTCCAGCTTGCCTACCGCCGTGCCCGCATGCGCGTGATCCACACCGGCCATGCGCAGCCACTTCGCGATCACGCGAAACGAGATGCCGTGATTGCGCTGCCGCGTGTACGTGCCATGTCCCGCGCGATGCAGATGCAGGATCATGTCGTTGCGACGCGCCCATTTCGACATCGACTGAATCGCGGTCCATCCGATCACCAGATCGATCATCACGATGCACGAGCCCAATTCCTTCGCGAATTCGGCGCGCTCGTACATGTCTTCCATCGTGCCGGCCGTCACGTTGAGGTAGTGGCCCTTCACTTCACCCGTTTCGGCTTGCGCGCGGTTCACCGCTTCCATCGAGAAGAGATAGCGGTCGCGCCAGTGCATGAAGGCCTGCGAGTTGATGTTTTCGTCATCCTTCAGGAAGTCGAGACCGCCTTTCAGTCCTTCATACACGACACGTCCGTAGTTCTTGCCCGACAAGCCGAGCTTCGGCTTGACAGTCGCGCCGAGCAGCGGCCGTCCGTATTTGTCGAGCCGCTCACGCTCGACGATGATGCCCGTTGGCGGACCCTGGAACGTCTTCAGATAGGCAACCGGAATGCGCATGTCCTCGAGACGCAGCGCCTTCAGCGGTTTGAAGCCGAACACATTGCCGATGATGGACGCCGTCAGGTTCGCCACCGATCCTTCCTCGAACAGATCGAGTTCATAGGCGATGTACGCGAAGTATTGCGGCTCGTCGGCGCGCGCGTTCGGCACCGGCTCGACGCGATACGCCTTCGCGCGATACATGTCGCACGCGGTGAGGCGATCGGTCCACACCACGGTCCATGTCGCCGTCGACGACTCGCCCGCCACGGCCGCGGCCGCTTCCTCCGGCTCGACGCCGGCTTGCGGCGTGATGCGAAAGAGCGCGATCACGTCCGTATCCTTCGGCGTGTAATCGGGCTGCCAGTAGCCCATCTCGCGATACTTCATGACACCGGCCGCATAGCGCGAGCGCGGATCGGACGGATTGCGCGCCGCCTCGACGGCGGCCTTGCTGAAGTCGTTCATTCCGTTTCCTCGACAGTGAGATGAGAGTGACGTGCGCCCCGATGTCCCAAGCGACCGTCGCGCTTGTGTGCCGCTGTGATTGCAGACTACGCACTGGCCGCGAGGAAAGGAATTCACGAATAACTTGCCGGACCATAAGCGATGCCTTAGTCGGGATTAGCCCTGATGCGTTTATGGCTGCACGAATGGGACACTTTGTTCTGATTTCGTCACAGTCGGCGCGCATGATGAACCGGCCGCGTTCTTCGGCATCCGCTTCATGCGATTGGCATGACGCTTGCATCGTCGAAACGCCGGCCCCCTCCCGGCCGCCTGGGCGGATTCGTCCGCATCGGCAAATCATTGAAGCGGTAACCGAGGCATCAACCCGACTCATATGGAGGAACGCGCATGCAATGGACTACCCCCAGCTTCACCGATATGCGTTTTGGTTTTGAAATCACGATGTATATCGCCACCCGCTGAACGCGGATCAAACCCGCACGAAGCCGCATCGAAGCAATCGCGGCTACTTCGTGCGGCTACGAATACTTTCGCCGACCATCATGATCTACGAGACCATCGTCACGACCGCGGATCGCGATGGCCGGCCGCACATCGCGCCGATGGGCGTGCGCTTCGAGGATGGTTTCGCGGTACTCGCGCCGTTCCGCCCGTCCACGACGCTCGACAACGTGCTCGCGACGAAGAGCGCCGTCATCAACTTCACGACGGACGTGCGCGTGTTCGCGGGCTGCGTGACGGGCTACGCGCGCGATTGGCCCACGGTCGCCGCGGACAGGGTGCCGAGCGTGCGGCTCGCATCGACGCTCGCGCATACCGAGTTGCGTCTCGCTGAACTTCTCGACGACGAAACACGTCCCACGCTGCGTATGGAATGCGTGCATCGCGCGACACATGCGCCGTTTGCGGGCTTCAATCGTGCGCAGGGCGCTGTCGTCGAAGGCGCGATTCTCGTGAGCCGTCTGTTCATGCTGCCGCCGGAGAAGGTGGACAGCGAGATTGCGTATCTGAAGATCGCAATCGACAAGACCGCGGGCGACGCCGAGCGCGAAGCATGGCAATGGCTCTTGCAGGCAATCGAGGCGCATCGCGCCAGGGCGCTTACCTGAAGCGTCTTTCGTGGCATTTCCACCGGAGTTTTGACGATGACCGCACTGCTCGCGAGCGTCCGCTCGGCCGACGAAGCATTCGATGCCGCGGACGCGGGGGCCGAACTGATCGACCTGAAGGAACCGGGCGCGGGCGCGCTGGGCGGGGTCGCGATCGGCGATATTGCGCATATCGTGAAGGTATTGCGTGCGCGCTATGCGGTGCGGCCGATCAGCGCGACCATCGGCGACTTGCCCAATGATGCGCTCGGCGAGATGACCGCGCGCGTGCTCGACGTCGCGGCGACGGGTGTCGATTATGTGAAGGTCGGCGTGACGCCGGGCGCGGGAGCTTCGGCGTGCCTGCGGCATCTGGCGAGCTTGCCGGCGGCGGTGGTGCCGGTGTTTCTTTCTGACGATGGCGTCGATCGCGAGCTGGCTATGCTTGCGGCGCAACTAGGGTTTGTCGGCATCGTGTTCGACACGGCGAGCAAGAACGGGCGCACGTTGTTCGATTGCGTCGATGCGGGGGTGCTTGCTTCGTGTATCGCCGATGCGCGGGCTCGCGGGACGATGATTGCAGTCGCCGGGTCGCTGGGCTGGGGCGATCTCGAGAGGATTCTTTTGCTTTCGCCGGATATCGCAGGGTTTCGGGGGGCGTTGTGTGATGAGCTTGGCGGGCGGCGGGGGAGGCTTGATCCCAAGCGGGTGGAGAAGTGGGTTCGGGCATTGCATGGGGGGGGTGGCATTGGGCTTTAGTCGGGAGGTTCAGGCTTTCGCCGGATCGCGTATTGGCATTGATTTATTAGCACTGCCCCTGTGCGGGGCGGCAGTCACTTTCTTTGCTGCTACAAAGAACGGCTTTCGCCGGATCCCGTTTTCTTTTTGGTCTATTAGCACTGCCCCTGTGCGGGGCGGCAGTCACTTTCTTTGCTGCTGCAAAGAAAGTAACCAAAGAAAGCAGCTTGTTAGGCCCGCGGTCACACGCAGTTTGGCCACGCGTGCCATGTGATCGTGGGCTGCCTAAGTGTCGCCCTCATAGGCCCAAC
>NZ_JALQDI010000046.1:0-202781 GCF_023631305.1 Caballeronia sp. INML3B
CGAGCTGCTTTCTTTGGTTACTTTCTTTGCAGCAGCAAAGAAAGTGACTGCCGCCCCGCATAGGGGCAACGCTAATAGACCAATAACAAAATGGGATCCAGCGAAAAAACCGCAACCTCAAACCGCAACATTCAACAACCGATCCCGCATAACATCAGCATCTCCTTTACTAAAAATCTCAACAATATAATTGGCATCCCGCACATAAGCGGGAAACCGCCGGTCCAAAATGCCTCGCGCGGCCAGCGCCTCCAACGGGGCACTTGCATCGACATCGCAAGACTTCACGATCATCAACCGCTCCGCATTGAGCAAGGAAGAAAGCCACGCGGCAAGGCTATCGGAAGTGGTATCCCAGTTCGTCATCGAATCGGGCGTCGCCCGCATCAGATCCGTCGGCACCCACACCGCGACGCGCCCATCGCGCAATGCCCCGCGAATCCGATGCTCGTTCGACGCGAGCACGAGCTCCGGCACCACGCCCTGCATCAGAATCGCGTATTGCGCCATCGCGAGCAGGCACATGTTGTGAGCCGCGAGATCGTCGAAATGCCATTCGTGCTGATACTGCCGCACCGCGTCCGCAAAATCGCCGCCGCCCGGCACGATCACGACACGCCCGCCGCCCACTTCCCAGAGCCGCGTCAGCCACTCGCGCAGCGCCGGATCGTGGCTCAGGCTACCCCCGATCTTCACCACCCACATATTCCTGTCCTCGTTCGATGATGCCGCCGGGCCACGCACCCGCTCCGATACCCCATCCTTACTCCGCTATATTCCGCACGCTCTTACGCCGCGCGCGGCGCCGCATCGGCGTGGGAACGGGCTTCGTTGCCTGCCGCGCCCTTCGCCGCCATCGACGCCAAAAGCGCGACCGCCACGCTCGGCGCGCACGTCGATACCCATTCGGCACGCGTCGCGTCGTCGTCCGCGACGCCCGCGAGCCGCGCGAAATCGATATAACTGCGCGCCTCCTGCCGCGCCAGCGCCGCCGCCAGAAAGCGCCCGCAGCCCGCGCCGACGATCGGTGCAGCGGCCAGCGCCGCATCCCGCGCGATCACGCGCGCGAGATTCGTTTCGAGCGCGCGCAACTGTTCGTGCCGCCAGTTCTGCGCGAAACGCCGCCATTCGGAATCGCTCGCATCGGCGGCGTCGCGGCCGATCATCCGCGCGATACGCGCGCGGCTCGCGGCTTCCGTCTTCGGTCCGTTGTCGGCGCTCGGATGCTGGTCGTGCTCGGGCCACAACTCGCCCGTCAGACGATAGACATCCGCGGTCGTCGCGAACCATTCGTTCATCACGCCGGTCGTTTCGCCGCGAAACGCGATGCGATGCGCGACCCCGCACAACGGCGTACGCACGATGCCCTGATAAACCAGCTCGCCGCTGACGAGCCGCTCGGCGTCGTTCGCGCCGCGCGCCAAGACACGGCCGCCGACGATCGGGATGATGTCCGTCGTCGTGCTGCCGATATCGATCAGCACCGCATCCGGGATGCACGTCGCGACCCATCGCGCGGTCGCGAGCCAGTTCGCCGATGCGACCTTGCGCCAGCCGTCGGCGCATGCCGAACGCGCGAGCCAGCCGGCGTCGCCGGCGAAAAACATCGTGCGCGGCCCGAGCCGCTGCGCGAGCGTGCGCGTCAATGTGCGCACGCCTTCGGCGCGGTCGGCGAAGAGATCGACCATTTCGCCCGTCATCGTGACGGCGTGACGCGCGGCGGCATCGGCGGCGGCGGGCCAGCGCTCGAACATGGCGTCGATCACGCGTTCCAGATGCGCGATGCCCTGCCAGAGCGGACATGCCCATTGCGCGACATCGGCGAGCACGCCCGCGCGCGTCGCCATCGACACCTTGACGTGCGCGCCGCCCACGTCCCAGCCGAACACCGGCGCATCCGCTGATGTCGACGCCGTCATGACGCCGCTCCGCCGCACGCGCGCAGCAATCCGGCATCGCCATCGAAACCGGGCACGCGATGCGCCGCGAGCAGTTCCGCCGCGAGATTCCTGCCGCCGCGCCGGCTCAATTCCGCATACGCGACCGTGAGACGCGGATTCACTTCAATCACGACCGGCCCGCGCTCCGGATGCCAGACGACGTCGATGCCTGCGAAACCGCGCAAACCCGGAAGCGCTTCGGCGACCCGCAGCGCGAGCCGCTCGAGCGCGCGCCCTTGCGGACCATGCCGGTCGATGCGATCGACATCGACGCCATCGAACTGCACGATGCGCGCGCGGCGTCCCGATCCCGCCGCATCCGACAAACCGATGCGCTGACGATTGATGCTCACGAGCCGCGACAGCCGTTCGCGGCAAATCAGCGAAAGGCTCAGCGGCTCGCCGTCGACCCATTCCTGCAATACGGGATTGCGCCCCGCTTCCGCGCGCGCTTCGTATTCGGCGCGCGCGGCGGCGAGATCGTCATAGACGTAGGTGTCGAGGCCGCCCGCGCCGTCGTCGGGTTTGACGACCCAGCGTCGCCCGATTGCGGCGGCTGCGTTCTCCGGTTCGAGCGCGGGCGTCGCGTGGATGCTGCGCGCGGCGAGGCACGCGGCGGTTGCGCTCTTGCTCGATGCCGCGCGGATCGCTTCCTTCGCGCAGCCGAGCCAGCGCGCCTGGCCGACGGCGTCGTAGAGTTTGAGCAGCAGCCCGTCGCACTCGGGCGCGACGATGCAGGCATAGTCGTGCTCGCGCGCCACGCGGGCGACGAAGCGAATGACCGGCTCGCCGGGCTGGGCGCGCACGTAACCTTGCGCGTCGTCGATCTGCTCGAAGCGCGAGCTGGCGACGGTCACCTCGATGCCCGGAAGTGCACGCAGATCGGCGGCGATGGCGTCGCGCATCACGCGGCCCTCGACGATCAGCGCGGAGAGGTCGGCGAGGCTGCCTGCGCCTGCCGCGTCCGGATCGATGCCGCCGCCGGTGAGATACTCGAATACAAAGATCTTGGTCAAAGGAAAGCCATCCATGCAGGTGATACCCGTTCTCGATCTGCTCGACGGCCACGCGGTACGCGCGGTGCGCGGCGAGCGTTCGCGTTACCGGCCGATCCAGTCCTCGTTGTGCGCCACGAGCGATCCTGTCGCGATCGCCCGGGCGCTCGTCGCCGCCACCGACGCGCGCACCGTGTACGTCGCCGATCTGGGCGCGATCCTGCAGCGCGGCGCGCACGACCGTGCGCTCGCCGCCATATGCGACGCCCTCGGCGACGGCGTGCGCATCTGGCTCGATGCGGGCTTCACCGCATTCGCGCCGATGCGTGCGCTCGTCGAACGCATCGCGGGGCTGACGCGGTCTTCGACGCCCGCCGCGATCGTGCCCGTGTTCGGCACCGAGACGCTGCTCGACATCGGCGCGATCGCTGAGGCCTCGGCGTGCGGCCTGGAGCCGATCCTCTCGCTCGACTATCGCGGCGGGCGCGCGCTCGGTTCCGTGCATGCCGAAAGTGCTTTCTGGCCGTCGCGGGTGATCGTGATGACGCTCGATCACGTTGGCGCGCATGCCGGGCCTGATCTCGACACTTTCGCTTCCGTGCGTGCGCTCGCCGGCGCGCGGGAAGTGATCGGCGCGGGCGGCATCCGTCACGTCGATGACCTCGCTCTTGCTTCTGGCAGCGGCGCCCATGCGTGGCTCGTCGCTTCCGCGATTCACGATGGCACCGTGGCGCGGTGCGATGTGCATCGCAGGGCTTTCGGGCGATGAACTCAATATCTATGCCAAGGGCTTGGCGGCTTTGGTGGGGCTGTAATCCTTTGGCAAGAAGCTGTTGCATCACGTGGTGCATGGGTGACAGTGTGTTGCATTGCGGAGCAGGTTTTTGTTTCTCTTGTTTTTTTGCTTTCGCTGGATCCCGTATTCGTGTTGGTCTATTAGCACTGCCCCTATGCGGGGCGGCAGTCACTTTCTTTGCTGCTGCAAAGAAAGTAACCAAAGAAAGCAGCTCGAGACGCCCGCGGTCACACGCAGTTTAGCCATGCTTGCCATGTGACCGTGGGCTGCCTAAGTGTCGCCCTCAAAGGACCCGCCGGGCTTGGATCGCGCACGGTCTGACTAGCTAGTACTCAAAAGAAGCTGGTTCAGCACCAAATAGCTCCGGCACAGCGCTACGCGCTGCCGCCGGGTCAACAAGGGAAACCAACGGATAACCAATGCAGTGAGATCGAGGCGCTAGTAAGGAAGCACGAGCAGACCCGATTGACCCATCGGCCGCGAAGCGGGCCGGAGCCATTTGGCGCTGAGCCAGTGAGTCAAGCGGTGCGAGGCGACAGACCGTGCGCGATCCAAGCCGGGTTAGTCCTATGAGGGCGACACTTAGGCAGCCCACGATCGCCTGGCACGCGTGGCCAATCTGCGTGTGACCGCGGGCGTCTCGAGCTGCTTTCTTTGGTTACTTTCTTTGCAGCAGCAAAGAAAGTGACTGCCGCCCCGCATAGGGGCAACGCTAATAAACCAAAAAGAATACGGGATCCAGCGAAAAAAACCGCAAAAAGCAAAAAGAAAACCGGCATAAACCTTGCTCCAAAGCACGACCATGCCCGATTCCCCCACAACATCGAACGCCCAGGCCGCAGGCGCAAACCTTTGGACCTGTCCATTCTGCCCATTGCTATGCGACGACATCACGCTCGCACCAACCGGCGACCAGCGGCTCGCAGCGCCGCACACCGCCTGCACCAGGCTCGAGGCGTCGCTTGCCCACTTCGGTCCGCAGGACGCAAACCGCCACCCCGCGATCGACGGGCAACCCACCGATCTCGCGTCGGCGCTCTCGCAGGCCGCGGCGATCCTATCGAGCGCACGTCGGCCGCTCTTCGGCGGACTCGCGACCGACGTGGCCGGCGCACGCGCGCTCTATGAACTCTGCGCGCAGTGCGGCGCGATCCTCGATCATCTGCACGGCGATACGCTCGCGGATAGCAACCGCGCCCTGCAAGACCGCGGTTCCTTCTTCACGACGCTATCGGAAGTGCGCTCACGCGCCGATCTCGTCATCGTGTTCGCATGCAGGCCCTCGCAACGCTATCCGCGCTTCTACGAACGCGCCATCGGCGAAGGACGCGACGTGAACATCGTATTCGTCGGATGCGACATCGATGAAGCAGCGCATGCACGCGCCGAAGCGATTCTGCGCGACACCGATCCCTTCGATACGCTCGCGCTGTGGTCCGCGCATGTCGAAGGCGGCCGCCCGATTCCGACACCCGATCTCGTCGCGCTGACCGAGCGCATCAAGACGGCGCACTATACGGCCTTCGTCTACGAGCCATCGGCATTCGCCGGCCCTCATGCGGCGCTTGCAATCGAAGCGCTGCAACGCATCGTGAAAGCAATCAACCGCACCGCGCGCGCCGGCGCGCTCGCGCTGACCGGCGACGACGGCGCCGCCTCCGTCAATCAGGCGATCACATGGCTCTCGGGCTTTCCG
Organism: Caballeronia sp. INML3B; assembly: GCF_023631305.1. Taxonomy (NCBI): domain Bacteria; kingdom Pseudomonadati; phylum Pseudomonadota; class Betaproteobacteria; order Burkholderiales; family Burkholderiaceae; genus Caballeronia; species Caballeronia sp. INML3B. Next base: position 5,428 of record NZ_JALQDI010000046.1, read on the forward strand.
CTGCGCACGCGCGTCGCATACGGCATGCCGCTGGATCACGATACGCATCGCTATCGCACTGAAACGCTCCTGCGCCGCGGTGAAATCGATGCGCTGCTCTGGGTCTCGAGCTTCGCGCCCGAGCCGCTGCCCGCCTCCCTCGCCGACGACGTGCCCGCGATCATCCTCGGCCATCCATCGACGCAAACGCCCGCGCGCAAAGGCCCGACCGTGTTCATTCCGGTCGCGACGCCCGGCATCGACAGCGGCGGACATCTGTTTCGCGTCGATACGTCCGTGGTCGCGCCGCTCGCCGCCGCGCGCAGTGTCGTCTTGCCGACGGTCGCTTCGATCGCTTCGCAACTCGCGCAGGCACGGAGGCCATCATGAGCCTCGCGCGTCTCAAGGGCGGCACGCTCTACGATCCGGCGAACGGCGTGAATGGCGAGAAGCGCGACATCTATATCCGCGACGGACGCATCGTCGATCATGCGCAAGCAGAAAGCATCGAACGTGATTTCGATGCCAACGGCATGATCGTGATGGCGGGCGGCATCGACCTGCATTCGCATATCGGCGGCGGCAAGACTAATCTGTCGCGCCTGTTGCTGCCGGAAGATCATCGCGACGATCCGCGCGCCGTGCCCGATCGCCCGAACGAAGGCCGCTACATGCGCCTGCCTTCATGCGGTGTGTGCGCGCCGGGCACGCTCGCCGCAGGTTATCGCTATGCGGAAATGGGCTATACGGCCGCGTTCGAACCGGCGATGATCGCCTCGAACGCGCGGCATGCGCATCTGGAAATGGGCGACACGCCGATCATCGATCACGGCGCCTACGTGATGATGGGCAATGACGAGCTCTTCCTTCAGATGCTCGCCGCCAACGAAGATTTCGAGCGCCTGCGCGATTACGTCGGCTGGACGATCAATTCGAGCAAGGCGCTCGGCGTGAAGGTCGTGAATCCCGGCGGCATTTCGGCGTTCAAATTCAATCAGCGTTCGCTCGATGTCGATGAAAAACACGTGCACTACGGCATCACGCCGCGCGATGTATTGAAGACGCTCACACGCGCGCTGACCGATCTGCGCGTGCCGCATCCGCTGCATGTGCATGCAAGCAATCTCGGCGTGCCGGGCAATATCGAATCGACGATCCGAACGATGGATACCGCCGAAGGCCTGCCCATTCATCTGACGCATATCCAGTTCCATAGCTATGGCACCGAAGGCCCGCGCAAGTTCTCGTCGGGCGCGCGGGCGATCGCCGAAGCGGTGAACGCGCGGCCCAATGTGACGATCGATGTCGGCCAGATCATCTTCGGTCAGACGGTCACGGCATCAGGCGACACGATGATGCAGTTCAAGAACGCACCGATGGCCCGGCCGCGAAAATGGGTCCTCGGCGATATCGAATGCGATGCGGGCTGCGGCGTCGTGCCGTTCAAGTATCGCGAAGAGAGCTTTGTGAACGCGCTGCAATGGATCATCGGGCTGGAAATCTTTCTGCTCGTCGACGATCCGTGGCGCGTATCGATGACCACCGATCATCCGAACGGCGCGCCCTTCACAAGCTATCCGCATCTGATCCGCTTGCTGATGGACAAGTCCTTTCGCGACGCGCAACTCGACACGCTGCACGCCGATGCGAAGACCACGACCGCGCTCGCCGAAATCACGCGCGAATTCTCGCTCTACGAGATCGCGATCATTACGCGCGCCGGTCCCGCGAAACTGCTCGGTTTGAAAGATCGCGGTCATCTCGGCGCAGGCGCGGCGGCGGATATCGCCGTATATCGCGACGACGCCGATCGCGAGCGCATGTTCACATCGCCCGCTTATGTGTTCAAGGATGGCGAACTGATCGCGCGCGACGGCACGCTGCTCGCGACGCCGACCGGCGGCATTCATTACGTGAGCCCGGACTACGACCGCGCGATCGAAAAGCGCGTGCGAGATTTCGCGCAGAAGAATCTCGCGACACGCTTCGAAAATATCGCGATCGGCGACGACGAAATCTGCGCATGCTGCAACGGCGGGCGGCTCTTGCCCGTCGCGTGCTTCGCGGCGAGCGGGAGTTGACGCATGCGCATCAACGATACGCAGATCGACGACACCTTTGCCGAAGCCTTCCCGATGAAGGCGACCCGCCTCGTCATCACCGCGCATACGCCGACGTGGGCGCGCCATGCGGCCAATTCGCTGACGGGGTTCGCTACGTCCGTCATCGATTGCGGCTGCGAGGCGGGCATCGAACGCGATCTCACGGGCGATGAAACGCCCGATGGCAGGCCGGGCATCTCGGTCCTGATCTTCGCGATATCGTCGAAGGAATTGGCCAAGCAGATCGCGCGGCGTGTCGGCCAATGCGTGCTGACATGCCCGACGACGGCGGTCTATGGCGGCATCGATCCCGCCAACACGCGCGCACCGCTCTCCGACAATGCGCCGCTCGGCGCTGGCCTGCGCTTTTTCGGCGACGGCCATCAGATCTCGAAAGTCCTCGACGGCACGCGTTACTGGCGCGTGCCGGTGATGGACGGCGAGTTCGTCTGCGAGGAATTTACCGCGACCGTGAAGGCGGTCGGCGGCGGCAACCTGCTGTTTCTTGCGCGCGATATCGACAGCGCCTTGCAAGCTGCGGAGTCCGCCGTCGCCGCGATGCATCGGTTGCCGAACGTCATCACCCCGTTTCCGGGCGGCGTCGTGCGCTCGGGCTCCAAGATCGGCTCGAAATACGCGGGCGCGGCCGCATCGACCAATGATGCGTTCTGTCCGACGCTCGTCGGTTTGTCGAAGAAAAGCGAGCTGACGCCGGACGTCGCGTGCGTGCTCGAAATCGTGATCGACGGCCTCACCGACGCCGATGTCGGCGCCGCGATGACAGCCGGCATCGCGGCCGCAACGAACATCGGCCGCGCGGGCGGCGTCCTGCGCATTTCCGCAGGCAATTACGGCGGCAAGCTCGGGCCCTATCACTTCAAGCTGCACGAGCTGTCTAAAGATATCGACGGGAGCCGCGCATGAACGCGATCACGTTGCGCGTAAAAAATGCGCCGGGCTTTCGCGTCGACGGGTCGAAATTACTGCCTGTCGAACTTGCGGCTGCTTCGCGGGCCGACTTGCCTCGCGTCGTCCTGCAAGGCGCCGGCGAAACGTGCGCGCTCGGCGATCTCTTCGATATCGCGCTGACGCAGGATGACAAGCCCTCGCTCACGATCGAAGGCGACGCGTGCTGGCTCGATCGCATCGGCGCGAACATGACCGAAGGCACGCTCACGGTGCAGGGCAACGCAGGCGATTACGCGGGCTTGAAGATGTCCGGCGGCGAGTTGCACATTGAGGGCGATGCAGGTGCTTTCGCCGCGTGCGAGATGCAAGGCGGCCGTCTGTCGATTCACGGCGACGCGGGCGATTTCGCGGCGGGCGCGCTGCCCGGCGACATGGAAGGCATGGCGGGCGGCACACTCGCGATTCACGGCAACGCGGGCGCGCGCCTCGCGGACCGCATGCGGCGCGGGACGGTGCTCGTCGCGGGCGATGCAGGCGATTTCGCGGCGTCGCGGCTGATCGCGGGATCGGTCTGCGTCGGAGGGGAAGTGGGCGCACACTTGGGATACGGCATGCGGCGCGGCACGGTGTTACTGACACATGCGCCATCTCGCATTCCGCCGACTTTCACCGAGGGCGGGCGCGGCTTCGACGTGTTCTGGCTGCTCTTCACGCGGATGCTCGCGCGCGAGCGCACACGCGGGCTTGCGTCATTCGCGGCATTGGCCGGCGATGTGTTGCCGCGACGCTACGCCGGCGACCTCGCCGTGGATGGACGGGGGGAATTGCTGATCGCCAATTCTTAGACAGGCGAGAAAAATGCAGATTGAATCGTCGGAACGAAAACCATTTTCACGGGAGGCAGGGCATGAGCACCGCGCGGACAACCGCGACCTCGCGCGACGGCAGCATCGATGCCGCTGGCGAGCGTTACGCGCGCCCGATGATCGCATTGCACTGGCTCATGGCGATTGCGATCATCGCGATGCTGTGCATCGGCTTCTATATGGTCGGTCTGCCGCGCGGGCTGCCGTTCAAGTCGGACCTCATAAACTTCCACAAGTCGCTTGGAATCACCGCTTTCCTGCTGGTGCTGATCCGCATCCTGGTACGCCTGGCTTATGGCCGGCCGCCTCTGCCGCCGATGCGAACGTGGCAACGCGCCGCCGCGAGCATTACGCAGGCTCTTTTATATGCAGGCATGGTGGCGATGCCGCTCACCGGATATCTCGGCTCGTCGTTCAACAAGTTCGGCACGAAGCTCTGGGGCATTGCGCTGCCGCAATGGGGCTGGGACGACAAGCACCTTCGGGAGATTTTTTTCGGCATCCACGGATATCTCGCGTGGATCATGGCCGCGCTGGTCATCCTGCATTTTCTCGGCGCGATGAAGCATCAACTGATCGACCGCGACGGTCTCTTGCGGAGGATGTTGCCTTGAAAATACGCGTGCTCGGTTCATCGGCGGGCGGCGGCTTTCCGCAATGGAACTGCAACTGCCGCAATTGCGACGGCGTGCGGCGCGGGACGATCGCGGCGCGCGCGCGCACGCAGTCGTCCATTGCCGTCACCGATAACGGCGAGGACTGGCTGCTCGTCAACGCATCGCCGGATATCCTGGCGCAGATCGCGGCGAATCCCGAACTGCAGCCCGCGCGCCGTGTGCGCGATACCGGCATCGCGGCCGTCGTCACGATGGATGCGCAGATCGATCACGTCACGGGCCTGCTGATGCTGCGCGAGCGCGGCGCGCCCTTGCCGCTTTATACGACCGACGCCGTGTGGCAAGACCTCTCGACGGGCTTTCCGGTCACGTCGATTCTGTCGCATTACTGCGGTGTGGAGCACAGGCGCATCGCGCTCGATGGCGCATCGTTCTCCGTACCCGAACTGCCGCGCGTCGCCATCGACGCGTTGCCTTTGTCGAGCAAGGCGCCGCCTTATTCGCCGCATCGCGATGCGCCGGAAACGGGCGATAACATCGGCCTCATGTTCACGAATACGGCCACAGGCAGGCGCGCGTTCTATGCACCGGGTCTCGGCGCACTGGAACCGCACGTGCTCGATGCGATGCGCGAAGCGGACCTGCTGCTCGTCGACGGCACCGTGTGGACCGACGACGAAATGATCGCGCTGAAGCTCACGAAGAAGACCGGCAGGGACATGGGCCATCTCGCGCAGAGCGGCGCGGGCGGCATGATCGAAGTGCTGGATTCGATCGATCGCGCGGACGTCCGCAAGGTGCTGATCCACATCAACAACACGAACCCTATCCTCGTCGAGGATGGACCCGAACGACGCATTCTGTCGGAGCACGGCATCGAAGTCGCGCACGACGGCATGAGCTTCGAGCTATGACACTCGCACTGGATACTGGAGACCGCCCGATGTTCGATCCGATGCTCAACCCGACCACAGGCCCGATCTTCACCGCGGTGAAGGACGACGGGCCCGCGTGGACGCGCGAGGAATTCGAAGCGCAGTTGCGCGCGAAGGGCACGGCGTATCACATTCATCATCCATTCAACGTGACGATGAATAGCGGCGGCTCTTCGAAGGAACAGATTCGCGGCTGGGTCGCGAACCGCTTCTACTACCAGATCAACATTCCGCTGAAGGATGCGGCGGTGATGTCGAATTGTCCCGATCGCGAAACGCGCCGACGCTGGGTGTTGCGCATTCTCGATCACGACGGCTACGGCGATCAGCCGGGCGGCATCGAGGCATGGGCGCGTCTCGGCGACGCAGTGGGCCTGTCCCGCGACGATCTATGGTCGCTGAAGCTCGTGACGCCGGGCGTGCGCTTCGCCGTCGATGCGTACGTGAACTTCGCGCGGCGCGCGCCGTGGCAGGAATCGGTGTGCTCGTCGCTCACCGAGATGTTCGCGCCGCAGATTCACAAGGATCGTCTCGCGACGTGGCCCGAGCATTACAAGTGGATCGAGCCGGAAGGGCTTTTGTATTTCCGCTCGCGCGTGTCGCTTGCCCAGCGCGACGTCGAGCACGGTCTCGAAGTGACGCTCGCGCATTTCACGACGCGTCAGGCGCAGCAACGCGCGCTCGATATCCTGCAATTCAAGCTCGACATTCTCTGGACCATGCTCGATTCGATCGAAAAGGCTTTCCCGCAATGAGCGACATCAATCCGACGCAACGCAAGCAAGAAGCCGTCGAAGCGCCCGACGATTCGTTGCATCCGAAGCTAAAACGCCTCTTTCGACTGCAATGGGAGCCGGCGCAGGATGCGCATGTGCTGCTTTATCCCGAAGGCATGGTGAAGCTCAATCAAAGCGCCGCGCAGATTCTTCTGCGTTGCGACGGCACGCGCGATATCCCCGCGCTCGTCGCGGATCTGGAACAGGCGTTCAACGCGTCCGGCCTCGGCGACGACGTGCGCGCGTTCATCGCCGGGGCGCGTGCGCGCGGCTGGCTGGAGTAGCGTCATGACCGACTTGTCCGAACCGATCGCGAAACCCGAGCACGAAGGCGCGCCGATTGCGCCGCCGCTGTGGCTGCTCGCGGAGCTGACGTATCGCTGTCCGCTGCATTGCGTGTTCTGCTACAACCCCGTGAATTACGCCGACCATACGCGCGAGCTCGATACCGCTCAATGGATCGACGTATTGCGTCAGGCGCGCGCGTTGGGCGCGGCGCAACTCGGCTTCTCCGGCGGCGAGCCGCTCTTGCGCGACGATCTCGAAACGCTCGTCGGTGAAGCACGCAAGCTGGGTTTCTATACGAATCTCATCACGTCGGGCATTGGCCTGACGGAGAAGCGCATCAGCGCGCTGCAGGAAGCCGGGCTCGATCACATCCAGCTTTCGTTTCAGGATTCATCGCAGGAACTCAACGACTTTCTCTCCAGCACGAAGACCTTCGACTACAAGAAGCGCGTCGCGACGCTCATCAAGGCGTATGGCTTTCCGATGGTGCTCAACTGCGTGCTGCATCGTTATAACCTGCCGCATATCGGACGCATCATCGACATGGCGCTCGCGATGGGCGCCGAATATCTCGAGCTCGCGAACACGCAGTACTACGGCTGGGCGCATGCGAACCGCGCGCAGCTCATGCCGACGAAAGAGCAACTCGACGAAGCGGAGGCCGTGGTCGAGCGCTATCGCAAGGAGATCGGCGACAGGTGCAAGATCTTTTTCGTCGTGCCCGATTACTACGAACGCCGGCCCAAGCGCTGCATGAACGGCTGGGGCTCGGTGTTTCTCGGCATCGCGCCCGATGGCGCCGCGCTGCCGTGCCACACCGCGCGCTCGCTGCCGGGCCTCACGTTTCCGAACGTCACCGAGATGCCGCTCAAGGACATCTGGTACGAGAGCGATGCGTTCAATCGCTTTCGCGGCTTCGGCTGGATGAAGGAGCCGTGCCGCAGTTGCGACGAGAAAGCCATCGACATGGGTGGCTGCCGCTGTCAGGCGTATCTGTTGACGCAGGACCCCGCGAATGCGGACCCGGTGTGCGACAAGTCCCCGCATCACGAGCGCGTGATCGAAGTGGTGCGCGCGGCATCGGCGAGGCAGGAACCGCAGGAGCAACCCATCGTCTTTCGCAACGATGCGAACTCGAAACGCATCGCGGCGCTTGCTCGCGATAATGGTTCAGAAGAAGGAGAAGACAAGCCATGATTGCCGACATCTCCGTGCTGCTCGTGGACGATCACGCCGTCGTGCGTGAAGGCTACAAGCGTCTGCTCGAACTGAGTCCCGACGTGAGCGTCGCGGGCGAAGCGGCGGATGCGGCCGAGGCTTACCAGAAGTTTTGCGCGTTGCAGCCGGATGTCGTGGTGATGGATCTCGCGCTGCCCGGCGCGAGCGGCATCGAGGCGATGCGGCGCATGCTGGCGCGCGAGCCGCATGCGCATGTGCTGATCTTCAGCGTGCATGAGGAAGCGATCTTCGTGCGGCGCGCGCTCGATGCCGGAGCGCGCGGCTATGTCACGAAGGCGAGCGCCCCTGACGTGCTCGTCGAAGCGGTGCGATCCGTCGCGCGCCGCGCGTGCTATCTGAGTCCGGATATTTCGCAGGCGCTGGCCTTGCGCGCGACGATTCAGGAAGGCCCCCCGGGACGGCAGTTATCCGCGCGCGAGTTCGAAGTGCTGCGTCTGCTCGTGCAGGGTTATACGCTGCCGAGCATCGCGGAGAAGCTGGGCCTGAGTCAGAAGACGGTCGCGAATCATCAATCGGTGATCCGCCAAAAGTTCGGCGCGGACAACGGCGTGCAACTTGCGCAGATCGCGAATCGCCTGGGCCTTCACTTCGCCGATTTCGCTTCGTCCGCCGCTGCGTCGTTCGGCCCCGAAGTCGGCAACGGCAGTCCTGCCTGAGCCGGCACGCGCGCGCAAAAAAGGAAGCCGCCGCCCGGCTCGCTCGCGATCTGAAGCGTCCCGCCGAGCGCTTCGACACGCTCGCGCATGCCGATCAGACCGAGCCCGTTGCGCGGCTTCGCGAGATCAACGCCCGGCCCGTCGTCGGCCATCGTCACGACGATTTCCTGCGGCGCGCGCGCCAGATAAATCTCCACGCGTGAGCGCCGCGCGAACTTCGACACGTTCGTAAGCCCTTCCTGCACGAGCCGGTACAGCGTGATGTTGAGCGCATCGCTCAGATTGTCGAAGTCGCCTTCGACGGCGAGCGTAAATGTCGCATCGGGCAAGCGCTCGCGCCAGCCATCGACGCAATGTTCGAGCGCGGTCGGCAAACCGAATTCATCGAGCCCGATGGGACGCAGCCTGCGAATCATCCCGCCGATCTCGCGATACACGTGCGTCGCGCTGTGCATCAGCGACAGCGACAGCCGATGCACCTCCGCCTCGCGCCCCGCCGACAGGTCGCGGATACGCCCGGCATCGAGCGACATGGCGTTGAGATACTGGCCGAGCTCGTCGTGCAATTCGCGCGCGAGATGGCGACGCTCGGTTTCCTGTGCCGCGATCGCCTGACTCGCGAGCCGCCGGTTCTCCGCGAGCAGATGCTCGGCCTCTTCTTCCAGCACGCGTCGCCGGCGCACTTCCGACTGCGCCTCGCGATAGCGGCGCCACGCGAACCACGCGAAGCCGATCGCGAGCACGACGAGCGTCGGCGGCAATTCGTCGAGCTGGAAGCGCTCGGCGCTGCGCGTCAGGCGAAACGCGTACTCGCTGAAGTCAAAGCGTGCGAAGAGCGCGGCGGCGACGAGCGTGATCGCGATCACGCAGGCCAGATCGCGCCATGCCGGCGAGCGCGGCGCGCGACGGTCGGCGTCTTTCGCGAGAGAGGGCAAGGATTCGGATGGCATCACGGAATGCATTCTACGCACGGCGTCATCGCGCGGTGCGGTAGCGGGAACGCATTTGGGAACGCTTCCCTGCGCGATCGGGAAAACCTCCCGGTCCATCCGTTCATTCTTATGCGACGCTTTCATTGAGAGAACAATCCCGACGCGTGGATCGAACGATAAGAGGAGACGACCGATGAGGAGCATGCCGCGCCTGCCCGCGCCCGCGCATCCGTTCAAACCCCGAGCAGGGCTGCGGCTCATCTTCGGCGGCGCGTTCGCGAGCATCACCGTGGCTGCGTGGGCGCAAACGCCTCCATCGACCAATGCGGCCGAAGCGCCGCCCGCTGCCTCGGCAGCGCAGGCGCAAACGCCGCCGGACACGGAGTTGCCCACGATCGTCGTGGTCGGCACCACGCCGCTCGTCGGCGTCGGCACACCGCTCGAAAAGGTGCCCGCGAACGTGCAGACCATCAAGGGCTCGGAGATCGAGGCGCAGCATACGCCCACGATCGCCAACTACCTGGAAAAGAACGTCGTCAGCGTCGATACCAACGATGCCCAGGGCAATCCGTGGCAGACCGACATCAACTATCGCGGCTTTACCGCTTCGCCGCTGCTCGGCACGCCGCAAGGGCTGTCGGTGTTCATGGACGGCGTGCGCATCAACGAGCCCTTCGGCGATGTCGTCAACTGGGACCTGATTCCGCAGGCCGCGATCCAGACGATGCAGATCATCCCCGGCTCGAACCCGACCTTCGGCCTGAACACGCTCGGCGGCGCGGTCGCCGTAACCACCAAGAACGGCCGCAGCAATCCCGGCGGCAATGTGGATGTCGGCTTCGGCTCGTTCGGGCGCAAGTATGCGCAAATCGAGCAAGGCGGCTTGATCGGCGATCATCTGGATTACTACTTCACCGCCAACATCACGAACGACAACGGCTGGGCCGATCACAACGCGAGCAAGTTGCGACAGGCGTTCGGCAAGATCCGCTATACCGATGCCGATACGACGATCTCCGTATCGATGGGCGGCGCGGACAACACGCTGAACGGCTCGCAGACGATCCCGCGCTCGTTCATGGACAACTTCCGTCAGGCCTACACGTTCCCCGATACGAACGAGAACCAGGTCGGCTATCTGACGATCAACGCGGAGCACTACATCACGCCGAACGTGCAGTTGAGCGGCAACGTGTATTACCGCCACTATCGCAACAAGAACGTGAGTTCCAACGTGAACGAAGATTTCGATCCGAACGGCGACGATGCCGACGAACTCACGCAAGCCTTCAACGATCAGTCGGTCATCGTGACGGACAGCTACGGCGCGAGTCTGCAACTCACGCTGCTCAACAGGCTGTTCGGCCATGACAATCAGCTGATCATCGGCGCGGCGGGCGACTTCGCGAATTCGCATTTCAATCAAGCCGAGCAGCCGGCCGTCTTCGAGGACAACCGCGCGACCATCGGCACCGGTCCTTTCGCGCCGACCACGGACGCGAAGACGCACAATGCGAATCTGGGCATCTACTTCGAAAACACGTTCTCCTTCAACGAGCAATGGTCGATGACGCTAGCAGGCCGCTACAACTGGGCGAAGGCGACCATCGGCGATGAAAGCGGCGTGCAGCCGCTGCTCGACGGGAATCACACGTTCTCGCGCTTCAATCCGGCCATCGGCTTCAACTGGAATCCGACGCCTTACTTCACGGCGTACGCGACGTATAACGAAGGCATGCGCTCGCCGACCGCCATCGAGCTCGCGTGCGCGGACCCGGCCGCGCCCTGCTCGCTGCCCAACGACTTCATCGCGGACCCGGATCTGAAGCCCGTGATCTCGAAGACATTCGAAATCGGCGCGCGCGGGCGCATCGGCAACCATACGACGTGGAGCGCGGCGGCCTACAGCACGACGCTTACCGACGATATCCAGTTCGTCAGCAGTCAGGGCGCGGCGAGCACGCTCGGGTATTTCCAGAACGTCGGCAAGACGCGGCGGCAAGGCTTCGAACTCGCGGGCCGCACGCAATGGGGGCCGCTGGGCGTCGCGGCGAGCTATAGCTATGTGAACGCGACGTATCGCTCGACGTGGAGCGAAAGCAGCGCAAGCAATTCGAGCGCCGACGACGGCAACATCACCGTGCATTCGGGCGACCGCATTCCGGGCATTCCGGCGAACACGGTGAAGATGCGCCTCGACTACAACCCGATTTCGCGCTGGAACATCGGCGCGAATCTTACGTATCGCAGCAGCATCTTCGCGCGGGGCGACGAGAACAATCAGGACGTGAACGGCAGCGTCGCGGGTTATTTCCTGATCGACCTCGACACGACCTACAACGTGACCAAGCAACTGCAGGTCTATGCGACGGTGAAGAACCTGTTGAACAAGCGCTATGCGAACTTCGCGATTCTCGGCGAGAACTTCTTCAACGGGCCGAACCATACGTTCAACGGCGGCGACACCGTCAACGAGCAGTTCCTCGGCGTGGGTGCGCCGCGCGGCGTGTGGGTGGGGATGCGGTATGCGTGGAAGTGACGCGGCGCGAATGCGCGCGGCCTATTCCTGATACGACTTCCACGGAATGCCGCGCGACTCGAGGCCCTCCCAAAGCGCGACGTTGCAGCGATGCAGATCTTCCTCGCTGCGCGGATGCTTTTGATTGCGCAGGTTCATCCTGTGACCGAGCATGCCGAGAAGCCCGCCTTCGAGTTGCGCCGGGTCCGCACCCCAACGCAGATCGATTTCGGAGAGCGCCACGCCCACGGAGCGATGCAATGCAAGCACATCGTCCATGCTCATCTCGATCTCGATCGGATGGGCGTACAGCTTGTTTATGTTGGCGACGTCGTGTCCTGTCATGCGCGGGTAGAACGCCGGGAGCATGCGCGCGTAGAGCCGGATCTTCGCTTCATACAGCTTCGCGCTATCCAGGTTGAGCGACGTCATGCCGCTATGCACGCGATACAGCGTGAGCGCTTCCGGCAGATTCGCGAAACGCGCGCCATGAAGCATGCAGTCGAACCAGAAGCCGAGATCGTCGACGATGTCGAGGTTGGGATCGTAGCGGATGCCATGCTGCTGCACGAACTCACGCCGGAACATGGTGCTCGGATTGGCCAGGTACGCTCCACCGACCGTAAAGCGCGCCTTGATGTTCGCGTCGTCGAGCGGAAAGTCGCTCGTGAAATGGTCTTCGTCGAAATGCCGGATTTGCGTGCCGACGACAGTGATATCCGGATGCGCATCGAGAAACACACTCTGCTTTCTCAACCGGTCCGGCTCGGCGATGTCGTCGTGATCGATGCGCGCGATGTATTCGCCGCGGCACAGGTTGAACGCCCGATTCGCGTTGGCGGGCCGCCCCTGATTGTGTTCGAGCGCGAATACGCGGATTCGTGAATCGTTCAGACCGCGCACGAGATCGAGTGTCGCGTCGGTGCTGGCGTCGTCCAGAACGAGAAGCTCGAAGTCCGCGTCCTGACGCAGCAACGAGTGCAAGGTCTCGACGATGTATTTTTGCGCGTTGTAAGTCGGCACGACTACGGAAATTTTCGGCATGGCGTCAGCCTCTCCGGGCGGATGAAGCCGTGCATTGTCCGCCAGCTGCCCGGGCGAGATGTCATAGAACGTCTTTCCCCGATGCTATCAGGCATCGAAACGGCGAAGCGTTCTGGCTTGCGCAACGACGGACCGCGCAGAACGAAACGGCCGCGCAAGGCGGCCGTCTGCCGAACGAGAACAACGTTCCGTTCAACGCCCGACGATCGACCCCGCGCTCGCCGGATACGTGACGATGCCCCACGCGAGCGGCAGATCGCCGATCTGCTTGATCTCCTTGTAATCGGCGCCGTCGAGCACATAGACCGCGTTCGAGCGCCCGCACGCGAGCAGCAGCTTCGAGCCGTCGGGGGTGAAGCTGAAGTGCCAGCAGCGCTGACCCACGGGCACGTCCTGCATGTGCTCGTAGGTCGCGCCATCGAACACCTGCAAGGTCTTGTCGCGCGATGCCGCGATCAGCAGCCGCTTGCCCGACGGATCGAACGAGACGCCATACGGGCCCGTCTTCGTATCAACGGTCTTCATGGTCTTCAGGCTCGTGCCATCGAGCACGACGAACTTGTTCGCGTTCTCGAGCGTGACGACATATTGCTTGCCGTCCGGCGACGCCTTGATGCCGCGCGGACGCGAACCCTTGTCGAGCTTCACCGTGCGCACCGGCTTGCCCGTCCCGACGCGATACACCGACACCGTGTCGTCGCCTTCGTTGGTCACGAGGATCAGCTTGCCATCGGGGGAAAACTCGACGCCTTCCGTCTCGTGGCCGCTCTTGACCGAATGCGTGACCTTCATCGTCTTCAAATCGATGATGGCAATTTCGGCGGGCGGCGAGTTGGCGTCGTCGTCATCCTTTTCCGGCTGGCCAGGTTTCGGCGGGCCGCCGCTTTCCCCCGGCTCGTACGTCACATAGGCATAGCCGCCGAACACGCGCACGAATTCCGGATTCTTGCCGATCTTCACGCGCCGCACGACCTTGCCCGACGATGTGTCGATCTCGGACAGGTCGCCCGTCGTCTTGTTCGCCACATAGAGACGCGTGCCATCCTTGTTCAGCGAAAGGCCGCGCGGGCCGTCCTTGCCGACATCCCACGTCTTCGCGAGCGAGAGATTGTCGAGATCGATCACGCCGACGCCGGCGCTCTCGGTCGTCACGTAGGCGGTCGGCGCGGCGGCGTGCGCGAAGCTCGCGGCGAGTGCGAGCGATGGCGCGAACACCGACGCGCAGGCGATGCGCGCCGCCTTGAATCTGACTTGCATGGTCGTCTCCAGCGGTTTCGTTGGCTTGTTCGAGTTCGTTTGACGCACGCGCGCGGCGAAATCGCACGTCGCGCGTGCCTGCAAGTCCAACTTAGCGCAATCGTCGGCGCAGTGGCAACGGCATCGGCCGGGAGAAATTCCCGAATTCGACGGGAAAGACGCGTCGCGCGGAGTCAGCGCGTCGCGGAGGGATCGCTTGCAAGCAGATCGACGAGCGCCTTCGCCCCCCGCTTCCACGACAAATCGGTGTTCCCGCGTATGTCCACCGAGCGCTGAAAGCGCATCGCGCCGCTGTCGGCATCTTCGACACGCAAGTTCATGTTGAGAATGAGATTGCTGATCTTCTGCACCCAGCACACGCCGACCCGCGACGCGCCCAGCTCTTTTGCGACACGCAGTTCGCAGCCGTTGCACGCGCTCATGTCCTGCGCACTTTTCAGCGACGCGATCAGATCGCCCGCCTGCGCGTTGTCGGCGACGCGAAAGAGCGCGCGTTCGCGCAGGTCATCGCGCAAGGCGCCGCTCACCATCGCGAGGCGCTCCGTCTGAATGCGATTGATCTCGGCATCGTTGTAGGCTGCGTTGTCGTCGATGAGCGTGCAATCGAGCATCGCGATGGATTGCGGCGCGGACTGCGCGAGCGCGCCGCTCATGACGATGGCGAGCGTGATCGCGAGCAGCGCGCGAAGCGAGTGGATCATGGCGTCGGCCTCGATGATGAGCATCTGCACGCGACCATACCGGTGATCGCGCAGACGGGCAAGCGACACGTGCTCACGACGACGCGCGCAACGCTTCGTCCGCTACCGCGAGCCGCGACGCCATCATCTTCACGACGAAGCGATGCCATTCCTGCGCGGTCAGCGGATCGTCGAGTTCGAGCTTGCGCAACGCCGCGAGCGTGAGACGCCGCAGGCGCGCGGGCTCGTCGGCGAAGACATCCGCGCTTCGCGGCGCATTCGTATACACCGCCATTTCGCCGATGATCGTCCCCGGCCCGAACGAGCGCAGCCGCACCGAGCGGCCGTTCGCGAGCGGAAGCGACACGGTCACGCGCCCTTCCTCGACGATATAGAGCGCATCGCCCGCATCGCCCCGGCGAAAGAGCGCCTCGCCCGCGCCGATAGCGCATACGTCGAGCAGATTAGCCAGCCCTTCCAGCGCGCGCGGCGTGAAGTGCGGCGCGAGCATCGCCCGAAAATCGCCGGCCGGCACGCGCGGTTCGCGCGTGCGCGTCGATGCGGCGAGCTGCTGCGCTTCAATCCATTCGAGGCCCGCGTCGAGCGTGTCGAACTCGCGGATACCGAGCGCGAGCGCGCCCGTGCGCTCGAGCAGCACGCGCGAGTTGCGCGGCAGCGCGGTCAGCACGAGATCCGCGCCGATCGCCGCGCACGCCTGGCGCAGCTTCACGAACGCGAGCGACACGGACGCGTCCATGCCGTTGGTCCAGGCGAAATCGAGCACGACGTGACGCACCGGTCGCGGACCATGCGAGCGAATGCGTTCACGCACCCGCTGGAGCATCGAGTTCGCGGAGCCGAAGAAGAGGAAACCTTGCAGGCAGACGCCGCAGATTTCATCGCCGCGATCCATCAGAAAGCGTGTCTCCTCGATGCTGCGTTCGACGTTCGACGTGCGGGTGCGGCCGTCGAACTCCATGCGCACGCAGCCGGCGCGTCCGTAGAGCAGCGCAAACGTCACGCATGCCGCGACCACGCCCGCGACGACGCCCGCGATCACGCCATAGAACGCGATCACCGCGAGAATCAGCGGCACGAGCAAATATTCGTGCCACGTGAGCTTGCGATACGCGCCGACGAGCCAGTCCATCATGAGCCGCAGCCCCATGTAGATCTGCATGCCGACGAGCACCGGCACCGGGAACAGCGAGACGAGATCGGGCGAGGCGATCAGCACGAAGAGGCACGCGAGCGCGGCGAACACACCTGCCGCGCGGCTCGTCGCGCCGGCGCGCGCGTTGAGCATCGAGCGGTTGTACGACTGATAGCCGACCATCCCGCCGAAGAGACCGCTCGCGATATTCGCGAGGCCCGCAGCGCGCATCTCGCGGTTCAGGTCGATGTCCTGCCCGGTGGCCGCGCCCATCGCGGTCGAGTTCATGATGATCGTGATCGCCGACACCGACGTGACGATAAGCGTCTCGGGCAGGTGCGCGACGATCGCACGCCAGTCGACCTCGCCGTGCGCGAGCGACGACGGCAAGTGCAGCTCGGGGATGTGCAGCGCGTGCATCGGCACATGCTGAAGCAGGAGGCCCATGTTGCGCGCGTCATCGGGCGAAATGCCGGCGACGTGCAGCAGCGCATAGAAGAGCGCGATGCCGATGGCGAGCGTGATCGGCAATGCGGCCGCGTGCCGCCATGTGCGCGCGAGGATCGTCGCGAGCGCGCCGACGAAGAGCGCGGGCGCCCATGCGAGCCAGTGCAGTTGCACGAGCCGCGGCAGCGTGTGCCAGTCGAGTGCGACGCCCGTCAGCACGCGAAACGCGCCCGCGATCAGCAGATAGCCGGTCCCGGCGAGAAAGCCGCCCATCACGGGATATGGCAGGAATTGCAGCGAGCGGCTGCGTCTGGATGAACCGATCGCGAAGAGAATGACTCCCGTGACGAGCGAGCACAGCGCGATGGCGACGAGCACCGTCAGCAGGATTTCCGTCGGCGATCCGCCGTTCGCGCGCACGCTGCTCGCGACGCCCGCCGCGACGCCGACGAGAAACGCAGTCGCATTGCTGTCCGGGCCGCCGATGTTCATGCGCATCGAGCTCGTCAGCGCGATGACGAACGCGGTGACGATGCAGCTCACGAGCGCGGTCGGGACGCCGAGCTCGGCATAGCGCGCAAGATCGGCGCTGAAGATGAGCGTGCCGAGGCTCATCGCGTAGCAGAGCATCATGAGCGTGGACACGGTGCCGGCGGTGATATCGCCGACGAGCGCGGCGGCGCGCGGCATGGCGCGCGCGAGAACCGTGCGATGTGTCGTGGCTGGCTTCACGGCGCCTCCCGATGCGGGAAAACGGCAGACGTATGCGCTCGAACCGCTCGAACCCGCTCGAACCCGCTCGAACGCAAAGCGCGCCGAAAAGTATCCGCTGCGCGCGAGAACGATGTCAATTTTCCCGTGACCTGCCGCACGCGCCGATGCGAGCGCGGCTTTCATCTGACGTGAATACCCTTCGCGGTGGATTCATCGCGTCAACTGGAGTAACGTTGACTTGCGAGCGAACACTACACCAAGGAGGCGATCATGCCCGACGATCCCGCTCAGTGGCACGTTTTCGACTACGAAGGTTTCGAGATCCACGTGCAGCCGCAATTGAAGCCGACGCCCGAACACGCGGCGCCCGGCAAGGCGGATCGCTACGTGTATATCGGACATGTGTGCAGGCCCGGCGCGAACGCGGAGATACCCGGCGAAGCGGTGCATTTTCACGCCGACGGCGAAGACGCATACAAGAGCGCACAGGACGCCGTGGACGATGCGCGGCATATCGGCAAGAGCATCGTCGATGGCACGCATCCGGATCTTTCGGTGCTGCCGCTGGTGTCGCATCAGCATCATCCGGGATGACGAACGAGAGCATGGGATCGCGAGAAGACGACGCGCATGTCGAAGGCCTGAGCGCGATCACGCTCGCGACGCACGACATGCCGCGCGCGGTGCGCTTCTATGAAGCGCTCGGCTTTCGCCTCCTGTATGGCGGCGCAAACGAGGCCTTCACTTCGTTCGCGCTCGGCAGTTCATTTCTCAATCTCACCAGCGAGACGCACGGCCCGATTCAGTTTTGGGGCCGCGTGATCATCTACGTGTCCGATGTGGACGCGTTCTACCGGAAAGCGCAGGCGCACGGCATCGAGCCGCAATTCGCGCCGCGCGATGCGCCCTGGAACGAGCGCTATTTCCATCTCACCGATCCGGACGGCCACGAGCTGAGTTTTGCGCGTCCGCTATGATTCGTGCGTCTCAGGCACGACATTCGCTTAACATCCAGTGACGGGTAGCGTACGCATCGGCCATTTCATATGACCGATCGCGCACATACCCCTGCATCACGTTGCACGACGATGAACTCATCGGCGTACGCGTTTTGAATGAACGGGGCATGGGGAAGACGCGTAAAAGCTCGCTGTTGCTCGCTGTTGCTATTTCGCAAAAACGGGCACTGCCAGTAATTCCGGGCGTAGAGTTCAAGTGTTTTATCAAGAACGTGGTGCATTGCGGCAGGGTTTTCATTGAGCGGGACTTAAAGATCGGCAGCCTCGACCGTAAACCCGATCATGAATGCCGCAGGAGACTGAAAATGAAATGCGTGAACGAGCGGTCCCTTCGTTATCAGGTCGAAAAATGGCTCGCGCCGGGCAGCATGCCCGTGCATGTACGGCAGTTCAGCCGCACGCGTTCCGACAGGCGCCGATATGTTTGTGTCGAGGCGCTGCACGGCGCGGCGGCGAGAGCGCTGTTCTTCTTTCGTCACGACGACGGTCACTGGTGCGTCTATCCGCCCGCACCGAAGCAAAGCAACATGCGCGGTGAAAGACTGGTCGCCTGAGCCAGTCTTGTTTCACCGCCCCGGGGTGGCAATCAGAAACGAAGGTTGTTGAGGAACTGGAACCACATTGCGCCGAGCGGATTCGCCGCGCCGGCGCTGTCGCTGACAGGCTCCTGCTCTTCTCTCTCGTCCTTGGCGCGTGCTTCCTCTCGCTCTTTTCTGTCTTTGCTGGCCTGTCTGGATTCATGCAGCGCAATTGCGCTGTCCGCGATCTGACGTGCCTCAGGCTCGCCGCATTGCGCACCGAGCAGCACGCCGAACACGACATCGCGGTTATGGCCTTTCGATGCGAAGCGCATCGCGAGCGATACGCGCTTCGCATAGAGCGCCTCGCGCGCCTCGCGCTCCTTCGCCTCACGCGCCTCGCGTTCGGCTTCTTCCCGGCGCACGCGCTCTTCGAAGCGACGCATCTCTTCAGCGTAAATACGGTCGTACACTTCGCGCTGCGCGGGATCGGAGAGAATCGCGTAGGCTTCCTTGATCTCCAGAAACTTCGCGCGCGCAGTGTCTTCGTTGCCTACATTGCGATCGGGGTGGCAGCGCATCGCGGCTTTGCGATACGCGCGTTTGATTTCTTCTTCGGTGGCGTGCTCGTCCACGCCGAGGGTCTGGTATAGCGTCGCCATCTTGCCTTCGGTTGGATACGGGTCGCCGAGCATCGTAACACGCGAAAAACGGGGTCTTTTCGCAAGATGCGGCATCGCAACACGCGCCTAGCGGCCCGTGATCCTGCGTGCGGCCGCGCTCCCGAGCGCGTCGAAAATGGCGCGGGAGGGTTTCAAATAGCGCGAGATATGAAGCCGGATATTGACCACCGCCAGCACGAAAATCGCGAGCGTGATCAAGAGATAATCGCGCCGCTCCGGGACGATGTGATAGCGCGTGTGCAGCAGCACGAACACGACCCACGCGAACGCCGGCGCGTGCAGCGTCCAGTGTCGCTGCGCGAAATGCCACGCGAGGCGGCGCACGTCGCGGCGTGCGGAGCGATCGAGTCCGGCGAGTTCGGGGCGTCGGCTGAAGAAGAAGGGCATGAGCGTCGGTTCCATTCTGCGCGCGGCCATCGTCGCGTCACAAAAGCCTGCGACCATTGCGCGTTTTCGCGCTCCAGCATACCCGCTCGACCCTTTCCTTACGATGGCGCTGACACTCGCCGACATCCGGCATCTCTTCGACACGCACGGCTCGCTCGCCTACAGCGGCGAGCCGGTCACCCAATTGCAGCACGCATTGCAAAGCGCCACGCTGGCCGAGGCGGCGGGCGCGCGCCCCGAGCTGATCGTCGCGGCATTACTGCATGACCTCGGGCACTTGCTGAATCTGCAGGGCGAGACGCCGACCGAGCGCGGCATCGACGATCTGCACCAGTACTTCGCGCTGCCGTTCCTGCGCCCGCTCTTCTCCGACGCCGTGCTCGAGCCGATCCGCCTGCACGTCGATGCGAAGCGCTGCCTGTGCGCGATCGACACGTCGTATCACGCGCGACTGTCCGCGGATTCGGTGCGAAGCCTGCAACTGCAAGGCGGCATATTCGACGATGAAGCCGCGCAAGCGTTTCTGGCGAAGCCCTATGCACACGACGC
Organism: Caballeronia sp. INML3B; assembly: GCF_023631305.1. Lineage (NCBI taxonomy): Bacteria > Pseudomonadati > Pseudomonadota > Betaproteobacteria > Burkholderiales > Burkholderiaceae > Caballeronia > Caballeronia sp. INML3B. Next base: position 25,696 of record NZ_JALQDI010000046.1, read on the forward strand.
GATCGCTCTGCGCCGCTGGGACGACGAAGCGAAGGACGCGCATCGCGTCACGCCCGCGCTGCCGCATTTCATGGATATGGCCGCAAGCGTTGCGCTCGTGACGCGCTCGCTAACTTCGACCTGTGAATAGACTGGCTGAACCCAGCGCTACTTTGCCGACGCACGTGCAGGAAAGCATGATTTTCCTGGGCAACAGCGCAGCGGTTGAGGTGACTCGTGCGATGAGGCGGTAAACGAGGACCAGACGCTCGTGCGCGACGCGTTACTTGCGCGATGAAGAGGCGGTCGTCGAATCCGCAGGACTACGCCTGCCCTTCGTTAAGAGATCAGCGCCCGCGTCGCCGCCGATGCGTCTCGCACGACAGCGCGACGAGATCGCTGCACGCGTGCGTTAATCGATCGATGCCGGCACTACGCCAATGCGAATCATGCCGACCGATTCCGACTTTCCCCACGCCATACTCAGTGGCTGCCGCCGAAGTCAGCGGCCTTATGGTGCGCCTGTGTTCGAATGTACTGCGCCAGTGCCTTGACGCCGGGCAACTTTCGGGTAGCTTCGTGCATGACCAGCCATAGAGGCAGCACGGGCACTTTGGTCGTAATCGGTACACGCACAAGGTTGGCCGAGCTGTTACCTACGATACAGGCCAGAAGTGCAATACCGAGCCCATTCTCAGCCGCGAGATAGCCGAAGCCCAGGCTGTCGGACGATATCGCCATACATTCGTGCGGCGCGAAATCATTCAACCAGACAGATGGCTCGAATCTGGCAAGCTTGCCGGACATCCCTATGAAGCGATGCTTCAGCAGATCTGCGTCATTCTCGGGTAGCCCGTATAGACGGACGTACTCCTTCGACGCGTACAGCCCAAATCCAACGCTCGCTACTCTGGTCGCATATAGAGAGTCCTGGCCGGGCGATCCGAGGCGCAGTGCCCCGTCCGCCTCGCTCTTGCCGAGGTCGATCGATTGATTGCTGATGATCAATTCGACTTGTGCGCCAGGGTTGGCCTCCAGGAACTCGGGTAGCAGGCCGCGCACAAACTAGCCGGCGCTCGTCACAGGTGGCTGCTCGTCGCTGTCTCGAACATGTGCGTCTTGAGCAATGAGCGGGCGTCGTTGGGAAAGCCGCTGAACTCGACGCCGATCAATACGCCGCCGTCCGTAGGCCGCGAGTTCCTTGCAATGCAGTTGAACATAACGGCGTGCACCTTGCCTTCGGCGCGAACACGCAGGGCCAGCTTGAAGTGCTCGCCAATTTTCAGATACCGATCGGAGGCGCGCAAAGAGGCCCCGCCCATGCTGACGTTGACCACCGTGACATCGAAGCCCGCAGCGATACAGTCGTTTCTGATGAGCCGCGCGGCCATGCTTGTTGCGATGCGCGGGTGTTTGCGTACGACGTGGGCCGTGACGGCATCGGGATGCGCGAGATAGACAACCTGCGCCGGTGACTGGTTGCGTCCGGTGACGACTGTGTGAAAGCGATAAATCTTCCGACCGAGGAGAGCCTTGCACTCGACCTCGACTTCCGGCTCGAGGAACTCAAACCCGGTCAAGACCGCGACGACCAGTGCAGTCCCGGAGATCGAACCCACGAACTCGACTTGCAACGCGGCGTCCGGCCTGGCGACAACGGTTAGCTGCAACCTCTCAAGATTCTTTGGAAGGATCTCTGACGGCGCTGCCACGGGCCGGGCATCGGCAATGGCTCGATCATGGCTCGCGGTGGAGACAATGAGGCTTTCCTGTGCGGGCGCTCGCTTGCCGGGCTGAGCAGATTCGGCGTCTCGAAAACCGCCCATCGCAACGAGCCTGTCGCGCTGGTTTTCGGACCGAATGCAGCCACCCTGGTTGATCAGCAGTTTCCCTGTTGCGGTGTAGACAGCGAAGTCTAGTGGCGCACCCACCCTCAAATCCTTTTCCGCGATTCTGACAAGCGCCATGTCGATCTTCCCCGTCGTCCGTAAGGCCCACAGTGATGAGCCTGCTTAGTTTTTCGACAATTTACGGATTTGATGGCGTCGCAGAAGTGCGTTTCCGCTCATTGATCAGACAAAAATGTTGCGGCCGGATTCGACCCGGTTTCGGCCAGAATTCGTCGCTTTGAAGCGCGCGCAAACAGGCATTCACCCTATTCGGAACGTATGGCCTGCTCGGGCATCACCGCGAAGATCGACAAGCTCTCCATCGCCGCATCCTCCAAATGGATCTGCACAAGCGAGTTGTCGGCCAATTGCCGGAAGAGGCGCGCTGGCGTCGCGGTTGACCACCGTCCGCTATGGCCGATAAGCGCGGATTGAGCGTCAGGTGGGTCTCGAACCGAACATGCCGCTCGGATGAACATTCATGCCGCGAACGGAAACGCCGACTGGCGTATCGCGCTAGACTGTGCGCCATGCAATCCTTCCCATTTCGATACGCCTTGCAGCAAGCCTTCACCGCGCGAGCGAGCGACGCATCGTGAAAGGCGGCAACTTTCGCATCACCGCCGCCGTCGTGGCGAGCGCGCTCTTCATGCAGAACATGGACGGCACGATCGTCGCCACCGCCATCCCTACGATGGCCCGCGACCTCCAGGTCGACCCCGTCCATCTATCCAGCGCGATCACCGCTTATCTCGTCGCGCTGACCGTGTTCATTCCCGCGAGCGGGTGGGTCGCCGACCGCTTCGGCGCGCGCCGCGTGTTCATGTGGGCGATCACGACGTTCACGCTCGCGTCCGTCGCGTGCGCCGCCGCGATGAATCTGCCGCAATTGCTGGCTGCGCGCGTCGTCCAGGGTCTCGGCGGCGCGATGATGGTGCCCGTCGGTCGCCTGATCCTGTTTCGCGGCGTCAAGCGCGAAGAACTCCTCCAGGCGACGACGTGGCTCACGATGCCCGCGCTCGTCGGTCCCTTGCTCGGACCGCCGCTCGGCGGCTTTCTCACCGACACGCTCTCGTGGCGCAGCATCTTCTGGGTCAACGTGCCGGTGGGCATCGTGGGCCTGTGGCTCACGTGGAAGCTGCTGCCGCCGTCGCCGCCCGAGGACCGGACGTCGCCCGATCTGCGCGGCATGCTGCTGTCGGGCGCCTCGCTCAGTCTGTTCATGATCGGCATCGAGAGCGCGGGGCGCGGCGTGCTGCCCATCGGCGTGCCGTGGATCTGCGTGGCGGCCGGCCTGCTCCTCTTTCGCGTGACGGTGCTGCACTGCCGCCGCGTGCCGAATCCCGCCATCGACTTCTCGCTCCTGTCGATTCCCACTTTTCATGCGGCGACTGTCGCGGGCAGCCTGTTTCGCGCCGGCGCGGGCGCACTGCCGTTTCTCGTGCCGCTCACGCTTCAGACGGGCTTCGGCTACAGCGCGACGGCGAGCGGTCTCGTCACATTCGCGAGCGCGCTCGGCTCCTTCTGCATGCGTCCGATGACGGCGCTCGCGCTGCGGCGCTTCTCGGTCCGCAACGTCCTGTGCACGGGCAGCGTCGTGTTCGCGGCCGTGCTGCTCGTCTGCTCGACGATGTCGCAAGCATGGCCCGCCGTCGCGATCTTTCTGCTTTTACTGCTGGGCGGACTCGGCCGCTCGCTCAGTTTCGCGACGATGGGCGCGCTCGCATTCGCCGATGTGCCCAAGCCGCGCCTCGCCGCCGCGACCTCGTTTCAGGGCACCGCGCAGCAGTTGATGAAGGCGGTCGGCGTCACGGTCGCGGCCGGCACGATCCAGGCGACGATGCTCGTTTCCGGAAGCGCGCACACCGAGCGCTGGCAACTCGCCTGCGGATTCATCGTGACGGCGCTCGTCGTCCTGGCCTCGCTGCCGATGTTCGCGCGCCTCTCGGATGACGCCGGCGAGGGCATTTCAGCGCGCTCCGCGAAGCGCGCCGAACGCACGTAATTCGTTCCGATTTGTGAAAAGAAAACATCATATTTAAGACAAGTACATGATCCACAAGGACTTTTTATGTGGCTATAATGCGATTCCGCTTTGATCTCTCTGTCCGATGCGTCGTTTCCTCCCTATCCTTGTCGCCCTTTCCGTCTCACTGAGCGCAGCGCAGACCGCGCTCGCGCAGGAAAACCCGCTCGCAGCAAGCGAGGCGGCCGCGCAGTCCGCCGCGCAGCCAGACCCGAAGACGGAGCAGGCGAGTCACAAGATTTCGGACATGCTCACGCGAAAATTCGGCGTGGCGCGTGAAAAGGCGCAGACCATCGCGGCGGCAGTCATGTCGTCGGCATCGAAGTATTCGCTTCCACCGGCGCTTTTGCTCGCCATCATTTCGATCGAATCGCGCTTCAAGGAAACGGCCAGAGGGCCGAACAATGCGACGGGTCTGATGCAGGTGGTGCCGTCGGCGCACAAGAAGCTCGTGCGCAACGTAGACCTGACGGACCCGGAAGACAACATCGAAACCGGCTCCGCGATCCTTCACGGCTATGTGAAATCCGCTCAGGGCGATGTTGACGCCGCGCTGAAGAACTACGGCGGATCGCGCGCCTACGCCGAGAAGGTCAGCTTGCGCGTAAAGACGTTCGAGCCGGCCGCATCGGCGGATGCGGCATCGGCGGGCGGGCAATAACAGTCACTTTTCACTCGCCCGTCCGGGCGGAGTTTCTTTGATAACGCGCACCGCCGCCAGGCGGATGCCGCTCTCGCGTCTCGATGACGCCGCGGCGATCGCACCCGCAAAGCGCGCTGGCATCGTTCAATATGCCTTCTTGGTCCCGGTGCCGTCCGACTTCATGCCGCCCGAATTCATGTTGCCGTTATTCGGCGCGCTGCGCGTGGCGGTACCCTGATCCTGGCTCATGCCGTTGGTCGCGTCGTTGCTCATGCCGCTCTTCGCGCCGGTGCCGGTCGAGCCGTCCGCCGAGCCGCCCATCCCGGCGCCGCCCATGCCTACGCCGCCGCCCTTACCGCCGGCCGCCGAGCCGGCGCCCGCCGAACCATTGCCGCCTGCGCCTGCCGAACCGCCCGCAGCAGCGCCGCCGCCTGCACCGCCTGCGCCGCCACCACCGCCGCCGCCTGCTTGCGCATAGACACCGCCGGACAGGCCCAGCACCAGCGCGGAAATCACCAGCTTCTTCGTCGTTGCGTTCATTGCGAGTCTCCCAAGTTTGCGTGTCGGTCGTCGCGCATTGGATGCAACGACCGTGTCCGCATCAGCGCAAGGGGCGTGCCGCGAGTCACGCGCAATCAGTAACCGCAAGGCACATACGCGCCACGGTAGTTGTCGTAGCAGTAGCCAGGCGGCGGCGCCGGTTGTGCGTAGACCGGCTGCGCGTACTCGGGTTGTTGATAGACGGGTTGCGCATACGTCGGCTGTGCACTCGCGACGGACGTCACCAGCGCGCCGAGCACCGCGCCGCCGATCAGCGCGCCGACGATCGCTCCGCCATCCCCGCCACCGCCGCGATGACCGCCGCCATGCCCATGCGCCGATGCCTGGCCCGCCGCCGTCAAACTACCGATCATCAACAAGACAAGTGCTGCGCGTTTCATGAGCTTCTCCATTTCCCGTTTGCCGGGTTCATGGAGATCATCTTAAGCAGACAGCTAAGAAATAACTGCAGTAGTTGGTAACCGCGCATTTCAACGATTACAAATCGCCCGCTACACGTTTCTTCAAAGTCGTCCTTCGATTCGGATAACGAATTACCCTGAGCGCGGTTACAAACAGAATTGATTTCGCTCGTCCGTAACAGATTTAGCGACTTGTCCGGTAAAGCGTCTCTTCGCTATCGGTCAACGCCGCCGGTTTTACCGCATGCGGTTTCATTTGCTCGCCACTGGTTACTGTTTGTCACCAGATCGACGTCAACTATATCGACGGGCGGGGCGTTTTCATCGTCAACGCGGCGCATTGCGCGCCACGTGTCCTCGAAGAAAGAATCAAGGGAGATTCAAACCATGAAGAAGAACGTCGCTGCTCTCGCATCCGCCATGCTCGTCACCACCGCATTCGCGCAAACGGCCGCAACCGATGCCGGCAAAGCGCAATTGAAGGCCAACAACGAAAAAGCCGAGGCTCAGGCGACCGCCAACAAGAAGAAGGCGGAAGCGCAGCACGATGCCGCGAAGGCGCAGGCATCGGCGAACGAGGACAAGGCATCGGCGCAAGCCGACGCCAACAAGGAAGCCGCGAAGGTAGCGCAGGCGACCACGCCGGAACAGGCTTCCGACGCTCGCGGTGACGCCACGAAGGCACAGGCGAAAGCCAACAAGAAGAAGCATGCTGCACAATCCAAGGCCGATCAAAAGAAGCAGGACGCAGCGAAGGATGCCAACGTGGCGCAAGCGAAGGCCGACAAGGAAAAAGTCGAGGCGCAAAGCGACGCAAACAAGACGGCCGCCGATGCGAAGGTGGACGCGGCGAAGAAGTAAGGGAGGCCAGCGTCATCGCATCGCGCACTGGGCGTTGCATATAAACAAACCAGTGCGTTCAATTCAGGCGAGCCTTCGGGCTCGCCTTTTTGCATGTCCTTTTTGCATGTCCTTTGATCGAATGATTTGCGCCCGCTAAAGGACATGTTCCACTTGCCGATATCGTTGTGCGGCTTATCATTCGTGAAACAAAAAACACGAAAGGAGACGCCCGACATGCGCACACTGACCGATCAGTTGTCGCAGTACGCCGACTATCATCGCGACAGGCGCAATATCGCCACGCACTTCGTAGGCATTCCGCTCATCGTCCTCGCGATCGCCGCATTGCTGAGCCGTCCCGCATGGCCCGTGTTATCGGGCGCATGTCTGCTCACGCCCGCATGGGTGCTGTTCGCGCTCGCTACGCTCTACTATCTCTGGCTCGACGTGCCGCTCGGCATCGGCATGGGTATCGTGTCCGCGCTCAGCGCGGCGTTCGGGCAGTGGGCTGCATCGCACACTACGTGGAGCTGGCTCGCGATCGGCGTCGGCATGTTCGTGATCGGGTGGGTGTTTCAGTTCATCGGGCATATGCGTTATGAACGTCGCAAGCCCGCTTTCGCCGACGATATCATCGGCTTGCTGATCGGGCCGCTCTTCATTCTCGTCGAACTCTTGTTCGGCCTCGGTCTCATGCGCGAACTGCACGACGCTATCGAAACGCGCGCCGCGCGCTGATCAGTCCACGCGCTCGATTTCCTCCGCGACCGTTTCATGCTCGATGCTCGCGTGATGTTCGCTCGTCGGCAATGCCTGCTTCTCCGAGCGTTCGCGCATCAGAAGACGCGCGCTGTGCACGCCGGTCAGCACGACGGCCATCCAGATCGGCACATAAGTGCCGAGTTGCCGCGCTGAAAACGGCTCGCCGAGCAACAGGACAGCGACGCCGACGAGCAGCACCGGTTCCACGTAGCCGAGAATGCCGAAGAGCGCGAGCGGCAGATGACGGCTCGCACGCAGATACGACGCCAGCGCGATCGTGCTCAACGCGCCGAGTCCGGGCAGAAGCAGCAGCGCGAGACGCGGCTCGCCGACGACATCCGCGAACGAACCGCGCACGATCAGCATCATCACGGCGACAGGCGCGATCAGCATGATTTCAACGGCGAAGGACACGAGCGGATCGGCATTCAGCCGGCGACGCAACACGAAGTAAGGCGGATAGCCGAGCATCACGACGAGCGTCGGCCACGCGAACGCATGCGTGATGACGAGCTCATGCGCCACGCCCACGGCCGCCGCGGCGACACCCGCCCACTGGAAACCGTCGAGACGCTCGTCGTAGTGGAAGCGGCCGAGCAGCACCATCGCAAGAGGCAGGAGGAAATAGCCGAGCGATACTTCGAGCGCGCGCCCGTGCAGCGGCGCCCAGAGAAAGATCCACAACTGCACGCCGAGCAGCGCGGCGGCGGCAGCGGACATCAGCAGCAGATGCGGCGTTTTGGCGAGCCTCGCGATGAGCGCGCATAATTGCGGCCAGCGTTTGCGCAGCGCGACGAGCGCGAGCGCACCCGGCAATGTCCATACGATACGCCACGCGAAGATGTCGAGCCCGTCGAGCGGCGCGAGCCATTTCGTATAGCCGGACATGAGCGCGAATAGCGCGGATGCGGCGACGGACAGCGCAATGCCGCGTCCCAGGTCATGCTGATTCATCGAAAGAGGCGCTGCGCGCGGTAGGTGAGTGCAAGCCGAATGAAACGTGGAACGCGCATTCTAAACGCGCAGCGCGCACCATTTTCAAAACCCGCTTCAATCAGTTTCCCCGGACGTGCCCGCTTTTTGCTTCGTTCATGCTTCGCATTTCGGCGTGAACTCCACCGCATGATCGCTGTCACTTGCGGTTGTCTTTTGCCGGTCACGATGATCGGCGACCCTTGTCGGTCCGGCATTACTGCCGGTCCGGTCCTGAAGTCCGGGCGGCGCCCCGTACGAACACCTGCCGCTCACGTCATTGCATCCGCAGCAACACGCGCCGTGCCGTCACGTCGACGATGGCACGCGAAGAAAACGCCGCATCGATGGAGACGTCATGACTCAACCAGCCCTGTCGCCCCGCTTTTCCAACGCCTTTGCAGAGGCCGTGCACGTAGGACTCAGCAAGCGTCCGCAAAAAGAACTGCCTTCGATGTATCTGTATGACGAAGTGGGCTCGGCCCTCTTCGAAGTGATCACCGCGCTGCCCGAATACGGCGTGACGCGCGCCGAGGAGCGCGTGCTGAAGGATCACGCGGCGGACATCGTCGCGGCCATGCCGGGCGACATCCAGGTCGCCGAACTCGGCAGCGGCAGTGGCCGCAAGACGCGCCGCATTCTTGAGGCGCTGTGTAAAAAGCAGCCCACTGCTTACCATCCGATTGAAATTTCGCGCACCGCCTTGCAGTTGTGCCGTCGCGAATTGAGCGATATCGAGCGCGTGTCGATCGTCGGACACGAGCGCGATTACCTCGCGGGATTGTCGGAAGTCAGTTCGAAGCGCAAGGACGGCGAACGACTGCTCGTGCTGTTTCTCGGCAGCACCATCGGCAATTTCGCGCGGCTCGCGGCGACGAAGTTCCTGCGCTCGATTCGCGGCATGCTCCAGCCCGGCGACGCGCTGTTGCTCGGCACCGATCTCATCAAGCCGCTGCCGGTGCTCATCGCGGCGTATGACGACCCGATCGGCGTCACGGCCGCGTTCAATCTGAACATGCTCGCGCGCATCAATCGCGAACTCGCCGGCGACTTTCCGCTCGAAGCCTTCGAGCACGTCGCGCGTTTCAATCCGGATGCGCGCAGCATCGAAATGCACTTGCGGGCGAAGCGCGCGCTGTCCGTGCGCGTGCGCGGCGCGGACCTGCGCGTGGACTTCCGCGAAGGCGAGACGATCTGGACGGAAAGCAGCCACAAATACGCGGCCGATGAAGTCGCGCCGATCGCCGCCGATGCGGGCTTCGAATGCACGCATCAGTGGCGCGACGAGGAATGGCAGTTCGCGGAGAGCCTGCTGGTCGCGCGATGAACTAGCTAGTGCTGCTCGAAGCGCTCGTAGCGCTTCTCGATGTGGCGCTCTTCGCTGTGAAACTCGGTGACGCGGGCATGCGGCGGCCCGCGTCGCAGCCATTCGAGCATCAGGTCGACCTGATTGGCCGCGCCCTGCACGATGGCTTCGACGGAGCCGTCATCGAGATTGGCGACCCAGCCGCGCACGCCGAGCGCATGCGCCTTTCTCACCGTGTAGTGCCTGAAGCCGACGCCCTGCACGACGCCGCGCACACGCACGTAATAGGTTTCGATTCTCGTATCCAGATCCGGGCCCGGCATCGTGCTTTCTCCTTTCAGACGTCCATACGCCGCATTGTAGACACGCGCTTCAACTCAGACGGAAAGGTTGCGCCATGTCGGCGCGCTCGCCCGAACGCGGATGCGGCACGCGCGGCAGCGTCACTTCGAACACCGTGCCGGATTCGGCTGCCGAGCGTACCGTGACGTCGCCGCCGTGCATCTGCGCGATCTCGCGCGTGATGTAGAGCCCGAGCCCCAGGCCGCTCGATTCATGCTGGCGCTGGCCCGAGCGATACGGCGCGAAGATCGTCGGCAGGACGTCGGCGGGAATCTCGCCCGCGTTTTGCACGGTGATGGTCACATGGTCGGCGTTGCCGTCGAGGCGCACCTGGATCGCCGAGCCTTCCAGCCCGTGCTGCAGCGCATTGCCGATGAGATTCGAGAACACTTGCGAGAGCAGATCGCCGTCGCCTTGCAAGAGCGTATCGCCCTGACGCAGCACGAAGATGCGCCCTTTGCCGAAACGCGCCTCGTATTCATCGACGATATTCTTCGCGAGCGTCATCAACTCGACCGCACGCGGCTGCAAGGTGACGCGCCCGCCACGCAGACGCGCGAGATTGAGCAACTGATCGACCATGCGCACCATGCGCATGCCGCTCGACTTGATGCGCGTGCCGATGTTCGCGACGTTCTCGTCCTGCACGAAGCGCGCGAGATACTCCGCCGATGCGATCACCGCCGACAGCGGCGTGCGCAGATCGTGGCCGAGCACGGCCATCAGCATCTCGTTCGCATCGAGCAGTTGCTGCACGGTCGCGAGTTGCGTCGCGAGCTGCTGCTTCTGGCGCTCCATCTGGATGAATACATCGACCTTCGAATTGAGAATGCGCGAATCGAAGGGCTTGTAGAGAAAATCCACCGCGCCCGCTTCATAGCCGCGAAAGGTGCGGCTCGCGTCCTGCGCCGTCGCCGTCAGAAAGATGATCGGCACGTGCGCGGTGCGGGGGCTGCCACGCATCAGCTCGGCGAGTTCGAACCCGTCCATGCCGGGCATGTTGACGTCGAGAATCGCGAGCGCGACCTCGTGCTTGAGCAGAAGCTCGAGCGCGGCCGGTCCCGATTCGGCTTTCAGCACCGACAGATCCGGCCGCGCGAGCGACGCTTCGAGCGCGGTGATGTTATTGCGGATGTCGTCGACGATCAGCACGTGGATGGGTTGCGTCATCTGGTGACTCCTTGCCTTGCTTCTTTCATTGCCTGTAGCCGATGCATTGGGTGAGCCGCATCGCCATGTGATCCAGCGTGAGCACTTCGTTCACCGCGCCTTGCGCGATGGCCGCGAGCGGCATCGCGGGCGCGGTCGCCGTCGCCGGGTCCTGCGCCCAGCACGCGCCGCCCGCATCGCGGATCGCGCGTGCGCCGCGCGCGCCGTCGTCGTTCGCGCCCGACAGCACGATGCCGAGCAGGCGCTCGCCGTAAGCATGCGCCGCCGATTCGAACAGCACATCCACCGATGGCCGCGAAAAGCGCACGGGCGGATCGACGGACAGCGCGATCGCCGGCGTCGCGCCGCCTTCGGCCTCGACGAGCATGTGATAGCCCGGCGGCGCGAAATATACGGTGCCCGGCGCGATCTCGTCCTTGTCGAAAGGCTCCTCGATGGCAAGCTCGCAGCGCGAAGCGAACAATCCGGGCAAGAGGCTCGGCTGTCCGTGCCGCACATGCACCACGACGAGCACCGGCGGCGCGAACGCCTTCGGCAAGCCGGGCAGCAACTGATTGAGCGCCTCGACGCCGCCCGCCGATGCGCCGATCACGACTGCCCCGATGCGGTCCGCGTCGAACATCGTCACACCTTCTGATAAAGCCGCTCGCGCGGATTGAAGTCCGCGAAACGGTCTGCATACGTGGAAAAGCGCAGGCTCTCCTTGCTGCCGAGACCGAGGAACCCGCGCCGCACGAGCGAATCGCTGAAGAGGCCGAGGGCACGATCCTGTAGCGCGCGATCGAAATAGATCAGCACATTGCGGCACGACACCAGATGCGCTTCGAGAAACACGCTGTCCGTCGCGAGACTGTGATCCGCGAACACCACGCGCGACTTGAGCGTCTGCGAGAACTTCGCCGCGCCGTAGGCCGCGTGATAGTAGTCCGACAGCGAACGCTTGCCGCCCGCCGCCAGATAGTTCTGGCTGAAACCCGCCATGCGCTCCAGCGGATAAATGCCGCTTTCTGCCTGACGCAATGCCTCGGCGTTGATGTCGGTCGCGTAGAACACCGTGCGGTCCGCGATCTTTTCTTCGGCAAAGAGCACCGCGAGCGACCACAGCTCCTCGCCGCTGCTGCATCCCGCGACCCACACCTTGATCGACGGATAAGTCTGCAGAATAGGCACGACCTGCTCGCGGATCGCGCGGAAATACTGCGGGTCGCGGAACATCTCGCTCACCTGCACCGTGAGGTACTGAAAGAGCCGGGCGAACAGCGCCGGGTCTCGCAGAATGCGCTCCTGAAGATGCGAGAGCGTCGGCAGGCCGAAATCGTGCACGGCCTGCGCGAGCCTGCGCCTCAGCGAACTCACGGAGTAATGCCGGAAGTCGTGCTGATAGCGCAGGTAGATCGCTTCGAGTATCAGCTTCAGTTCGATGTCGAACGTCGCTTCTTCGTCGTGCCGGGCGTCATTCATCTGGGAGATGGGTCCGTTCATCGCTGGCGCAGCCATACGCGGCACAGCGACACGAGCTTATCCACATCGATGGGTTTGGATATGTAGTCGTCCGCACCCGCTTCGAGACATTTCTGGCGATCGCTCGGCATCGCCTTCGCCGTCAGCGCGATGATCGGCAGGCGCGCAAATTCCGCGCGCTTGCGGATTTCGGTCATCGCGGTGAGGCCGTCCATCTCGGGCATCATGACGTCCATCAGCACGAGGTCGATATCGCTGCGCCGCGCGAGCGCTTCGAGCGCCTCGCGTCCGTTGCGCGCGATTTCGAGCGTGGCGCCGAGCGGCTCGATCACGCGCGAGAGCGCGAAGATGTTGCGCACGTCGTCTTCCGCGAGCAGGATCGTGCGGCCCTCGAACACGTCGTCGCGCTGACGCGCCGCGCGCAGCATGCGCTGCTGCTCGGGCGGCAGCGCGCTTTCCACGCTATGCAGGAACAGCGTGACTTCGTCGAGCAGGCGCTCCGGCGATTTCGCTCCCTTGATGATGATCGATTTCGAGTATCGGCGCAGGCGCTGCTCCTCTTCCTGCGACAGCAGCCGTCCGGTATAGACGATGACGGGCGGCGACGCCTGCCCTCCGCCCGCCGACACGCGTTCGAGCAGTTCGTAGCCGGAGCCGTCGGGCAGCGCGAGATCCATCACGACGCAATCGAACGGCGCGCGCTGCATCTCCTCGATGGCCTCCGCGATCGATCCCGCCTCCACGATCCCGACCGTCTCGCTCGCGAGCAGCGCATGAATGCTCTGGCGCAGCGCCGGATCGTCCTCCACGACGAGCACGCGGCGCATGCCTTGCGCCGAGCGCGCTTCGAGCTTGCGGATGGCGCGGGCGAGATCGTCGCGCGCGCCCGGCTTCAGCGTGTAGCCGATCGCGCCCAGGTGCAGCGCGACGTCGGCGTGATCGGTCGCGGAGACGACGTGAATCGGGATGTGGCGCGTGAGCGGATCGTGCTTCAGCCATTCGAGCACCGTGAGACCCGACTGATCCGGCAAGCCGATGTCGAGCAGAATCCCGTTCGGCTGAAGCGAACGCGCGAGCTCGACGCCCTGCGTGGCGGTGGCAGCGTGCACGCAGTCGAAGTCGAGTTCGTGGGCGAGATCGTAGAGAATGCCGGCGAACGGCTGATCGTCCTCGATGACGAGAATCACGCGATCCGGACGCTTGCGGTCGGCGCGATCATCGGCGATGGCCATCGGCTCGGGCATCGCGACCGGTGCCTGAACGGGCGACGGCTGCACGGGCGGCGGCGCGGGTGCGGGTGCGGGTACGGACGCGGGCGCGGCGGCCGGCGCCGGCTCGCTCATCGTGCCGATCGTATCGAGCTTCGCGGTGACGGTGCCTTCGCGCACGGCGATAGGCAGCGTCACCGAAAATACGCTGCCCTGGCCGAGTTCGCTCGACACGGACACCGAGCCGCCGAGCAGGCGCGAGAACTCGCGCGAGATCGACAGCCCGAGGCCGCTGCCGCCGTACTTGCGGCTCGTCGTGCCGTCGGCTTGCTGGAAGGCCTGGAAAATCATGTCCTGCTTCTCGCGCGCGATGCCGATGCCCGTGTCGCGCACATCGAAGCGCAGCGCATTGTCGCCCGCGCGCTCGACCGCGACGGTCACCCGGCCGCGCTCGGTGAACTTGAACGCGTTGGACAGCAGATTGCGCAGCACTTGCAGCAGCCGCTGGCTGTCGGTGACGAAATACTGCGGCACGTTCTCGCCATGCTCCGTGACGAATTCCACACCCTTGCTCCCGGCGATGGGCGCGAAGGACTGCCGCAGCGTCTGCAAAATCGAATCGACGGACGTGGGCGCGAACTGCAGGTCCATCTGCCCCGCCTCGACCTTCGACAAATCGAGGATGTCGTTGATGAGCGAAAGCAGATCGCTGTTCGACGAATGGATCGTCGCCGCGTAGCGCACCTGTTCGTCGGTCAGGTTGCCTTGCTTGTTGTCCTGCAGGAGCTTCGCGAGGATCAGCGAACTGTTGAGCGGCGTGCGCAGTTCGTGCGACATGTTCGCGAGGAACTCCGACTTGTACTGGCTCGCGCGCTCCATTTCCAGTGCGTTCGCGGTCAGCTCCTGCTGCGCCTGCAGAAGCTCGGCCTTCTGCCGCTCCAGATGCTGCGTGTGCTCTTCGAGCTGGACATTGGTTTGTTCGAGTTCCGCCTGCTGCTGTTCGAGACGCGCCTGCGAATCCTGCAGCGCGCGGCCGCGCTCTTCGAGCTCCTCGTTCGAGACGCGCAGCTCTTCCTGCTGCACCTGTAATTCCTCGCTCTGGCGCTGCGTTTCTTCGAGCAGCTCGACGAGACGCGCGCGATAACGCGCCGAACGCAGCGCCATGCCGATCGGTTCCGACGCCTGCTCGAGCAGCGCGCGGGCATCGCCGAAACGTCCCTCGCTGCCGACGAAGCCGAGCTCGATCGCGCCGACGATATCGCCATCGGCAGAAAGCGGCGCAATCAGGACGCGCGACGCCGTCGCCGATCCGAGCGCGGAGCCGACTTTCAGATAATGCGAAGATGCGTCGCGCAGTTCGAGCACACGCGCTTCCTCGATCGCCTGGCCGATGAGCCCTTCGCCGCGCCCGATCCTGGCCGGCGCGCCGCCCTCGTCCGGCAGCGCCCAGGCCGCGACGCGCACGAGCACATCGCCTTCGAGCGCGTAGACGACGCCGACTTTCGCGTCCACATACGGAATGATCGAACGCAGAATGCTCACGCCGATCGAAGCCACTGACTGCTCGCCGCGCAGCTTGACGCCCGCCTGCACGATGCCCTGCTGCAGCCAGGTCGTGCGTTGTATGGCGAGCCGCGATTTGATATACAGATGCGCCACCGCCGCGAGCACGATCAGCACGACGATGCCCATCACGCGGTTGACCTGGAGCACCGCACTGCTCGTGCCGGGATCGCCTGTGGCGAGTGCGTAGCCTGCGATCATCAGCGCGGCCGATGCACCCGCGGTGACGATCGGCACCGACGGCCGGTCGGCCCAGACGCACAGCACGACCGGCAGCACGTAAAAGACCCAGATCGCGACGCGCATCGGCGTGAGCACATCGATGCTGAATACGACGGCGAGCGCGAGCGCGATGGCGAGATAAATCCAGGAGCGTAGTGTTTTAGAGTCTTGAGGCATCGTCCACCGGGTCTGTTCATGTTTTGCGCGGGTCTCGCGCCGGCAGCAGGCACGGACCTTAGCATGAGCCGCAAGCCCTTGTCACATCGGGCTTTGCAGCCGATCGGCGCATGCTTTCCCGCGCGGCAGTTGTTACGAAACACGGCCGCGCCAGCGTTTTTAACGAGGTAAGAATGACTGATTTTTCCGGCTCTCGCGTGCTCGTCACGGGCGCCTCGGGGTTCGTCGGGTCCGCGGTCGCACGGCTCGCCATCGAACGCGGTTTCGACGTGCGCGTGCTCGTGCGCAAGACCAGCCCGCGCAAGAACGTCGAATCGCTGAATGCGGAGATCGTCGTCGGCGACATGCGCGACGAAGCGTCGATGCGCGCGGCGCTCAAGGGCGTGCGCTTCCTGTTCCACGTCGCGGCCGATTACCGCATCTGGGCGCCCGACCCGAGCGAAATCGAGCGCGCGAATCTCGAAGGCACCGAGGCGACGATGCGCGCGGCGCTGGCCGAAGGCGTCGAGCGCATCGTTTATACCAGCAGCGTCGCGACCCTGAAGGTGACGAGTTCGGGCGTGATCGTCGACGAGACGAAGCCGTCGGACGCGGCAAGCACGATCGGCGCGTACAAGCGCAGCAAGGTGCTCGCCGAGCGCGCCGTGGAGCGCATGGTCGCGCGGAACGCGCTGCCCGCGGTGATCGTCAATCCGTCGACGCCGATCGGCCCGCGCGACGTGCGTCCGACACCGACCGGGCGCATCATCGTCGAAGCGGCGACGGGCAAGATTCCCGCCTTCGTCGATACGGGCCTGAATCTCGTCCATGTCGACGACGTCGCGAACGGACACTTCCTCGCGCTGGAACGTGGCAAGACCGGCGAGCGGTACATCCTCGGCGGCGAGAACCTGCCCTTGCAGCAGATGCTCGCGGACATCGCCGGATTCGTCGGGCGCAAGCCGCCGACCATCAGGCTGCCGCGCGGGCCGCTCTATCCGCTCGCGGTCGGCGCCGAACTGTTCGCCAAGGTGAGCGGCAAGGAGCCGTTCGTGACCGTCGATGCACTGCGCATGTCGAAGAACAAGATGTACTTCACATCGGCCAAGGCCGAACGCGTGCTGGGCTACAGCGCGCGGCCGTATCGGGAAGGATTGAAGGATGCGCTCGACTGGTTCCGGGCAAACGGGTATCTCGTCACGTGAAGCACCAAATCATTTCGTGAAACGTTCCGCGCGGCGCAATGGCGCGCCGGCGCGCAACTCTTGTATAAGACTTGAAAAAAGTTAAGTTATTGATATAGCACGATAAACGTCCGTTTTGGCCGTTCGCGCATGGCGAAATTCACACGCGCGCCTCGCAAAATCAGGCAGAATAGCGCTTTGTTGCCGGAGGGGTGCCGAGGCCGGCGGTTTTTTCCAACCTGTTTTCGGATGTCGAGACAAGCGATGAGTAATCAGCAACCCACCATCATCTACACCCTGACCGACGAAGCTCCGCTGCTCGCGACCAGCGCCTTTCTGCCGATCATCCGTGCATTCACCGCGCCGGCGGGCGTCAATGTCGCGACGAGCGACATCTCCGTCGCCGCGCGCATTCTGGGCGAATTCCCCGAATTCCTGACCGACGAGCAGAAGGTCCCCGACAACCTCGCCGAGCTCGGCCGCCTCACGCAGCTCGACGACACCAACATCATCAAGCTGCCGAACATCAGCGCGTCCTTGCACCAGTTGACGAGCGCGATCAAGGAACTCCAGTCGAAGGGCTACAAACTGCCCGACTATCCCGAAGAGCCGAAGAACGACGAAGAGAAAGCCATTCGCGCGCGCTATGGAAAGTGCCTCGGCTCGGCCGTGAACCCGGTGCTGCGCGAAGGCAACTCGGACCGCCGCGCGCCGCTCGCCGTGAAAAACTACGCGAAGAAGCATCCGCACAGCATGGGCGAGTGGAGCATGGCCTCGCGCACGCACGTCGCGCACATGAAGCACGGCGACTTCTATCACGGCGAAAAGTCGATCACGAACGACCGCGCCCGCGAAGTGCGCATGGAACTCGTCACGAAGCGCGGCGAAACCATCGTGCTCAAGCCGAAGGTCAAGCTGCAGGAAGGCGAGATCGTCGACAGCATGTTCATGAGCAAGAAGGCGCTCGTCGAATTCTACGAAGAGCAGATGGAAGACGCGCGCAAGACCGGCGTCATGCTGTCGCTGCACGTGAAGGCGACCATGATGAAGGTCTCGCACCCGATCGTCTTCGGCCACGCCGTGAAGGTGTTCTACAAGGACGCGTTCGCGAAGCACGCGAAGCTCTTCGAAGAGCTCGGCATCAATGTGAACAACGGCCTCGTCGATCTGTACACGAAGATCGAGGCGCTGCCGGAATCGCAGCGCGACGAAGTCATCCGCGACATGCACGCGTGCCACGAGCACCGCCCGGCGCTCGCGATGGTCGATTCGGCCAAGGGCATCTCGAACCTGCACGCGCCGAACGACGTGATCGTCGACGCTTCCATGCCCGCGATGATCCGCGCCGGCGGCAAGATGTGGGGCGCCGACGGCCGTCCGCAAGACACGAAGTGCCTGATTCCGGAAAGCACGTTCGCGCGCATCTATCAGGAAATCATCAATTTCTGCAAGACGAACGGCGCGTTCGATCCCAAGACCATGGGCACGGTGCCGAACGTCGGCCTGATGGCGCAGAAGGCCGAGGAGTACGGCTCGCACGACAAGACGTTCGAGATCGCGGAAGACGGCACGGCGCGTATCGTCGATAACGCGACGAACGAAGTCATCGAAGGGCTCACGCAGGAAGTCGAGAAGGGTGACATCTGGCGCATGTGCCTCGTGAAGGACGCGCCGATCCGGGACTGGGTGAAGCTCGCCGTCACGCGCGTGAAGAACTCGGGCACGCCGGCGGTGTTCTGGCTCGACCCGTATCGTCCGCACGAAGCCGAACTCATCAAGAAGGTCGAGACGTACCTGAAGGATTACGACACCACGGGCCTCGACATCCAGATCATGTCGCAGGTGCGCGCGATGCGTTACACGCTCGAGCGCGTGATTCGCGGCATGGACACGATCTCGGTCACCGGCAACATCCTGCGCGACTATCTGACCGACCTGTTCCCGATCATGGAACTCGGCACGAGCGCGAAGATGCTGTCGATCGTTCCGCTGATGGCGGGCGGCGGCCTGTACGAGACCGGCGCGGGCGGCTCGGCGCCGAAGCACGTGCAGCAGCTCGTGCAGGAGAACCACCTGCGCTGGGACTCGCTTGGCGAATTCCTCGCGCTGGCGGTGTCGCTCGAAGAGCTCGGCATCAAGAACGACAACGCGCGTGCGAAGCTCGTCGCGAAGGCGCTCGACGCCGCCACCGGCAAGCTGCTCGACAACAACAAGAGCCCGTCGCCGAAGACCGGCCAGCTCGACAATCGCGGCAGCCAGTTCTATCTCGCGATGTACTGGGCGCAAGAGCTCGCATCGCAGACGGACGACAAGGAACTCGCCGGACTGTTCGCGCCGCTCGCGAAGACGCTCGCCGAGAACGAGCAGAAGATCGTCGACGA
Source organism: Caballeronia sp. INML3B (assembly GCF_023631305.1). NCBI lineage: Bacteria > Pseudomonadati > Pseudomonadota > Betaproteobacteria > Burkholderiales > Burkholderiaceae > Caballeronia > Caballeronia sp. INML3B. Next base: position 44,765 of record NZ_JALQDI010000046.1, read on the forward strand.
ACTCGCCGCCGTGCAGGGCAATGCGGCCGACATCGGCGGCTATTACAAGCCGGACGAGAAGAAGCTCGAAGCGGTGATGCGTCCGAGCAAGACGTTCAACGCCGCGCTCGCGCAAGTGCGCGCGCAGTAAAGCGCGGTACGGGCGCGTCATGCGCGCCCCGATCGACCGGCATCTCTTCGGGGATGCCGGTTTTGTTTTTGAGCCGCCGCATCGCACGATGCCGCCATCGGCATCGAAGAAATCTGTCGTGTAATCCGCACGCTCGGTGCAATTGGTTACAACCTGTGCCGACCTCGCCAAATTCGAGCGGGTAGAATCGTTGCCTCGCCGCCCGCTTGCCAGACACAGACACACTCGCATGAATCTACAAGACCAGCTCGGCGCGCTGGAGTCGAGCCTCGACACGCTCCTCCAGACCGCAGCCGCATCTGTCCGAACATCCGTTGAATCGACCGAAGCCGCGACGCCGTCCAGTGAAGTTTCGCCGGACGAACCGCCCGCGCTGGGCAACGTGCGCGAACCGGACGGTTCCGCTGCGCCCGCCGAACCGCCCGGCCTGAACGAGCCGCCCACGCTCGTCGTCTCGCGACCGGAGCGCAACGCGGTCGAAATGACGATTGCGGGCAAGACGGTGAAGCTGAGCCCGGAAGGCGTGTCGGAGCTGATCGAGCAATTGTCGAACGTGCGCGCGTCGATGACGGTGGAGCAGCCGACGGGCATCCCGCCCGGATGGCGCTTCGCGGCCACCAAAAATCCGGTCATGGCGACGCAGAAACACGCGAACGGCGACCGGCTGCTGGTCCTGCGTCACAGCGGCCACGGCTGGGTGCCGTTCACGTTTTCGCCGAACATGGTCATCGAGCTGTATGCCATGTTGACGAAGAAATAAGCGCGAACTGCCGCTTACGAACCCTCCTGAGTCGGCGCCTGCACGCGCGCCTTCCATTGCCCGCCCTTCCCGCTCCAGTAACGCACGGCCGAGCCGATCGTCGCGCTCACGTAGAACAACGCGACGAGCGGCAGGAGCGGCGCCCATAAGAGCGACCTGCCGTAATAGCGCAGCATCGGACCATAGGCGATGCACATGATCGCCCACGCGGCGCATGCGGGCCAGGCGCGCGCGCCGTAGACGAGCGCGAGCACCGGCGGCGCGAGATAGATCAGCGCCATGCCGAGCACCGTGCCGGCCAGCAGCAGCGGCGAATAGCGCAGTTGCGTGAACGCCGTGCGGGCGATCATGTTCCAGATATCGCGCCAGCTTTCGTAAGGACGCAGCGATTCGCTGCGCGCGGCGAGATCGAGCCGGATGGGTCGCGCGTCGTTGCGGCCCGCGCGATGCTTGATGCGCGCGGCGAGACTGCAATCGTCGATCAGTTCCTGACGGATCGATTCGATCCCGCCCGCCTCCACGAGCGCCGAGCGGCGCACGAGCATGCAGCCGCCCGCCGCGCCGGACGTCGGCTTCTTCACGTCGTTGACCCAGGCGAACGGATAGAGCTTCGCGAAGAAAAACACGAATGCCGGAATCAGCACCTTCTCCCAGAGCGAATCGCAACGCAGACGCACCATCAGCGAGACCAGATCGCGGTCTTCGAGAATCGTGCGCGCGACGAGTTGCGTCGCGGCATCGGCCGGATGATGGATGTCGGCGTCGGTCAGGAGCAGGAACTCGGCGGGCAGGCCAAGCGAATCGATCGCGCCGATGCCCTGCGACTGCGCCCACACCTTGCCCGACCAGCCCGGCGGCAGCGGCTGCGCGGTCAGCACGGTCAGACGATCTTCGAGCCCGAGATCGCGGGCGGCGGCGAGCGCGACGCTCGCGGTGCCGTCGGTGCTGTGGTCATCGACGACGATCACATGAAACGCGCCCGCGTAGTCCTGCTTCAGCAGCGAGCCAACCGCCCGCCCGATGACGTCGGCCTCGTTGCGCGCCGGTACGACGGCCACGAGCGCGGGCCATGCGCCGCGGCGCGCGATCTCCGCGTTGCCGACGGCGTGGACCGTCGTATCGGACAGCGCCGGCGCGGGTTCCGCGCGCCAGAAGCCGCCGCGTGCGAACAGCAGCACAATCCAGATCAAAAAAGACAGCCAGGCGATCAGTAGCATGAAATAAACGATTAGCTTGGAAACGGTGGCGCAGCCGGAAGGTGCGGTCGACGGCGCGTTGCGGGAAATAGACACGGATGAACGCCGTAGGGCGAACGCCCCGGACCGCATGACGGCAAGACGCGACAGTTTACTGGCTTCTCAAAATTGTCGTACTGACGCGCGCGACGGGCTGTGCAGTGAAGCGGCCATTGAGCACCCAAAAAGGGAACGGGTTAGAATACGCGGTCAACTTCGGCGCGCAGACCACAATCACCGTGTCTTTTTTTCCGGTCTGCTTTCCTGGCGCTCTCCTGACGTTTCCGAGACGTCACGAACGCCGAATCAACGGAAAGCGCGAGCTTCGCGCCGGCTATCCCGAAACCCGCGTCAGTCGGAGTTCGTTCGAATATGCGTATCATCCTTGCTCAACCCCGCGGCTTTTGTGCGGGCGTGGTCCGTGCGATCGAAATCGTCGATCGGGCCCTCGAACGGCATGGCGCGCCTGTCTATGTGCGTCACGAGATCGTTCACAACCGTCATGTCGTCGACAACCTGCGCAGCAAGGGTGCGCGTTTCGTCGAGGAACTGGATGAAGTGCCGCACGGCGCGGTCGCGATCTTCAGTGCGCACGGCGTCGCGCAGAGCGTCGAAAAGGATGCGCAGACGCGCGGGCTCGACGTGCTGGACGCCACTTGCCCGCTCGTCACGAAAGTTCATGTGCAGGGGCGGCAGTACGTATCGCAGGGACGCACGCTCATTCTGATCGGCCACGCGGGTCATCCGGAAGTCGAGGGCACGATCGGGCAGATTCCGGCCGAAGTCGTGCTGGTGCAGAGCGAGGCCGAAGTGGAAAAGATGACGCTCGCGCCGGACACGCCCGTCGCCTACGTCACGCAGACCACGCTTTCGGTCGATGACACGCGCGGCATCATCGATGCCTTGCAGCGCCGCTTCACGGATATCGTCGGCCCGGACACGCGCGACATCTGCTACGCGACGCAAAACCGCCAGGCCGCCGTGCGCGAGCTGTCGAGCCAGGTGGACGTGCTGCTCGTGGTCGGCGCGACCAACAGTTCCAATTCCAACCGCCTGCGGGAAATCGGCGCCGAGACCGGCGTTCCGAGCTACCTCGTCGCGGACGGTTCAGAGATCAAGCCGGAGTGGTTTGCCAATGTGCAGACGGTCGGCATCACCGCGGGCGCTTCGGCGCCCGAGGAAATGGTCAAACATGTGATCGATGCCCTGCGCGCGTTCGGAAACGTCGAAGTCACGACGATGAACGGCCGCGAGGAGAAGGTCGAATTCAAACTTCCCGCGAAGCTCACTCAGCCGGTCGCCGCCGTTGCGGCAACCGCGATTCGCGAAGAATAAGGAGAGGACGCAATTGTCTATCCCGATGCTCCAGAAGGCCCGCGTAGGCGCCTACATCTTCAAGCAGCACCTGACGGGCAACAAGCGTTACCCGCTCGCGCTGATGCTGGAACCGCTCTTCCGCTGCAATCTCGCCTGTAACGGCTGCGGCAAGATCGACTATCCGGATCCGATCCTGAACCAGCGCCTGTCGCTGGAAGAGTGTCTCGGCGCCGTCGACGAATGCGGGGCGCCGGTCGTGTCGATCGCGGGGGGCGAGCCTTTGTTGCACAAGGAAATGCCGCAGATCGTGAAGGGCATCATGGCGCGCAAGAAGTTCGTGTATCTCTGCACGAACGCGCTGCTGATGGAAAAGAAGATGGACGATTACGAGCCGAGCCCGTACTTCGTCTGGTCGGTGCACCTCGACGGCGACCGCGAGGCGCACGATCACTCGGTTTCGCAGCCGGGCACCTACGACAAGGCCGTCGCCGCCATCAAGGAAGCGAAGCGCCGCGGCTTTCGCGTAAACATCAACTGCACGCTGTTCAACGATGCCGAACCCGAGCGCGTCGCGAAGTTCTTCGACACGCTCGGCCCGATCGGCGTCGATGGCATCACCGTCTCGCCGGGCTACGCGTATGAGCGCGCGCCGGATCAGCAGCACTTCCTGAATCGCGAAAAGACCAAGAATCTGTTCCGCGAAATCTTCAAGCGCGGCAACAACGGCAAGAACTGGTCGTTCAGCCAGTCCACGCTGTTCCTCGACTTCCTCGCGGGCAACCAGACGTATCAGTGCACGCCGTGGGGCAACCCGGCACGCACGGTGTTCGGTTGGCAAAAGCCCTGCTATCTGGTCGGCGAAGGTTACGTGAAGACCTTCAAGGAACTGATGGAAACCACCGACTGGGACAAGTACGGCACCGGCAAGTACGAAAAGTGCGCGGACTGCATGGTCCACTGCGGCTTCGAGGCGACGGCCGTGATGGATACGGTGGCGCATCCGCTCAAGGCCGCGAAGATCGCCCTTTCGGGTCCGCGCACGACGGGCGCATTCGCCAAGGACCTGCCGATCGACAAGCAGCGTCCGGCCGAATACGTGTTCTCGAAGCACGTCGAAATCAAGCTGGAAGAGATCGGCCGCATGCAGAAGAACAAGGGTTCGAAGACGGCGGCGGCGGTGAACTGAGGCGCTTATCGGACGTTTGGAAATGCGAAGGGCGGGTGACTTGGGTCACCCGCCCTTTTTGCTTTCATGTTCGCCGCCCTTGATCTTTGAGGGCCTCCCGATCATCTACGGCGACGGGTTCCATCGGATCGGCAACGCTTCGAGCGGCGAGATCGAACATTGCCATTTCTACACGCACAAAAAACGCGACGGCTCTCGCCGTCGCGTTCTCGTCAACCACTGCTAAGCCGCATCAGCTCAGCAGCACTTCCCCGCTCCCGATCCGTACCTCGCCTCCTGACGCTCACGGAAAAACTCCGCATAGCTCATCATCGGCTTGTCGGGATGCGTCGTCTGCATGTGCGTGACATAAGCGTCGTAATCAGGCATTCCGACCATCAGACGCATCGTCTGGCCGAGATAGCGTCCTGCTTGCCGAAGATCGGTGAACATCGTGCGCTCCTAGTGGCCCGAACGAACCGCTGCGCCCGCGCCGGCGGGCATCGCCTCGAATGGCGTCTCGCGCACCGTCGGCTTCGTTTCGCGACGCGCGCGCAACACGGCCAGCACGCCGTACACCGCGATGCTCACCACCACGAAGATGAACAACCCGGCAAGCGCCGCATCGACGTAATCGTTGAAGATGATGCGCTGCATCTCCGCGAGCGACTTCGCCGGCGCCATCACCTTGCCCGCGTCGTACGCGTCCTTCAGCTTGCCCGCGTGCGCGAGGAAGCCGACCTTCGGATTCGCGTCGAAAATCTTCTGCCAGCCGGCCGTCAACGTGCAGATGAGCAGCCAGATCGTCGGCACGAGCGTGACCCACGCGTAGCGCTCGCGCTTCATCTTGAACAGCACGACGGTGCCGAGCATCAGCGCGATGCCCGCGAGCATCTGATTCGAGATGCCGAAGAGCGGCCACAGCGTGTTGATGCCGCCGAACGGATCGACCACGCCCTGATACAGGAAGTAGCCCCACGCGGCGACGCACAGGCCCGTCGCGATGAGGTTGGCCGGAAGCGACTCCGTGCGGCGCAGCGCCGGATGGAACGTGCCGAGCAGATCCTGCAGCATGAAGCGGCCGGCGCGCGTGCCCGCATCGACCGCGGTCAGGATGAAGAGCGCTTCGAACAGAATGGCGAAGTGATACCAGAACGCCATCATCGCCGGGCCGCCGATCACCTGATGAAGAATTTGCGCCATGCCGACCGCGAGCGTCGGCGCGCCGCCGGCACGCGCCACGATGGTCGTCTCGCCGACCGCCTTCGCCGTCGCCGTCAGCATGTCCGGCGTCAGCGCGAAGCCCCAGCTCGAGACGGTCTGCGCGACCGCTTCGGGCGTCGAGCCGAGCAGCGCGGCGGGGCTGTTCATCGCGAAGTACACGCCCGGCTCGATCACGCAGGCGGCGACGAGCGCCATGATCGCGACGAACGACTCCATCAGCATCGCGCCATAACCGATGAAGCGCATGTTGACTTCGTTATCGATCATCTTGGGCGTCGTGCCCGACGAGATGAGCGCATGGAAGCCCGACACCGCGCCGCACGCGATCGTGATGAACAGGAACGGGAACAGGTTGCCCGACCACACCGGCCCGCTGCCATCGACAAACTTGGTGAACGCCGGCATCTTCAGTTCGGGCGCGACGATCAGAATGCCGACCGCGAGACCCAGAATCGTGCCGATCTTGAGGAAAGTCGACAGATAATCGCGCGGCGCGAGCAGCAGCCACACCGGCAGCACCGACGCGACGAAACCGTAGCCGATCAGGATCCACACGAGCTGCACGCCGGTGAACGTGAAATACGGCGCGAACGTCGCCGATTCCGCGACCTGGCCGCCGTACACGATCGCGAGCATCAGGCCGATGAAACCGATGATCGACACCTCGCCGATGCGCCCCGGACGGATGTAGCGCGTATAGACGCCCATGAAGAGCGCGATCGGAATGGTCGCCGCGACGGTGAACGTGCCCCACGGCGAATTGGTCAGCGCTTTGACGACGATCAGCGCGAGCACCGCGAGAATGATCACCATGATGAGGAACGCGCCGAAAAGCGCGATCACGCCGGGCACGGTGCCCAGCTCCATCTTGATGAGATCGCCGAGCGAGCGGCCGTCGCGTCGCGTCGAGATGAACAGGATGACGAAATCCTGCACCGCGCCCGCGAACACCACACCGGCGAGTATCCACAGCATGCCGGGCGTGTAGCCCATCTGCGCGGCCAGCACAGGGCCTACCAGCGGGCCCGCGCCCGCGATCGCGGCGAAGTGATGGCCGAAGAGCACGTACTTGTTCGTCGGCACGTAGTCGAGGCCATCGTTATGACGAACGGCCGGCGTCATGCGCAGGCCGTCGAGTTGCAGCACTTTCGCCGCAACGAAGCGCGAATAGAACCGATAAGCGATGAGATAGACGCAGACCGCCGCGATGACGATCCACAGTGCGCTGATACGCTCGCCGTGCGCGAGTGCAATGGTGCCGAATGCGAACGCGCCCAATAGCGCGAGCGCGATCCAGACCAGGAATCCGGAAGCCCGATTCATGGCGTCTCCTTAGTTATTGACCCGTCAGGTCGATGGATGCGCCGTGATAGCGCATTGGGCGGTAGTATTCGCTTTCGCCCGGGCGCTTACAAGCGCATAACTACGTATGCGTACTACGTGGCTTCACGTAGCGGAAAACCCTGTATCAATGAATCTCAAGGCAAAGATCTTCCTGCTTGCGATCGTGCCGTTCGCGCTGGCGATCGGTGGAATCACCTACGGTGTACGCCAGCAGGCGCAGTCGCTCGCGCAGGCGCAGCACGAGACGACGCAGGCCGCCTACATGGCGAGCAAGGAGATCGAGCTGCGGCATTACGTCGAGATCGCGAAGAGCGCGATCGCGCCATACTATGATGCTCCCGCGACCGACCCGCGCAGCGACGACGAACGCCGCCGCCTCGCGCTCGACGCGCTGCAGCGGCTCGATTTCGGACAGGACGGCTACTTTTTCGTCTACACGATGCACGGCACATCGCTCATGCATCCGCGCCAGCCGGATCTCGTCGGACGCGACCTCTGGCTGATGCGCGACCCGAACGGCGCGCTGACCATTCAGGAACTCATCGAACAGGCATCGAAAGGCGGCGGCTACGTCCGGTACGTCTGGCGGCGGCCGTCCACCGGACTGATCGCGCCCAAGCTCGGTTACGTGGTGCCGCTCGAGCGCTGGGGCTGGATGATGGGCACGGGCATCTATCTGGAGGATGTCGAGACGACGCTTGCGCGCATCGACTCGCAGGCGGCCACGAATATCGAGCGCACGCTGATGTGGATCGGCGCGATCGCGCTCGCCGGGCTCGCGATCATCGCGGTGTGCGGCGCGGTGCTCAACATCAGCGAGCATCGAAGCGCCGATGCGAAGCTGAAGCGCCTCGCGCGGCAAGTGGTGGATTCGCAGGAACAGGAACGCGCGCGGCTCTCGCGCGAGTTGCACGACGGCATCAGCCAGATGCTCGTCTCGGTGAAGCTGCTGCTCGAATCGGCGCTCGCGCGTTTCGAGCATGGCACGGCGCGCGAGCCGACCGCGGAGGCCGCGCTCGCGACGAGCCTCGGACGTCTCTCGGGCACGCTGCGCGAAGTGCGCCGCATCTCGCATGCGCTGCGCCCCGCGATGCTCGACGACCTCGGTCTCGCCGCGGCGCTGGAGCAGCTCGTGCGCGAATTCGACGGCCAGGACGGCATCGAGGCGCGCTTCGAATCGATGGACGACGGCAAGCCCTGTGCGACGCAGCGCACGACGCTGCCCGATCCCGTCAACACCGTGCTCTTTCGCATCGCGCAGGAAGCGCTGACCAACATCGCGCGGCACGCGCAGGCATCGCGCGCGGTGATCACGCTCGATATCGCCGCGCACGCCGTCACGCTCGACATCACCGACAACGGCCGCGGCTTCGACGCGCATGGCGCGCTCTCCGATCCGGCGAGCGGCGTCGGACTGCGCAACATGCGCGAGCGGCTCGACACGCTCGGCGGCACGCTGGCGATCGGCTCGCAACTCGGCCGCACGTCGATCACCGCGAGCGTGCCGCTGCCGCTCGCCGCACCCAATCTTCAAGGACTTACCGATGAGCGCTGAACCCGCCCGCATCATTCTCGTGGACGATCACCCGCTCGTGCGCGACGGCTTGCGCGCCCGACTCGACTCCGTGCCGCGTCTTTGCGTGACCGGCGAGGCGGGCAACGCAAAAGAAGCGCTCGCGCTCGCCGCCGACGAATCGAATCCGCCCGATCTCGCGCTGATGGACGTCGGCATGGCGGGCATGAGCGGCATCGAGCTGGCGGCGCTTTTTCACGAGCGGCATCCGGGCATCCGCGTGCTGATGCTGTCGATGCACGACAACGTGGAGTACGTGAAGCAGGCGGTGCGCGCGGGCGCGAGCGGCTACGTGCTGAAGGATTCGCCCGCCGCGGAGATCCTTCAGGCGATCGACGCGGTGCTCGCCGGAAAGACCTTTTTCAGCGCCGGGCTCGCCGCACGCATGATTCAGGCACAGTCGATGCAGACGCCGCTCGAACGCCTGACGCCGCGTGAGCGCGACGTCCTCGACGCGCTGGCCGAGGGCTTATCGAGCAAGCAGATCGCGCAGCAGCACGGGCTGTCGGTGCGCACGGTGGAAACGCATCGCCTGAATTTGAAGCGCAAACTGGATATCGACGGACAGGCCGAGCTGATCAAGTTCGCGGTGGAGCACCGCCGAACGTGACGCCCGGCCTCGGCGGAAGACACGAAGCGCGACGAGACGCGACTCAGCCTGCGGACCGGGCGTTGTGCTCGGAAAGGAATTTGATGAGGCCGTCGACGCCGCCCTTTTGCAACTGGCCGGCGAATTGTTGCTGGTAGACCTGGATGAGCCACGCGCCCATCATGTCGATGTCGTAGATTTTCCAGCCCTGCGGCGTCTTCTCCAGACGATAGCGCACGGGGTTGTCGCCGCCCGTGGAAATGACGTGCGATTCGACCACTGTGTCTTTCGTGTTGGCATCGATGTTGGGCGCATCGAACTTGAACTTCACGTCCTGATCGCGCAATTGCGAGAGCGAGGCCGCATACGTGCGAACCAGAAGCGTTTGGAACTGGTCGTAAAGCTGCTTTTGCTGCTCGGGCGTGGCGCTCGCCCAGGCCTTGCCCACCGCGATGCGCGTGGTGCGCTGGAAGTCGGTAGCGGGCAGGAAGCGCGTTTCGACGAGCTGCGTGATCTTCGCCATGTCGCCGCCGCGCGCCTGCGGGTCGGCCTTCATCGCGTTGACAGTGCCTTCGACGGCGCTCTTCACGACGGCATCGGGACTCGTTTGTGCGAGTGCCTCGCCCGCGAAGGACAGCGAGGCTAGGAGGAAAGCGAAGCAAATAGACAGATAGCGTTTCATGGCACCCGTTCTCTAATCAGGTTTGGTGGCGCGGGTTGTGCGGCCTTCGGACATTGCAGCGGCGGCCAGCTGGCTGCGAGGTCAGTATATCGACACCGCCGCGCCGCAACAGTTCAAGCATGGAGTGTTGCGGTGCGCCCGGTATACTTGCGCGGCTTCCCACGTCGTTTCATGGAGTGATCCGGATCCCGGCGGTCGGCATCATGCAATTCGCGCGTTCGCACGCACAAAAGATAACAGGGCACACCAGGTAGCGTCTTCATGCTGACGTCCAACATTACTCGCTTCGTCACCCTCGCCATCCGCCGGCCGGCGTGGATTATCGCCGTTTCGCTGCTGCTCGGCGTGCTCTCCACGATTTATGTCGTCCATCACTTCAGAATCAGCACCGATGTCAGCCAGCTGATCGAGACGGAGCCCGAGTGGGCTGCGCGCAGCAAGGCGATCGACGCGGCGTTTCCGCAGCGCGGCGCGGCGCTGCTGATCGTCGTTCAGGCGCCGGCGCAGGAATTCGCCGATGCCGCCGCGAACGAGCTCGCCGCCGCGCTCGCGAAAGAGCCGGAGCGCTTCAGGTCGGTGTCGCAGCCCGAGGGCGGCGCGTTCTTCGAGCACAACGGCCTGCTCTATCTGCCGACGGACAAGGTCGAACAGGTCACGAAGCAGCTCGTAGAGGCGCGCCCGCTCATCAACACGCTCGCGCACGACCCGACGCTCACCGGCCTCGCGCAGACCCTCAACACGACGCTCAATCTGCCGCTGACGCTCGGACAGGTCAGCCTCGGCCAGATGGCGGGTCTGCTCGGCAGGAGCGCGGCCGTGCTCGACCGCGTGCTCGCGAATCAGCCCGCCGCATTCTCCTGGCGCGGCCTCGCGGATTCGCCAAACAGCGCGGCGCCCGGGCGTGCGTTCGTCACCGTGTTGCCGGAACTGAACTTCAATGCGCTGAAGGCGGCGGCGGGGACATCGGAAGAGATTCGCGCGAAGGCCGCCGAGCTCGGCATCGACAAAAAGTATGGGGCGACGCTGCATCTGACGGGCGCACAGCCGCTCGCCGACGAGGAATTCGCATCCGTGCAGGACGGCGCCGTGCTCAATGGCGCCCTGACCTTCCTCGTCGTGCTGATGATCCTCTGGGTCGCGCTGCGCTCGAAGCGCATGATCCTCGCGGTGTTCATCACGCTCTTCGTCGGGCTCGCGATCACCGCCGCGCTCGGCCTCATGATGGTCCACGCGCTCAACATGATCTCGGTCGCGTTCATGGTGCTGTTCGTCGGCCTGGGCGTGGACTTCGGCATCCAGTTCGGCGTGAAGTATCGCGAGGAGCGTTACCGGCACAAGCGGCTCGACGTCTCGCTCGCGGAAACCGCGCGCCATGTCGCCGTGCCGCTCACGCTCGCCGCCGCCGCGACCGCCGCGAGCTTCTTCTCGTTTCTGCCGACCGCGTATCGCGGCGTCTCGGAGCTGGGGCTGATCGCGGGCGTCGGCATGTTCGTGGCCTACGCGACCAACATGACGCTGTTGCCCGCGCTCATCAAAGTGTTCGCGCCGCCGGGCGAAGCGCAGTCACCGGGCTTTCCGGTGCTCGCGCCCGTCGACGAGTTCCTCGACCGGCATCGCAAGCCGGTGCTCATCGGCACGCTCGTGGTCGTCATCGGCGCGCTGCCGCTGCTCTTCGATCTGCGCTTCGACTTCAATCCGCTGCATCTGAAAGACCCGCATACCGAGTCGATGGCGACGCTCATCGCGCTCAAGGACTCGCCGGAAGGCGCGGTGAACGATGTCGCGGTGCTCGCGCCCTCGCTCGCCGACGCCGACGGCATCGCGGCGAAACTGCGGAAACTGCCGGAAGTCGGGAGCGCGACGACGCTCTCCTCGCTCATCCCGTCCGATCAGCCGAAGAAACTCGAGCTCATCAAGGCCGCCGCCGATCAACTGCTGCCCGCGCTCGATCAGCAGACGGCAGCGCCCGTGACGGACGCCGTGCGCGTCGCGGCGCTCAAACGCGTGTCGAACCAGCTTTCGCTCGCCGCCGACGAGCATCCCGGCCCCGGCGACAAGGAAGCGAAGCATCTTTCGGAGACGCTCGCAAAGCTGGCGCAAGCCGACGCCGCGACGCGCGACCGCGCCGAGCACGCGATGGCCGAGCCGCTGCGCCTCGCGCTCGCGCAGTTGCGCGCGCTCCTGACGCCTGCGGAAATCACGCGCGACACGCTGCCGCCGCAGATGGTCGCGTCGTTCGTGACGCCGCAGGGCGAAGCGCTCGTCGACATCGCGCCGAGGATCCCGCCCGGGGTCGATCCCAACGACGACGCGCTCCTCGCCCGCTTCGCCGACGCAGTGCAGAAGGCCGCGCCCGACGCGATCGGCGGGCCGATTTCCGTGCGCCATTCGGCGGAGACGATCATCAAGGCGTTCGAGCAGGCGGCGCTCTACTCGCTCATCGCGATCGCCGTGCTGCTGTGGATCGCGCTGCGCCGTTTTGGCGACGTTTTGAGAACTTTGGTACCGTTGCTCGTCTCCGCGATCGTCACGCTGGAACTGTGCGTCGTCTTCAGGATGCCGCTCAACTTCGCGAACATCATCGCGCTGCCGCTGATGCTGGGCGTCGGCGTGGCGTTCAAGATCTATTTCGTGATGGCGTGGCGTTCCGGGCAGACGCGGTTGCTTCAGTCCAGCCTCACGCATGCCGTTATGTTCAGTGCGGCCACGACGGCGACGGCGTTCGGAAGCCTGTGGTTCTCTCATCATCCGGGCACGTCCAGCATGGGGCGGCTGCTGGCGCTGTCGCTCTTTTGCACGCTCATCGGCGCGGTGGTCTTCCAGCCCGTCCTGATGGGCAAACCGCGCAAGGTGCGCGCGGCCGCCCGCGCGAAGCTCAGGGCGGCGCAACGACATGACAACCTAAGAGGAATTGAAGAATGAAGTGGGGATCGACGGCTGTGACCGCTCGTGCACTGCGCAGATTTGGGATGAGCCTGGCGATTGCGGGCGCGCTCGCAACAACGGGCTGCGCGACCGGCCCGGACCGCAATGCGAAAGACCCGCTCGAGCCAATGAACCGCAAGATCTTCACGTTCAACGACACGCTCGATACCTACGTCGCCAAGCCCGTCGCGCAGTTCTATGTCGATTACACGCCGAGCCCGTTCCGCACCGCGGTCAGCAATTTCTTCTCGAATCTGGGCGATTTCTCGAACTTCGCGAACAACCTGCTGCAGTTGAAGATCACCGATGCGACGCAGGATCTGATGCGCATCGCGATGAACTCGCTGTTCGGCATCGGCGGCCTGATCGATATCGCGTCGCCCGCCGGCTTGCCGAAGCACCATCAGGACTTCGGCCTGACGCTCGGGCACTACGGCATGCCGTCGGGGCCGTATCTGGTGCTGCCGCTGCTCGGCCCGAGCTCGTTTCGCGATTCGACGACCTGGCTCGTCGACTGGCGCGTGAATCCCGTCAGTTATGCCGATGCGGGCATCCGCTGGCCGCTCTATGGCGTGAACTTCGTGAGCGCGCGTGCGGACCTGATCGGCGCGACCGACCTGCTTTCGGCCGCCGCGCTCGACAAATACGCGTTTGTGCGCGACGCATACACGCAGCGGCGTCAATATTTGCTGACCGGCGGCGGCGCGAGCTCGCTGCCCGATTACGGCGATGAAGGCGCATCGGCGCCCGAAGGCGCGAGCGCGCCGGAGGGAGCCAGCGCGCCGGAAGGCTCAAGCGGCGGCGGCAGCAGGGAGCAAGGCTTGCCGACGTATGTCGATCCGGGCGCGGCGGCATCGCCTGCGGGTGGGGTCGGCGGAAAGTCGCCTGCGCCCGAGGAGAACGCGCCGAAGGCGCAGCCGTCGCCGAGCTCGAGCAAGGCTCAGGGATTGCCGCAGTATGACGATCCGGCGGCGCAGCCAGCGGGGAAGTAGGCAGGTCTCGAAGCCGGAAAGGAAACGGGCGCCCGAGCGCCCGTTTTGTCTTTAGTGTGCGGGTGCGCTATCAATGCGCGGCCTCTTCCGCCACTTCCTCCATCAGATCGTCGTCGGAAACTTTCGGCGCTTCCACCCCGCCCTGATCACGGCGATACGCCTCGAACAGTTCGTCGGCGTAGCGAATCTTCGTGCGGCCATGCGGCACGGGCTCGCCCTGCTCGTTGAGGTTCACGAACACCATCTTCTCGACGGTCAGAATGCTCTTGCGCGTGATCTTGTTGCGGACTTCCGCGCGCAGCGTGATCGACGTGCGGCCGAAATGCGTCGCGGTGATGCCCAGCTCGATGATGTCGCCCTGACGCGCCGAGCTCACAAAGTTGATTTCGGACATGAACTTGGTCACGACGCGCTGATTGCCCAGCTGCGAAATCGCGTAAATCGCGGCTTCTTCGTCGATCCAGCGCAGAAGGCTCCCGCCGAACAGGCTGCCGTTCGGATTCAGATCTTCGGGCTTGACCCACTTACGGGTGTGGAAATTCATTTGCGGTACCTCGCTTTCTTTACCGCGCGTCGAAGTGCAGAGAAGAGACGCGCGCTGGGTAAGGGTTTTCCCTGATTATAACGAAGTGAGGGTTAACCCGCAGAAAGCAAGGGGAGAACAAAATGATCAGCCAAACGCCAGAGCCCGCGCCGATCCCAGCGCATGCCGCGCCTGGACGAGCGTCGCGCGGGCCGCGCGAGCGTCGGACGCGAGCCGCAACAGCGCGCCCAGTTGCGCCGGATCGCGCAGCAATTCCCGCAGAATCGGACCGATGGCCGTCGTGCCGTCGTCGCGCAAACCGGCCGTCGCGGCAGGCGGCAATGTTCGCCAGGCCGGATCGACGACCGCCCGGCACACCGCGAACGGCAAGCCGCGCGCCGTCGCGATCGCCCCGGCAATATGCGATTCCATATCGACGGCCAGCGCGTCGGTCGACGAATGCAGCGAGCGCTTCTCCGCCTCGGTCTTGACGGGCGCGGTGACGCCCGCCATCCTGCCGCGCCGCACGACGCGCCCGACAGGCGTGCCCGCGAACGCATCGACGATGCGCGCCGACCACGCCGCATCGGTATGCAACTCGCCGAACGGACCGCACACGCTCTCGGCGACGATCAACTCGCCCGGCTCGATATCCGGCGCGAGTCCGCCCGCCGTGCCGAAGCTGATGATGCCCGAGCAGCCGCGCGCGATCGCATCGGACAACGCGCGCTCCAGCCAGTCGGCGCGCGCCGCGAACACCACATCGACGCCCCGCCCGCGCACGATCTTCGCCTCGAACGCCATGCCGGTCACGGCGACGACGGGCGCGTTCACATTGCCGCCGTCACGCGCGTGAGGCCGTCGCGTGTCAGGTTTCGATAGCGCGCGAGCGCCCACAGCGGGAAGAACTTGCGATAGCCGTGGTAGCGCAGGTAGAACACGCGCGGGAAGCCTGTCGCCGTGAAGCGCGTCTCGTCCCACAGGCCGTGCGCCTGCTGCGTCCTGAGCAAATAATCGACGCCTCGCGCGACCGCCGGATGCTCGACCAGACCCGCCGCCATCAGTCCGAGCAGCGCCCACGCCGTCTGCGACGCGGTGCTCGGCGCCTGTTCGTAACCGCGATAGTCGAGCTTGTAGCTCTCGCCGTCCTCGCCCCAGCCGCCGTCGCTGTTCTGGATGCCGACGAGCCAGTCCGCCGCGCGCTTCATGCGCGGGTCCGTCGGTGCGACGCCGGCGGCGTTCAGCGCGCACATCGCCGACCAGGTGCCGTAGATGTAATTCAGGCCCCAGCGGCCGTACCAGCTTCCATCGCGCTCCTGGCCTCGCACGATGTAGTCGAACGCGCGACGCGCGGGCTCGCTGTTGAGCGACGTCTCGCCGAGTTGCGCGAGCATCGAAAGGCAGCGCGCGGAGACATCGACCGTCGGCGGGTCGAGCAGCGCGCCGTGATCCGAGAACGGGATGTTGTTCAGGTAGTACTGCGTGTTTTCCGGCTCGAACGCGCCCCATCCGCCGTCGCTGCTCTGCATGCCGACGACCCACTCACGCGCGCGCGCGATCGACTCGCCGTACATCGCCGTGCCGTTCTCGCGATCGGCACGCTCCATCGCCATCGCGACGACGGCCGTGTCATCGACATCGGGATAATGCGGGTTCGCGAACTGGAATGCCCACCCGCCCGGCCGCACGTCAGGACGGCGGGAGATCCAGTCGCCGCGCACGTCGAGAATCTGCAGCGGCACGAGCCATTCGAGGCCGCGCGCCACCGCCGAGCGCGCCTTTGGCATGCCGGTTTCGAGCAGCGCATGCGCCGCGAGCGATGTATCCCACACCGGCGACAGGCACGGCTGGCAATACGCCTCGCCATCGTCGGCGTCGTCGACGATCAGGAGCTTGTCGAGCGACTTGCGCGCAATCGCGCGATTCGGATGTTCGGGCGGATAGCCGAGGACGTCGTACATCATCACCGAGTTGGCCATCGCCGGAAAAATCGCGCCAAGGCCGTCTTCGCCGTTCAGGCGCTCGTCGACGAAGCGCACCGCTTCATCGATCGCGCGTTCGCGGCCGGCTTTGGGCAGCAGCGGATCGGCGACGCGCAGGATCGAATCGACGACGCGGAAGAACGCGAACCAGCCGCGGCTCTGATGCCCCGAACGCGACGGCATGCCGGTATTGACCGGCGGATTCGTGAACACCTCGTCGATGCGCACGCCGCGCGGATTGCGCGCGCGCGGGCGCTTCGCGTTGAGCACGAGCATCGGCACGATCACCGTGCGCGCCCAGTACGACACCTTCGACAGATGGAACGGGAACCACATCGGCAGGCGCATGATTTCGACGGGCATCATCGGCACCGCGCGCCACGACACGACGCCGAAAAGCGCGAGCAGGATGCGCGTGAACACGTTCACCTTCTCGGCACCGCCCGCGGCGAGGATCGCGCGGCGGGCGCGCTGCATGTGTTCGGCGTCGGCCGAATCGCCGATCATCTTCAGCGCGAAATACGCCTTCACGGTCGCGGAGACGTCCATCGCGCCGTCGGTGAAGAGCGGCCAGCCGCCGTCCGCGCGTTGAATGCGGCGCAGATACCGGCCGATCTTCGCTTCGAGCTTCTCGTCGGCGGTCTCGCCGAGATAGTGGACGAGCAGCACGTATTCAGCCGGGATGGTTGCGTCCGCTTCGAGTTCGTAGAGCCAGTAGCCTTCCGGATGTTGCGCCGCGAGCAGCGCATCGGTGGCGCGGTGGACGGCAGCGTCGAGCGAGGCGCCCGAAACCTGCACGCCCACGGCCGACAGGGATAAATCGTTCATCAGCGTTCCATCGATGGGTTCAACAGCGCGTCCGCCGCCTTCTGGCCGGAGCGGATTGCGCCTTCGATCGTCGCGGGCAGGCCGGTCGCCGTCCAGTCGCCCGCGAGTGTGAAATTGTGCCAGCGCGTGCGCGTGGCGGCCCGCAGGCCTTCCTGCGACGGCACGGCGGCAAACGTCGCGTGCTCCTCGGCGACGACTTGCCACGGCGGCGTCGGCACCGCGGGCATGCGCACCGCCTTCGCCGTCTCCAGCCATACCGCCTGCGCGAGTTCTTCGTGCGGCGTCGCGAGCCATCGGCCGGCGCTTGCGAGCGTGACCGAGAGCCGGCCGTCGGCGGCGAAGATCCAGTCCGACATGCCGTTGACGACGCAGGTCAGCGGCTGAAAGCCCGTCGGCGCGTCCACAGCGAAGTGCACGGTCATGATCGCGCGCGATGCATCCGGCGCGGTCAGGTCCGGCACCAGCCGGCGCGCCGCGTCGGGCGGCACGGCGAGCACGACGCCATCGCCCGTGCCGAGCGTGACGGGCTCCGCCGCGCCTTCGAAAGCCAGCGAGCTTACACGCTCCTTCGAATCCGTGCCCGAAACCCCGATGCCCGCGACGCGCGAACCGAGCCGGATCTCCGCGCCGCCATACTGCAAAAGCCGCAACGCCGGCTCGACGAACGCATGCGACAGCCCGCTTCTCGCGATCAGCGGACGGCACGCCTGACCGCCCTGCGCGACCGTCTCGCGCAGCAAACCGGCCGCGAGCTCCGCGCTCGCTTCGGACGGATCGGCGTTGAGCATCGCACGCAGGAGCGGACGCACGAGAAGACTCCATACGCGATCCTTCCGGCGCACCGATTCCTCGATCGTGCGGCCCGGCTTAGCCCAGAAGAGCGGCAGGTACGGCAGGTAGTCGGCGGGCTGCGTGCCCGGCACACGCGTCTCGGCGTCGAAGATCCAGCGCGGCAAGCGCCCCGGCGACATGCGGACGGTCCAGGCGTCGCCGGTCGCGACATCGAAGAACGGATACTCGGGCTGCGTCGGACCGATCAGCGTGCCGGTTGCGCCGATCGCACGCAGATAGGCCATCGTCGATTGATTGCCTGATAGCAGCAGATGATTGCCGTTATCGAGCGTGACACCGAGCTTTGCATCGAAGAAGGAGCGGCAACGGCCGCCCGCGTGAGGCGCCGCCTCGTGCAGCACGACGCGCGCGCCGCGGCGCTGCGCCTCGACCGCGGCGGCGAGGCCGGCGACGCCCGCACCGACGACGAAGACACGCCGGGACATCAGATCAGGTTGCGCGCCACGATCCACAGCAGGCGCGCACGCGGCGTGCGCACGCGCGTGCGTGGCAGGTCGAAGCCGCGTTTCAGGTTGGCGTCGAGCACGGTGCGATACGCCGCCGACATGATGCGCGGGGCGCGCACCTGGGCGCGCGGCGACGCCGCCATGATCGCATCGGACTGGGCGTAATGGCCTTTCGCGCGCTCGGCGAGCACGGCGCACACGCGCGGCAGGCGGGCATCGCCGACGATGCTCGCCGGATCGCTCGTAGAAATGCCTTCGCGCGCGAGCAGTTCGCGCGGCAGGTACACGCGGCCGATTTCCGCGTCTTCGTCGATGTCGCGCAGGATGTTGGTCAGTTGCAGCGCGCGGCCGAGATGGTGCGCGAGCCGCCGTCCGGCGTCCTCGTGCATCCCGAATATTCTCACCGACAGCCGCCCGACCGCGCTCGCCACCCGGTCGCAATAGAGGTCGAGCGTGGCTTCGTCGGGGGCGACGATATCGCCGGCGGCGTCCATCGCCATGCCGTCGATCACGGCCTGGAAGTCGTCGCGTGAAAGCTGGAAAGCCTGGATGTGGCGGGTGAGCGCTTCGAGCGATTTCTTCGGCTTGCCGGCGTAGCACGCGTCGATGTCCTCGCGCCACTGATCGAGCGCGAGCGCGCGCTCGCGGCGCGGCAGGGTGCCTTCGTCGGCGATATCGTCGACCGCCCGGCAGAACGCGTAGATCTGGTACATCGCGTCCCGCTGCTCGGCGGGAAGGATGCGCATCGCGAGATAAAACGAACTTCCCGACGACGCCTTGGCGGCGTCTGGAGCAGGATCGTCAGCGATGATATTGGAAACAGCCAAGACGAACTCCGCTGTGGCGCCCCCAAGGGCAAATTTGTAAGAGATCGGGCGCCGGTCCCGATGCCGCCGGTGCGCGCGGAACCACGTGGCGCTGAGCGGGACGACCGAGGAGGAAAGGCGGCGCGCGAGCCGGCTGTGACTGCGCCGGAAGCGGCAAAGAGTATATCAATACTTTGCCCGATTGCGCCGGAGCCGCGCGGGGCAAGGCCCGGCGTATCGAGCGGCGATTCAGGCGAAGCCCACTGCCCGATTCCGCCCCTCACGCTTGGCCGTATAAAGCGCCGCATCGGCCTCGTTGATGAGCGCCTCGTACGAGGACGTCACGCCGGTCCGCGCACGCGCCGCCCCGACGCTCGCCGTGACCGGCACGCGTGCGCCCTGCACGTCGATGGGCGTCTCGCCGATCTCGCGGCGCACCTTCTCCGCGACGATCATCGCGTCCTCGAAATTCGTGCACGGCAGAAGCAGCGCGAATTCCTCGCCGCCGAAGCGCCCGAACACGTCCTGCACGCGCACGCTCTTCGCGACGCGCTCGGCCATCACGCGCAAAACCGTGTCGCCGACGAGGTGGCCGAGGTCGTCGTTGATGCGCTTGAAGTGGTCGAGATCGAAGAGGAGCATCGACAGCTCGCCGCCGTAGCGCTGCCAGCGCGAGAATTCGTCGCGCAGGCGCAATTCGAAGTAGCGCCGGTTGGCGATGCCGGTCAAACCATCGCGGTCCGCGAATTCCTGCAGCTTCGCCACCGCTTCGTCGCGGGCGCGCTGCATCATGCTCGCGTGCGTCGCGTCGGAAATCGTCACGCAGACGGCGCGCACCTCGCGCTCGAGCATGAGCGGCATGAAGGTGCAGTCCTGCTGCATGAAATCGACGCCGCCGGTAATCGGCCGATCGTGGTCGAACTTGAAGAGATACGGCCGCTGCTCCCACGAGCTGAACGCGAAGCTGCCGAGCTGGAACACGCTCTCGACCTTGCGCGTGAACCAGACGCGCGGCAGTTCGGGGAAGCTCGCGAAGATGGATTTGCCGATCACCTGTTCGGCCGTCCTGCCGCTGTGGTCCTGCATGAACCGGTTCCACATCAGCACGTTCAGATCGCGATCGAGCACGAAAATGCCGAAACCCACGCGCTCGATCACGAGTTCGGAGAGCGCGTGGCGCAGTTCGTCCATGCTCACGATGGCGTCCCGTTCAGAGGCTCGACAGAAGCGCGTCGAGCGCTTCGTTCAGATGCGGGATGGCGTCTTCGGCCATCAGCATCACGAGATGCGCGCGGAAGCTGTGGTCCTCGAGCGCGAAATTCACTTCGAGCAGGAGTGCGGTCTTCCAGGCGAGCATCGCCGGCTGAAACACCTCGTCGAGCCCGATTTCCGAGCCGAGCATGCCAGGCGGCGAGAAGATGGGCGAGCGGCCGAGTCGGTCGAGGATGCACGACACGCACGCGCCCATCAGCACGGTCGCGACGTCGAAGACGAGTTCGGTGCGCGTCGTCGCCTCGTAGGTGGATTTCGTGTACGGATCGTCAACGAGCGCGCACAGCTGATCGACGCTGCCGCTCTTGCACAGCACGATCGCCTCGCCCTTGATGTCGGAACGAAAGCCCTGGCGCACGGCCGTCACGGTATCGGTGATGCCGGTCATCTCGGCGAGCGCCGCGGATGCCTCGGCCACGCTCACGACGCGCACGCGCGGCACCGACAGCTCGATGAATGTGCCGAGCAGCTTCGAGAGTCGGGTCGCGGCCTGGCCCATCGCCATGTTGGCGACTTCCTGCAGCGCGTCGCGCTGATCTTCGTTCAGGGCGGGTTCAACCATGGAGTCCGTACTCCTTCAAAACAGGACGCAGCGCTTCGGGCGTCACCGGCTTCGGCAGGAACGCGATCGCGCCGAGCGCGCGCACCCGCTCCTGGGCCATCGGCTGCACGTCGGCCGACACGACGATCACGAACGTGTTCAGGTCCTCGTGTTGCAAGGCGTCGAGCACCTGATAGCCCGTCATGTCGGGCATCGTGAGATCGAGGAACATCACCGAGGCGCGGCCGGCCCGGTAATGCTCGAGCGCCTCGCGCCCGTTGGTCGCATAGGAGATCTCGA
Organism: Caballeronia sp. INML3B; assembly: GCF_023631305.1. Lineage (NCBI taxonomy): Bacteria > Pseudomonadati > Pseudomonadota > Betaproteobacteria > Burkholderiales > Burkholderiaceae > Caballeronia > Caballeronia sp. INML3B. The sequence continues at coordinate 66,251 of NZ_JALQDI010000046.1, forward strand.
CGTCCCAGTCCGGGGGCAGCGCGCGCGTCAGCACCTTGCGCGCGAGCAGGGAATCATCGGCAATGACAATCGGCAACGGCATGGTCGGCAGGATCTTTTTGGGCTGTTTTCGGGCTGAGGGCGGCGGCGCGTCGGCAGACACGGCAGGCTCTCGTATTTGATTACGGCATCCGCGCGGCGATCTTTAAAGCGATCTTCACGGCAGAACCGGTACGAGCCCTCTCGCCCGGCGGGAATGCGGGCGCTGTCGGAGATGCAGCTCGGCGGCGATGAGCCAGGCGCGGCGCTTGTGGACGAAGGCGCGCCAACCCGCGGGCGAGCGCTGGGTGATCAGCGTGCGCACTCCGCGCGATGCATGCTGGCTCTCGATCGGCGTCATGTTGACTGCCCCGTGCGTGGTCCGAAAAAAGTTCCGGACCGTGGCCTTCTTATCCTCGCTTGGTCGCGCTGCCCGCCGGCGACTGGCCGGACAAGCGGTACTGCTCCCCGGCGCGCGCCGCAAGGCTGCTTGTATCCTCCGGCCGACGCTTCTAAGTGGCGTATCAGGTCGGAGGATTGCATTGTCTGCCCATCAGAATGTCAAAGCAACTCGCGAGAGTGCGAAGCGAGAATTAATATGATTAAAACAGTCGTTAATCAGGAAGATTCTACGCCCCACCTTCTGTTGTGATACGTTCTCTTGCTTTTGTGTACGTTTGCGCTTCCGATAATCTCGCTAACTTCGCGCGTGACCGAGGTTTTCCTCCACGTGTCGCGTGCAGCTTGACTCCCCGATCGGCATGCTTCATGCGTTCTACTTGCGGTTGCACCGGTCAGGCTCGGCAACTTCCTACCACGCGCCCGTCACGACGGGCGCCTGGCGCAGGCGTCGAGTAAGTTTTCCAATTCGCTGCCAAAAATGACGCTGCAACGTGAGGAGTCCAACGCCGATCCTGCCGGGGAATCATGGCAGGAAGAACCGCCGTTTCCGGTCGTTCCCGAACGCAACTTCGCCGCGCAGCGGCTTACGCTCTACGCGCTCCTCGTCGCCGCGATCGTGCTGCCGTGCGTATACGTCGTGGTCACCGCCTTCACCGATTACCACGCGCGCGTCGCGGATGCCTCCGATCTCGTCGCGCGCAATGCCCGCGTCGCCGAGGAGCACGCCCTCAAGGTCTTCGATCTGAACGTGACGCTCAACGAGCGCATCGTCGATCTGCTCGACGACCTCGACGCCGCCGCCATCCGTCGCGAGAGCGCCACGATTCATCAACGTCTCAGGACGATCAGCAGCAGCTATCAGCAGGTCGCGGCGGCTTCGGTGTTCGGTTCCGACGGCAGGCTGCTCGCGACGAGCCGCACCTGGCCGGCGCCCGACATTTCGGTCGCGGACCGGGACGATTTCGGCGGCTTGCGCGCCGGCCAGCAGATCGAACAGATTTCCCGCGTGATGGTGGGACGGGTCGCCGGCGAGCAGGTGTTCAACACGGCGGTCGCGCGCCGCACGGCGTCGGGCAAGTTCGACGGCATCGTGTCGATCGCGTTGCGGCCCGCGTACTTCGGCGCGTTCTACCGCGAGCTCATCGGCGACAACCCGAGCGTCTCGCTCGGATTATCACGCTCGGATGGCGAAGTGCTCGCCTGGTATCCGCCGCGCCCGCCCGAGCGCATGGCGCTCGCCGCCAGCTCGCCGTTGCGCGAAGCGTACGTCGAGGGGCGCCGCAGCGGCGTCGTGAAGATGGTGTCCGGGCTCGACAATCAATTGAAGATCGTCGCGTTCCGGCGCGTCGGCGCCTATCCGGTCTACGTGTCGAGCGGCTATCCGATCGCGACGATCTGGTCCGCCTGGTGGAAGCATCTGAGCGTGCTGGCGCTCTCGATATTCGCGCCGTGCGTCGTGCTGTGGGGCGTGATCGCGCAATCGTTGCGGCGGCTCGCGACCGAAGAAGACGCGTGGGAGCGCTGGCAGGCGGAAGCGTCGATGCGCCGTTCGATCGAATCCGCGTATCGCCAGGCGCGCAAGATGGAAGCGCTCGGCAATCTCGTGGGCAGCGTAGCGCACGATTTCAACAATCTCCTGATGATCGTCTCGACCAATGTGCAGATCGCGCGGCGGCGCGGCGCGCCCGGCCTCGACCGCGAGCTGACGGCGATGGAACGCGCGTTGAAGAGCGGCCAGTCGTTGACGCGGCAGTTGCTCGGCGTCGCGCGCAAGCAGCCGTTGAGAAGCGAGATCATCGCTATCGGCAGATGGGTGCCGGCGGGACGCGAGCTGCTGCGCGCGTCGCTCGGTGCGAAGGTGGCGCTCAACGTCGAGGTCGCGCCGGACGTGTGGGCGATCCGCGTCGATCCGGCGGAACTGGAACTCGCGCTCATCAACATCGCGGTGAATGCGCGCGACGCGATGCCCAACGGCGGCACCTTCACCGTGCGCGCCGACAACGTGCGCTTTCGCCACGAAGACGGCTTTCCGATCACCGGCGAATTCGTGCAGATCATGCTGGAGGACAACGGCTCCGGCATGAGTTCCGACGTGCTCGGGCGCGCGTTCGAACCGCTCTTCACGACCAAGCCGAAGGGCATGGGCACGGGCCTCGGCCTGCCGCAGGTCTTTGCGTTCTGCGAACGTGCGGGCGGGCTCGCGACCATCGACAGCGCGATCGGCGCCGGCACGGCGGTGCGCCTGTATCTGCCGCGCGCGGCGGGCGCACCGGGCGCGGCCGTGGCGGAAGAACAGGCCGCGGCGGGACAGGCGGACGGCTTGCGCGTGCTGCTCGTCGAAGACAATGAGGAAGTCGCCGCCGGCACCGAGGCCCTGCTCACGATGATGGGCCACCACGTCACCTATGTCTTCAACGCCGATACCGCCGCCACCGTGCTCGAAGCCGCGCGCGCCGACGCCGCCACCGACTTCCCCTTCGACGTCGTGCTGTCCGACATCCACATGCCGGGGCAGATGAACGGCATCGATCTCGCCGAGATGTTGCAGCGCTTCGAGCCGCACATTCCGGTGATTCTCGTCACGGGTTACGCGGAAGAACTCGACCGCGCGCGGCAAATGGGCGCGCGCGTGCTGTCGAAGCCATTCGATATCGCGCTGCTCGACTCGCTCCTGCGCGCGATCCGCGAGCGCGTGGACGCCACGCGCGATATGCATGCGGCGCGTTCCTCCGATCGTTGAAGCGCCCGCAATCCGATCGACTTTTGCACGCCCGTTTGTAAAAGCGCCGCCATCCGGTCACATGCTCTCCAGCGCCCGACGGCCCGCACGCATCCGGCACGCGAGTTGCGTAATTGCCTCCAGGCGCGGCGACGACGTCGCCGATTTCCGGAATCCGCCCACCGCAGGAGGCGTACATGCGACACACCGTCATCGGAGTTTTTGATACCTTTGCGCAAGCCGAGGACGCACGCTCGGCTTTGATCGCCGCTGGCTTCCCGCGCGCGGATATCGAACTGCAGGCCAATCCCAAACGCGACGACGCAGCCGCGCAATCCGACATGCCCGACGCCGTCACGCATCGGGAACCAGGCATGCTCGCGAACATCGAGCGTTTCTTCAGCATGCTCTTCGGCGGGCGCGATCACCCGCCGGAAGTCGCGCACTATTCGGAGGCCGTGCGGCGCGGCGCGATCCTCGTTGCCGTCGATACACCGAGCGCCGAGCAGGCCGACGTCGCGCGCGCGACACTGAGCGACCAGGGCGCGATCGATATCGACGAACGCGCGGCGAGCTGGACGACGCTCGAACACGGCACGCCGGGCATGTCCGCGACGGCCGCCGACGACCGCGACCATTCGGTGCTCGACGAGCTCGGCCTAGGACGCGGCAGCGCCGTGCCGGGACGCGAGCCGGTGAATGGTCCGGACACGACGCCGATGCGCGCGCGCGCCTATCCGCACGCGGACGTCGGCGATCCGGCTGCCCTGACGCCGCGCGATTACGTCAGCGATCCCGCCGACGATCCGCTGATGCCGCGCAGCGGCATGCAATCGCAGTCACAGTCGCAGTCCCAGTCGACGATGAGCGAAGCCGCGGGCACCACGCGCGATCCGCTCGCCGGACGCGATCCCGTAACGGGCCGCGATCCGTACGCGACGACCGGCATCGACCCGCTTGCCGATCCGCTCGCCGGCACGCCCGCCGATCCGCTCGCGGCGCGCGACGGACTCACGGGCGAATCGCTATCGGAACGCGACGCGCTTGCCGGCCGTGATCCGCTTCGCACGACGGGCGCGGCTGCGTCCGAACGTGACCCGCTACCCGGCGTGCGCACCGACACGGCTTCGGAATGGCGCTCGGTCGAACCGCTCGGACCGCTCGACGAACCGGCGGCGCCCTATCAGCCCGGTGCGGCGCGCGCGGCGGGATCGTCGCCTGATCCGGTGGTCGCTTCGGCGGGCACGCAAGCCGCCGGTCCGGTGGGTGCGCCCACAGCCGGTCCGGCAACGGTGCCCAACGAGTACATGGAGTACGAAGAAGACTTCCGCGCCGATTACGAATCAAAGTACTCGGCGACGGGCGAGCCTTATGAGGACTATCAGGGTGCGTATCGCTACGGCGCGACGCTCGGCAACGACGATCGCTTCCGCAGCCGCGCGTGGGATGAGCAGATGGAATATGAAACGCGTCGCGACTGGGAAAGCAAGCATCCCGAAGGCGATACGTGGGACCGCTTCAAGGCCGCCATCCGCCACGGATGGGATCGCGTGACGGGACATCATCACGTCTGAGTCTCGTCATGTGAAACAGCAGCAAACGACTACGGCCCGCTCTCAGCGGGCCGTAGTCGCATCGGGAAAGGTGAGCGCTTACGCCGCCCGATCACGCACCCATGCGGCGTACTTGTCCATGAACGTCTGCAGATACTTGCGCGTGTCCTCGCTCACGATATTGCCGCTCGCGTCGATGCGCTTCTCATCGTGCTTGATGTACATCTCCGGCTGATTCATCAGCACGATGTCCAGATACGCGCACACGCCGCGCAAATGCGACTGTGCGATGGCCGTGCCGATGGCCCCGACCGACGTCCCGATGATCGCGCCCGGCTTGCCGCCCCAGACGCTTTGCCCCCACGGACGCGAGGCCCAGTCGAGCGCGTTCTTCAAGACCCCGGGAATCGAGCGGTTGTACTCGGGCGTCACGATCAGCAAGCCGTTGGCATCGGCGATTTTCTGCTTGAACGCGCGCGCGACTTCCGGGAAGTCACTGTCGTAGTCCTGGCTGTAGAGCGGCAACGTGCCGATGTCGAGAAACTCGAAGGAAAAATCGCTCGGCGCAAGCGAGACGAGCGCATGCGCGAGCTGCTTGTTGAACGACTCCCGCCGCAGGCTGCCAACGACCACCGCAATCTTCAAGGCCATGAAATCTTCCCCGTGAAAGGATGAAAAATAGACGGACCGGACGATGAACGGTCCGGAAGCGCCGCTCTCGAAACGACACGCGTGCACATGTCAGGCGCATCGCAAGGTTACAGTCTTCGACGCCCGCCGACACGTTACGGACTATTTTTGCGACGAATCGAGCAATCTACCTTTCGCCGCGACGCCATGCGGTTCGCGGTGACCTATCCCCACGGTTATCCACAGAAATTGTGGATAAGTCGAGAGTAACTCCCATTCCGTTCAGTTTTTGATTCGTACACGAAACATGGTGCGCGCCAAATGTCCGTAAAAGCAGGCATCGTGGCGGCTTTCTTGTCGATATCGTAACAATCCGCCGTGTGAAGCCAACGTTTAATTGGTGTTAAGGACCAGCATTCATTCACTCTTGACAACAATGTGTTGGCTCAATCGGTATTTTTGTCCAATAGGAATGCTCCTAGACTGCCCTTCAAGCGTCGGGGTCGACGCGCAAGCATTCAGGAGGCTTCAAATGAAAAACGCATTGCTCGGCGGTCTGGTTCTGTCCGCGCTTCTCCCTACCGCACCCGCTTTCGCTCAGACGACATCGGTGGGCAAGTCTCGCGCGGAAGTGAAGGCGGAACTCGCGAGCGCGCGTCGTGCGGGCGATCTCGACGCCGTGAATTCGCTGAGCTACCCGCAGTTGCGTCCGTATCAGGAACGGCATGCACAACTGCGCGCCGACGCTCACGGCGGCAGCAACACGCGGTAACCAGCGGCAACTTGAAGGAATCAGAGGAAGCAGTCTGAACTGGTCCTCCTCCACCGTCGAACAGAAGGTGGTTACGCCCGGTGCCCCGCGCCGGGCGTTTTTTTGCATGCTCAGAGCATCAGAGTCAAACAAAGCGTCACCGTGACGAGCGAAGCCACGGTCGAGAAGAGAATCGCGCTCGACGTCACCCCGCCTTCGCGTCGATAAAACTCGGCGAGCATGAATGGGCCGGTGCCGGTCGGCAGGGCGCTCAGAATCACGGCGGTCTTCGCCCAGAGCGGCGGCAAGTTGAATACATGGAAGGCCAGCCACCATGTCAAAAGCGGCTGCGCGACGAGCTTGAGCGCCACGAGCGCGCTCGTCGTGCCGACGGCGCGCGCCTCGCCTTTCGCGCCGAGAAAAAGACCGAGCGCGACGAGCGCGCAAGGACTCGCCGCGCCGCCCAACAACTTGAGCAGCGCTTCTGCGCCTTCGGGCACCTGCGCGCCCGAACCGCTCAACAACGCGCCAGCGACCGGCGCGATCAACAACGGATTCTTCCCCAGCGACTTCGCCACATGCGCGAGCGTTGCGCCGATGTGCTTCTCTTTTTGCAGTCCGAGCTCGATCAGCACGATCGCCACCGAGAACAGCACGCAGACGGTGATGATCGTCGCGATCACGGCCGGCGCGAGACTCTCCTTGCCGAACGCGAGCAGGCAAAGCGGCAAGCCGACGAAACCGGTGTTCGGATACGCCGCGTTCAATCCGTCGATGCTCGCATCGGCGAGATGACGCGACTGCATCAGCCGCACGACGAGCGTCAGCAGAAAGATGACCGCTGAGCCGATGCCGAATGCGGCGATGAACGCAGGCTGATCGAGCATGCTCCACGGCGTCTTCGCCATGGTGTCGAAGAGCAGCGCGGGCAACGCCAGATAGACGACGAAGCGATTCAGTTCGGATGCGGCGCCCGGCCCGAGTTTGTTCAGCTTGCGGCAGGCGTAGCCCGCGAAGATGAGACCGAAGACCGGCAGGATGATCGTGACGAGAGGAGTAAGCAGCGAAGGCAGTGATACGAATGCTTGAGGCAAGGAAACCGTCGAAGACATGAGGCGGCTGCTTTGGGCGTATGAAGAGCGAGAGGATACCCCGGGACAAAAAGGTGAGAGGTTTCGGGAGTGTGGCGACGGTGAGCCGCTGTGTGAACGCGTGGCTCACTCTTGGCCGGATCATCCGGACCGCGAAGCATTTCCAGCAGCTCATTCACAGTATCAAGTGGACGATGCAAGTCATTGTTCTTTAACGCATTCGGCTTTTCTCTAGGTCGCAGCGGTCTGTATCCGGCGCACCGTGCGGCCGGTCTTCAAAAACCGGCGTAGCTTGCAGAGATATCGGCATGCTTTGCCAAAGGTGAGGTGATTCGGGAGCCGCGCCAATGCGTTATCGCTGGGTCGCGGCTATCGAATAAAACCCAATCAGGACAGCCACTTGCGCCTCGCGCCGATGTTCGCCCACGACACGATACGCGGCGGACGGTGAGGAAATTCGGGAGTCACATATGGACGGAACGAAGCTTGCTGCTCGTTCTGCCCTCGCACTTCTCACTCATCGGCGACATGAAAATCGGAAGACCCTGGGCATACGGCGCGGCGGCGCTGGCTTTGATCGGCGGCATCGTCACGCTCGCTGCGTGCGCATCGAACGGAGCGCGCAAGAGCGGCAACGACGATGTGCCCGAACCGTCGAAGGCCGTCGATCTCGACCGCTATCTCGGTCAGTGGCACGAGTTCGCGCGCTACGAGAACCGCTTCGAACGCAACTGCGAAGCCGTCACGGCGAATTACGCGCGTCGCGAGGACGGGCTCATATCCGTCGTCAACGCGTGCAGGCAAGGCGACGTGAACGGTCCGTACCGCTCGGCGGAGGGGCGCGCGAAGATCGTCCCGGGATCGAACGGGACGAAGTTGAAGGTGTCGTTCTTCGGCCCGTTCTATGTCGGCGACTACTGGATCCTCGATCACGCCGACGATTACACGTGGTCCATCGTCGGCGAGCCCACCGGGCGTTATCTCTGGATCCTGACGCGCGAGGCGAAGCCTTCGGCCGAGTTGCGCCGCACGCTCATCGAGCGCACGCGCGCGCTCGGGTACGACGTCACGATGCTGCGCGAGACGCAGCAAGGCTGAGCGGTCAACTTCCCTTGCAGGCGATGAGCAGCGCGTTCTGATTGTTCTCGGTCGACTGCCCGAGCACGTCATAACCGCTCGGGCAGAGCGCCTTCGCGTTGTCGGTGCAGTTGCTCCAGCCGCTGTAAGTGGGGCACTGAATCTGCTGTGTCGGGCGACCATCGGCGGAAAAAAGCGGCGGTGCGCTGCTGCATCCGGCAAGCGCCCACGCGCTGCCCGCAAGCATGACTGAAAGGCCGATTGCCCTGCCGATTCTCATCCCGCGCTTCATCCCGTACCCCTTTGATTCTGGTCGTTATTTTCGATTTCGGGAGTATGCCACGCGAAGCTTTCGCGCCGTTTGGCCGGTGCGCAAAAGCCCTTCAGACGGCGATGCCGAGCGCCGCGATCTTCTTGTACAGCGTCGCCCGCCCGATACCGATTTTCTCCGCCGCATCCGCGACGCGTCCGCCGCTTGCGCGCAAGGCATCGGAGAGAAAGCGCCGTTCGAAATCGGTCATCGCGTCCGCATAGGACAGGCTCGGCGGGCCGCCCGCTTCCTGCGCCGCCGGTTCCGCCTGGGCCGCGATCGCAACGCGCCCCGCGTCGATGAACGCGCTCAACGCGCGGGCGTCGATGTGCTCGGTTTCCGAAAGCATCAGCGCGCGCTCGAGCGTGTTGCGCAACTCACGGACATTGCCCGGCCAGGAATACGCCTCGAGAAGTTGCAGCCCGTCCTTATGCAGCACGAAATGGCCGACATGCCCTGGTCGCGTGTCGGCGGACAGATCTTCGAGAATCGCGTAGGCAAGCGCCTCGATATCGCCGAGCCGGTCGCGCAACGGCGGCGCGTGAATCGTGAGCACGTTCAGGCGATAGAACAGGTCCGCGCGAAAGCGGCCCGCCGCGACGAGCGCGGGCAGATCGGCGGACGTCGCCGCGATGATGCGCACATCCGCGCGCACGATGCGATTCGAGCCGAGCGGCTCGAACTCCTTGTCCTGCAGCACGCGCAGGAGCTTGCCCTGCAACGGCAGCGGCATGTCGCCGATTTCGTCGAGAAAGAGCGTGCCGCCGTCGGCCAGCTCGAACTTGCCGACGCGGCCCTTTCGCTCGGCGCCGGTGTATGCGCCCGCCGCCGCGCCGAAAAATTCGACTTCGAGCAGCGTGTCGGGAATGGCCGCGACATTGACCGTTACAAGCGGCTTGCCGGCGCGCGTCGATGCGCCGTGGATCGAATGCGCGAGCAGTTCCTTGCCGGTGCCGGTCTCGCCGAGCAGGAGCACCGGCGAATCGACGAGCGCCGCCCGCCGCGCCTGGCGCTTCACTTCGAGACTGGCCGGACTCGTGCCGACGAAGCTCGAAAACGTGTATTTCGCGCGTCGCGCCTGCGCGAGCGACTGACGCGTCGCGATGAGTTCCTGCTGCACGCGCGAGTAATGCGCGAAAAGCGGCGTGAGCGCCTTCATCTCGTCGAACAGCGCAAAACCGATCGCGCCGATGATCGCGCCGGACTCGTCCCTGAGCGGCAGGCGCGTGACCACGAGCGGCTCGCGATCGGTTTCCAGCACGTCGAGCAGAATCGGCTTGCCTGTAGCGACGACTTCGCGCATCAGGCTGTTTGGAATCACCGCTTCGCAGTCGAGGCCGATCGCGTCGAGCGGATCGTCGAATCCGAAACGCGCCGCATAGCGCTTGTTGATCCACACGACGCGCGCATCGGCATCGACGATGAAAGTGCCCTCGCTCAGATTCTCGAAGGTTTTGAAAAGCGACTCCATCGCGCGACGCATGACGTCGCTATAGTCGAGGGGCACGTTGATCCAGTCGTTGCGCATGGCGCCCAGGTCTCCAATTCTCTAAACCGAGACAAATATCTCCATTCGGAGACGCGCCGGCAATCCGCATCTGTACTAGTCTTGACGAGTTGCATGGCTGCGCGATGCCTTTGCAATGTCTCGATCCGGAGACATCGGACTGAAACGTTGCGATGGCATGCTGGCCCGATGCCCGTCAGCGTTGCGTTTCGGCTTCTTGGCACGGAACCTGCATTGTGCCCGCGCGGTGCGTTATCGACGCGCCGGTGGCGCTTCCAGAAGACGCGCACAACGTTTCAAAGAACAACCACTCACGGAGACTCAATGTCGTTCCTCATCGTGCTCGCCGCCCTGGCGTTCCTGATGCTTGCCGCCTATCGCGGCTACAGCGTCATTCTTTTCGCCCCGATCGCGGCGCTCGCCGCCGTGCTCCTCACCGATCCCGCCGCCGTCGCGCCCGTGTTCTCCGGCATCTTCATGGAGAAGATGGTCGGCTTCGTGAAGCTGTACTTTCCGGTGTTCCTGCTCGGCGCGGTGTTCGGGAAAGTCATCGAGCTGTCGGGCTTCTCGGAGTCGATCGTCGCTGCCGCCATTCGCTATATCGGCAAGTCGCGCGTCAATGCGGTGATCGTCGCGGTGTGCGCTCTGCTCACCTATGGCGGCGTGTCGCTGTTCGTCGTCGTGTTCGCGGTGTATCCGTTCGCGGCGGAGATGTACCGGCAGAGCAATATCCCGAAGCGCCTGATGCCGGGCGCGATTGCGCTGGGCGCGTTCTCGTTCACGATGGATTCGCTGCCGGGCACGCCGCAAATCCAGAACATCATCCCGACGACGTTCTTCAAGACGACCGGCTGGGCCGCGCCGTGGCTCGGCGTGATCGGCTCGGTGTTCATCATCGTGGTCGGCCTGACGTTCCTCGAATGGCGCCGCCGCTCGGCGATGGCCAAGGGTGAAGGCTACGGCACCTCGCTCGTGAACGAGCCGGAGCGCGTGGAATCGACGTCGCTGCCGAATCCGGTGCTCGCGATTGCGCCGCTGATTCTCGTCGGCGTGGCGAACTTCGCGCTGACGAAGTGGATTCCGACGTGGTACGGCGCGAGTTACACGGTGCCGCCGGAGGTGCTGCCGGGCGTGCATGCGCCGGTGACCACGGCTGTGAAGACCGTCGTGGCGATCTGGGCGGTCGAGGGTGCGTTGTTGCTGGGTATCGTGCTCGTCTTGCTGACGGCGTTCCCGCGTGTGAAGGAGCGGTTCGCGGTCGGCACACGTGCGGCTGTCGCGGGCGCGTTGCTCGCGGCGATGAACACGGCTTCCGAGTATGGCTTCGGCGGTGTGATCGCGGCTTTGCCGGGCTTTATCGTGGTCAGCGATGCGCTGAAGAGCATTCCGAATCCGCTCGTCAATGCGGCTATTTCCGTGAGTGCGCTCGCGGGGATCACCGGTTCGGCGTCGGGCGGCATGAGTATCGCGCTCGCCGCGATGTCCGATACGTTTATCGCTGGGGCGCAGGCGGCGCATATTCCGCTCGAAGTGCTGCATCGGGTGGTGGCGATGGCCTCCGGCGGTATGGATACGCTGCCGCACAACGGCGCGGTCATTACGCTGCTCGCGGTGACCGGGCTTACGCATCGGGAGTCGTATCGCGATATTTTCGCGGTGACGGTTATCAAGACGCTCGCTGTGTTCTTTGTTATCGCGGTGTATTACCTGACGGGGATCGTTTGATCCGTCTTGCTTGAGGCGGTGCCGGTGGGCCTTCTTTTCGCGCGGAATCCTGATTTCGTGTCGGTCTACTGGCACTGCCCCACGCGGGGGCAACGCTAATAAACCAAAAAGAAAACGGGATCCGGCGAAAACAAAAGCGAAAGCCAAAGCAAAAACAAACCGAAAGCCAGCGCCAACCCCAATTCCGCCAATGGCGACAGCACGCCAAACTCTACGCAAGCCCCAGAAGCAGGACAAAAAAGCGCCGGCCATTCAAAGGCCATAAAAAACCCAAGCCAAAGGAACGCACCGCATATGATCCAAACCGCATCGAACAAATCGCTCGCCGGCAAAACGGCCCTCGTCACCGGTTCGACGAGCGGCATCGGCCTCGCCATCGCCACGGCGCTCGCGCAAGCCGGTGCGAATCTCGTGCTAAACGGCTTCGGCGATATCGAAGGCACCCTGAAGCAAATCGAAGCGACCGGCGCGAAGGCCGTCCACCACGCAGCCGACATGACGAAGCCCGAAGAAATCGAGTCGATGATCGCCTTCGCGAACGAAACATTCGGCGCCGTCGACGTCCTCGTGAACAATGCCGGCATCCAGCACGTCGCGACCATCGACGAATTCCCGGTCGACCGCTGGGACGCCATCATCGCGATCAATCTGAGCTCGGCGTTCCACACGATGCGCGTCGCGCTGCCGCAGATGCGCGCCCGCAACTGGGGCCGCGTGATCAACATCGCGTCGGTGCATGGGCTCGTCGGCTCGGCGGGCAAGTCGGCTTATGTCGCCGCCAAGCATGGCATTCTCGGGCTGACGAAAGTCGCCGCGCTCGAAAACGCCCGCACCGGCGTGACCGTCAACGCGATCTGCCCGGGCTTCGTGCTCACGCCGCTCGTGCAGAAGCAAATCGACGATCTCGCCGCGCGCGACTCGCTCACGCCCGATGCCGCCCGCGCAAAGCTGCTCGGCGACAAACAGCCGTCCGCGCAGTTCGTGACCGCGCAGCAGATCGGCGACATGGCGGTGTTTCTCTGCTCCGATGCCGCAAGCGAGATGCGCGGCTCGGCGCTGCAGATCGATGGAGGATGGAGCGCGCAGTGAGCGACGCGCGTCTATCGGCGACATTCCGCCACACTTGAGTGTTTCACTCGGAATCCCCTAAAGATCGTGGGGGTTCTGGCCGTTATGTCCTTGTAATCAGGCGTGCGCCGCCTTCCCGAAGGCGGCGCGCGAATCGGAAGAAGCAAGGACATCATGCGCAACAACCAGCCCGTCACCCAGCAAGCGTTCGAATTCCCCGCCTCGGAGATGCTCGTCTCCGCCACCGATCTCTCCGGCAACATCCAGTACTGCAATCCGGCGTTCGTGTCAGTGTCAGGCTTCTCGCGCGAGGAGCTGATCGGCGAGCCGCACAACATCATTCGTCACCCCGACATGCCGCGCGAAGCTTTCGCCGATCTCTGGGCGACGGTCCGCGCCGGCCGCTCGTGGACCGCGCTCGTCAAGAACCGGCGCAAGAACGGCGATCATTATTGGGTACGCGCGAACGTGACGCCGGTGATGGAGCACGGCAAGGTCGTCGGTTATCTCTCCGTGCGCGTGAAGCCGACGCTGGACGAAGTGCGCGAGGCAACGGCGCTCTATGCGCAGATCAAGACCGGCAACGCGTCGCACAAGCTCGTGCGCGGCGCGCTCGTGAAACACGGCATCGCCGGCAAGCTCGCCGCGATCGCGAACATGCCGGTCAGCGCGCGTCTGGGTACGGCTTTCGCGGCAGTGCCCGTCAGCATGTCGATCGCCGCACTGGCCGGCTGGCGCGGCGCGCCGCCGTTGCCGTTCTGGATCGCGCTCGCCGTCGGCGCGGCGGCGAGCTTCGCGGGCTGGCTCGCGCTGTCGCGTCAGGTGGATGCACCCGTGCGGACGATGTCCGGTTTCGCCGCGCGCATGGCGGCGGGCGATCTGACCGTCGACATGCCCGACGCGCGCCACGACGATCTGGGCGATGTGCAGCGCGCGCTCGGCCAGCTGAAGGCGAATCTCGCGGCGATCGTCTTCGACGTGCGCGGGCAGATCGGCGGCATGCTCGAAGCCGCCACCGAGATTTCGAGCGGCAACACGGACCTGTCGCGCCGCACGGAAATGCAGGCGGCGTCGCTCGAACAGACCGCCGCGACGATGGATCAGCTGACCACCACCGTTCAAGGCAACGCCGACGCCACCGTGCGCGCCCTCGAACTCGTCAGGGAAGCGCAGGCCGCGGCGGATGACGGCGGGCGCATCGCGAGCCAGGTCGAGCAGACGATGGCGGGCATCACGGCGGCGTCGCGGCGCATCGCGGACATCACCGATGTCATCGACGGCATCGCGTTCCAGACCAACATCCTCGCGCTGAACGCGGCCGTCGAGGCGGCGCGCGCGGGCGAAGCGGGCCGCTCGTTCGCGGTCGTCGCGACCGAAGTGCGCAATCTGGCGCAGCGCTGCGCGGCATCGGCGAAGGAAATCGAAGGCGTGGTGGCGACGAGCGTCGCGCAAATCGCGGAAGGCACGAGCCTCGTCACGCGCACGACGAGCCAGATGCGCGCCATCGACGAAGCGGTGAACCGCGTGTCGACGATCATCATGGAAGTGGCGAAGGCGAGCAGCGAGCAGGCCGAGGGCATCGCGCAGGTGAATCAGGCGGTCGCGCATCTCGACGACTCGACCCAGCAGAACGCCGCGCTCGTCGAGCAGGCGGCGGCTACCGCGCAGCGCCTCGCGCAACGCGCCGTGGTGCTCGACGAAGCCGTGCGGCTCTTCACGGTCGCGAAAGCTTGAGATCGGGCAGCGTCGAAGAGCGCATCGCTTGGTACTATCGGGACATTGCCAACGAGGAGTGTGTCCGATGACCGCTGAGAACAATCGCGCGGAAGAAGCGCGAGCGATGGAACGTATCGTCAACGCGACGCGTCAGGTTCAGTCCGCCTTCCTGGCGCTGCAAACGCAGTTTCCGCCCGAAGGCGACGGCCGGCCGTCGCAGATGGCGCTGCAGACGTTCGATGCCGCGCTTCAGGAACTCGAAGACGCGCAAGCCGCCTTCGATACCATGCTCAACGATCTGTTCGACGGGAACCGGTAAGCGCGTCACGCGTCACGCGTTCCGCAATTCAGGCACGTCCTCGCCCGGCCCGCTCAAAGCGGCTTCGCCGCCCGTGTCGCCGAGACCGGCCCACGGCACGCCGTCGCTCGACTGGCGGCGCGCGGCTGCCACGCATGCCTCGACCAGTTCCCGGAACGACACCGCCGCCGAGCTCGTGCGCACAAGCACTTCACCTTGCAACGGGCTTTCGGGGAACACCAGCCCGACAATCAGCTCGGCCGATGGCGCACGCTGATGCAGGCGCCGCAGCAGATTGCGCAAATATGGCGGCGACTCGGCTGCATCGAACGACACCACGCAGATGATCGACACGCCCGCGAGATCGACTTCACCGAAACGTCCGCGCGAGAAGCGCTCGTAGCCCGCGAGATCCGCGTACAGGCCGTGCTTGCGAAAGAGCTGCACGGCGATGGTCGCCGCGAGATCGTCCAGCTCGCTTCTCCCCGCGATGCACAGCACCGACGCCGTGTGGCCTTCTTTCTCGGCATCGAAGCGCGCGGGCGGGGTTTCGTGCGCCAGGCCTTGCGCATTGTCGACAGAATCGAAGCTCGCGGGCAGCTCTTCCTTGCGCTCGACGGTCACGGCGGTATCTTCTGCGTCCTCCAGTCCTTCGATGATGTCGAGCGCGGATTCGTTGATGCGCCGCAGCTGATCCGCGGTCACGACACCGCGCAGCACGTCGTTGTGGGCGTAGCGCAGGCCTTCCAGCGCGACCTCGTCGTAATACGCGATCAGCGAGCGCTCCTTGAGCAGCGTCTCGGCCTGCACGAGCGCCTCGTCGGGATCGTTCGCGAGCAGGCGCTGATAGAAGTTCTCGGCGGGCGTGAGCGCGGGGCGGTCGCCGAAGAGCACATCGAGAAATTCGAGCCGATCGACGTGGCGGCCGAGAATCACGAGGCACAGAGTAAGCGGCGTCGAGAGCACGAGGCCGATCGGCCCCCAGATCCAGCTCCAGAAGATCGCCGCGACGATCACCGCGAACGGCGACAATCCCGTGCTGTGCCCGTACAGCAGCGGCTCGACGACCTGACCCGCGAGAATATCCGTCACGCCGAACAGGACGATGGTCCACACGAGCATCGCCCAGCCGGGGCCGACCGCCGCCGCGAACACGACCGCGACGATCGCCGCGATCCACGTCCCGACGTAAGGCACGAAGCGCAGGAGTGCGGTCATCACGCCGAACAGCAGCGCGCCCGGCACGCCGATGATCGCAAGCCCGATCGCGATGACGATCCCCACGCTCGCGTTGATGCCGAGCTGCGCGAGGAAGTAGCGCGACAGACGCCGGGCGGCCTCGTCCATCGCCGTGGTCGCGCGATGCAGGTCGCGCGAGCCGAAAAGCCGTATCAGCCGGTCGCGCAGATCCTCACGCTGCAACAGGATGAACACCGCGACGACGAGCACGATGCCCGTGGTTTCCAGAGGACTGATGATCGGCGACAGAAAGCGCTGCGCCAGCTCCAGCGGCGTCGGCGTGGGCTCGTGAACTTCGACGGGCATCGGCTGATCGATCGGCGACGCGGCCGGGTTGTCCTCGTTCTTCGGCTCCTGCTCGCGCGCGGGCGAAATGCGCTTCAACGCACGGGATGCGCGGCCGAGAAACTCGTCGGCGCGGCCGACGGTCATGCGCTGCACGTTTTCGATCTTGCGCTCGACCGCGACCTGATACTTCGGCAGATCGCTCGCGAGCTGCGCGACCTGCGCGCCGATCAAGGCGCCGACCGCAGTCAGCACGGACAGCGCGATCACCACCGCGACGATCACCGACGGCACCTGACCGAAGCGCAGCCGCCGCAGGAAGTCGACGAACGGCGCGAGCAAAAAGCTCAATAGGATCGCGAGGATGATCGGGATCATCACCGCGCGGCCGAAATACAGCGCGCAAATGATGACGACGCCCGTCACGAGTGACGCCAGCGCACGCACGCCGGGCGCTTCGGGCGGCAGGATCTTCGCGGGTGGCCGGCGCGGCCCGGGTGCTTGCGGCATGGGGAATGGCTCGCTTTCTGTATTTAAGTCGGGCGGCGCACGGCGTGTTGCTGGCGCGCCGGCTTGTGCGCGGGAGCAGCGACGGTCAAGCAAGGCGCGTGCCGTGCGCGTCGCGCCCGTCGCCATTGAGGTGAGTCTATTCGGGAGCCGAATTCCCCTGCAATCGGTTCAACGGTGAGGAGATACGGGAGCAGCGCGGGCCGCGCCGTGCTCTATCGCCATGATCGGAACAATCAGTTGGATGCGCAAACGTCGCGCGTGCGACATTGACGTTTCGCCGCGGTTCATCGGCGAAAGCCGCGGCTCATTGAAAAGGACATCATGGCAGTCGATTCACCCTGCATCGGCATCTGCAAGTTCGATGAAAAGACCGACCTGTGCATCGGTTGTCTGCGCACGAAGAACGAATGCAAGCAATGGAAGAAGATGAAGGACAAGCATCGAGCGCGCATCATCGATGAACGGCCCAAGCGCAAAGCAAAGCTCAAAAAACACAAGAAGTAGGCGTTGTGAGAGAACAAACGCTGGACTGGTCGGCGAAAGGGTGATGGCGTCTTTCGTCCCGCTCGCGGACTACACTGAACGGGACTTTTGCAGGGAGTCAGCCATGAAAGTGACTTGTGCCGCGTTTGTTTTCACATCGGCCTTTGCCGCCACATCGGCTTTCGCGCAGTTGCATCCGAGCGTCGAAACCGACATGTACGCGCCGCAGAACAGCACGAAGCTCATGCCGGACGCGCCGCTCGGCAGTCAATATCCGACGCACGGCAACGCGCAGGCGGGCGAACTCAATCTCAATCCGAGCGATCCGCGCGCGCAGCTCGTCAACGGTCTTCCGAACAACGCCAACAGCGGCGGCTACGGCTCGCCGCTCGCGGGCAACAAGGCGAACGTGCCGCGCGGCGAGTGAGCGCTGCGTGAGCGGACGCACGACGCGCGCGCTCACCGTTCTCGATACGAGAATAGTGATTTGAAATCCGCCGCTATTCTCCTTCTCACGGCAAGAACCGATACTTGATTCGCAGGACGGGACTTCTCCCGGCCATCAACCGAATCAGGGAAATCTGCCGTGAAGATCTATCACCATCCGCTGTCCGGTCATGCGCACCGCGCACGTCTCTTCCTGAACCTGCTCGGAGTCGACCACGAAGCAGAATTCGTCGATCTCGCGGCCGCCGCGCACAAGACGCCCGACTATCTGAAGCTGAACCGCTTCGGCCAGATTCCCGTGCTCGTCGACGGCGATATCGTCATTGCCGACTCGAACGCGATCCTCGTCTATCTCGCGATGAAAGCCGGCGACACGAAATGGCTGCCCGACACGCCCGCCGAAGCCGCCGCCGTGCAGCGCTGGCTGTCGGTCGCGGCCGGTCAGATCGCGTTCGGACCCGCCGCCGCGCGTCTCATCACCGTGTTCGGCGCGAAATTCGATGCGCAGGAAGTCATCGCCCGCGCGCACAACGTGCTCAAGGTGATCGATTCGGAACTGGCGCAGCGCGACTGGATCGCGGATATCGGCGCGACGCACCCGAGCATCGCGGATGTCGCGCTCTACAGCTACATCTCGAGCGCGCCCGAAGGCAATGTCGATATCTCCGGCTACGCGAATGTGAATGCGTGGCTCGCGCGCGTCGAGGCGTTGCCCGGCTTCGTTCCCTTCCAGAAGACAGCCGCGGGTCTCGCGGCGTAAAGTGAGCGCGGCGGCTTCGCGTCTTGCATTGCGCTCTGCCGCCGCGCCCGAATCGAAGAGGCATCCGATCATGTCCGCTTCAGCGCTCTCCGCTGTTCCATCTGCCGCCACGCCTTCGCCGTGGCATCCGGGCGAAATCGCCATTCAGAAAGCCTTCGGCGTCGATGAGCGCATGGACGGCGTCGGGCGGCGCGTCGTGCGCGATCACATGCCGGAGCAGCATCGCCAGTTCTTCGCGCAGTTGCCGTTCGTCGTGGCGGGCGCGGTCGACGAGCGCGGCGATCCGTGGGCAACGCTGCTCGCGGGGCCGCCCGGCTTCATGCGCGCGCCCGATGCGAAAACCTTGTCGATGAGCCGCGCGCGCGATCCGCTCGATCCCGCCGATGCCGGCATGAACGATGGCGCGTCGATCGGCCTGCTCGGCATCGAGTTGCACACGCGCCGCCGCAACCGCATGAACGGCGCGATCCGTCGCGACGGCGCGAACGTCG
The DNA here is from genome assembly GCF_023631305.1 of Caballeronia sp. INML3B. Taxonomy (NCBI): domain Bacteria; kingdom Pseudomonadati; phylum Pseudomonadota; class Betaproteobacteria; order Burkholderiales; family Burkholderiaceae; genus Caballeronia; species Caballeronia sp. INML3B. Next base: position 85,331 of record NZ_JALQDI010000046.1, read on the forward strand.
GGTTCGATGTGGCCGTCGAGCACAGCTTCGGCAATTGCCCGCAGTACATCCAGTTGCGCGATTTCGAGTTCGTGCGCGATCCGGCCGTGCCCTCGCCCGTGCAGCCCGTCATGTCCGACGCGCTTTCGCCGCGCGCCAAAGCGATGATCGCGGGCGCGGACACGTTCTTCGTCGCGTCGTATTTCGATCGCGAAGACGGGCATCGGCAGGTGGACGTGTCGCATCGCGGCGGCAAGCCGGGATTCGTGCGCCTGACCGACGACGGCTCGCTCACCATTCCGGATTTCGCGGGCAATCTCTTCTTCAACACGCTCGGCAACATTCTCGTGAACGGCCGCGCGGGACTCGTCTTCGCCGACTTCGAGACCGGCGACGTCTTGCAGCTCGCGGGCGACGCCGAAGTACTGCTCGATTCCCACGAAACCGCCGCGTTCCAGGGCGCGGAGCGGCTGTGGCGCTTCACGCCGCGCCGCATCGTGTATCGTGCGGGCGCGCTGCCGTTGCGGTGGAAGGCGCGCAGCGAGGGCGCGTCGCCCAATTCGTTGATGACGGGCGACTGGGAGCAGGCGGCCGAGCGCCTGAAGGCGGCCGCGCTCGCGAATGCGTGGCGAACCTTCCGCGTGAGCAAGATCGTCGATGAAAGCAACGCGATCCGCTCCTTCCATCTCGAACCGGCCGATGGCGCGGGCATCGTTCCTCACCAGGCCGGCCAGCATCTGCCGATTCGCGTTACGCCGCCGGGCGAGGCGAAACCGCTGATCCGCACGTACACGCTTTCGGTCGCGCCATCGGACGGCCGGTATCGCATCAGCGTGAAGCGCGAGGGACGCGTATCCGGGCATCTGCACGACACGCTTAAAGTCGGCGACGTGATCGAAGCGCGCTCGCCCGCCGGCGACTTCACGATCGACCCGTTCGAGCATCGTCCGGCCGTGCTGATGGCGGCGGGCGTCGGCATCACGCCGATGCTCGCGATGCTCCGGCACGTGGTGTATGAAGGGCTGAGAAAGCGGCGCGTTCGTCCGGTGTGGATGATCGTATCGGCGCATTCGCTCGCGAGCCGCGCGTTCGCCCAGGAAATCGAAGCGCTCGCGCAAGCAGCGGGCGGTGCGGTGAACGTGATCCGCGTGCTGAGCGACACGAACGGCGCAGAGCTCGGGCGCGACTACGATGCATCGGGGCGCATCGACATCGACCTGCTGACGAGCCGCATGCCCTTCAACGACTACGACTTCTATCTGTGCGGCCCCGGCGCGTTCATGCAGTCGATCTACGACAGGCTGCGCGCGCTCAATGTCTCCGACGGGCGCATTCATGCGGAGGCGTTCGGTCCTTCGGCGCTCAAGCGCACGGCGGATCGCGGCGCCGACGTGAAGCCGATGCGCCCCGCCGCGACCGAGCCGGTGAAAGTCAGTTTCTCGAAGTCGGCCAAAGACGCGCAATGGAAACCCGGTGCGGGCACCTTGCTCGAACTCGCGGAAGCGAACGGCCTTTCGCCGGAATTCAACTGCCGGGGTGGAACGTGCGGCACATGCAGAACGCGCATCGTGCAGGGCGCGGTGTCGTATGAAAGCGAGCCGGCTTTCCGCGTCGCCGACGACGAAGCGCTGATCTGCTGCGCAATGCCCGCCGCGGACGACGGCGGCAAGCTGGAACTCGACCTTTGACCAGGACGTCAAGCGGTCGTGGATTGTGCCCCGCGCACATATCCCCGAGAATGCACGGCATCTTCATGCTCGCGTGCCTCGTGTTTTCTCATGGACCGTTTACAGGCAATGACGACCTTCGTCACGGTGGTCGAGACCGGCGGCTTCGCATCGGCGGCGCGCAAGCTCGATGTCTCGCCGTCGGTCGTGAGCCGTGTCGTGACCGAGCTCGAAGAGCGTCTCGGCGTGCGCCTGCTCACGCGCACGACGCGCGTCGTGCGTCTCACCGATGCCGGCAGCGGCTATTTCGAGGATTGCCGGCGCATCCTCGGCGAGATCGATATCGCCGAGCTCTCCGCGACGGGCACGCATTCGTCGCCGCGCGGCCTGCTCTCGATCACCGCGCCGGTGATGTTCGGCCGGCTGCACGTCACACCGATCGTGCTCGACTATCTGCGCCGTTATCCCGAAGCCGATGCGAGCTGCTGGTTCGTCGATCGTGTGGTCAATCTCGTCGACGAGGGCATCGACGTGGCGGTGCGCATCGCGCAATTGCCGGATTCATCGTTGCAGGCGATCAACGTGGGGCGCGTGCGGCGCGTGCTGTGCGCATCGCCCGCCTATCTCGAGAAGCACGGCACGCCGCGTCATCCGGACGATCTCGCTGAACATGTGATCATCGCGTCGACGGGCTCGTCGTCGCCGCCGGAATGGCGCCTGCACGACGGCGAGCGGCAGTTTCTCGTGCGCGCACATCCGCGCTTCACGACGACGACCAATGATTCCGCGATCGCCGCCGCGCTCGCGGATTTCGGCATGGCGCGGCTCCTGTCGTATCAGGTCGCACGGCATGTCGCCGACGCGCGTCTCGCGATCGTGCTGCCGGAATTCGAGCCGCCGCCCTTGCCGATCCATCTCGTGCATCGCGAAGGACGTCATGTCACGCAGAAGGTGCGTGCGTTCCTCGACCTCGCCGTGACGACGCTGCGCGCGGACGTTTCGTTGCGCTAACCCGCGCTAAACATTACGCACTGTCGGTGACATTTCGTCCACCGGCCGGCGAATCGAACGCCCGTTAGCACGACTGCCGTGCAAAGTGCCGGCAAAACATGCAACATAGCTGTCTCGAACGATCGCACCGATCGGCGCGCTTTCGGCTTTCCTGAACCTTTACCGGCTCACGCACCATGACGAATCCAACTTCTCCCTCAAACGAACGCCCGCTCGACATGATCATCTTCGGCGGCGGCGGAGACCTCGCGGCGCGCAAGCTGCTGCCGGCGCTCTACATGGCGCACATGCACTGCAACCTGCCCGCCGACACGCGCATTCTCGCGATTGGCCGCAAGGACTGGACGCGCGAGGACTACCTCAAGAATTTCATGGAAGAACAGGCGCGTCCGTTCATCGACGCCAAAGCCTTCGATGCGCAGTCGTGGGACAAATTCCTCGCGCTCTTCGACTACGTGCGCGTCGACATCGAGAATCCCGGCGATTTCGAGCGTCTCGCGCAAGCGGTGCGCCCCGGCTCGCAGCGCGTGCTTTACCTGTCTACGTCGCCTGAACTGTTCGTGACCATCTGCGAAAACCTCGACAACGCCGGCATTCTCGACGATCACGCGCGCGTCGTGCTGGAAAAGCCGCTCGGCCACGATCTCGCCTCCGCGCGCGCGATCAACGATGCCGTCGGCAAGCACTTCAAGGAAGAGCAGATTTATCGCATCGACCATTATCTCGGCAAGGAAACCGTGCAGAACCTGATGGTGCTGCGCTTCGGCAATGCGATCTTCGGGCCGCTGTGGCAGGCGCCGTATATCAAGAGCGTGCAGATCACGGTGTCGGAGACAGTCGGCGTGGGCAGCCGCGCGGGCTTCTACGATCACACCGGCGCGTTGCGCGACATGGTGCAGAACCACTTGCTGCAACTGCTGTGCATCGTCGCGATGGAACCGCCCGTGTCGCTCGATCCGGACGCCGTGCGCGACGAAAAGCTGAAGGTGCTGAAATCGCTGCGGCCGATGACCGTCGCCGATATCGCCCGCGACACGGTGCGCGGCCAGTACACGGCGGGCGCGGTCGGCGGCGAGGCGGTGAAGGGCTATCTCGAAGAACAGAACGTGCCGCCCGACAGCCGCGCGGAGACGTTCGTCGCATTGCGCGCGCATATCAACAACTGGCGCTGGGCGAATGTGCCGTTCTTCCTGCGCACCGGCAAGCGCATGCAGAATCGCCGCTCGGAGATCGTCATCGATTTCGCGGATCTGCCGTTCTCGATCATTCCGGACGGTCCGCGTCACTACGGCAACCGGCTGACGATCACACTGCAGCCCGAAGAGTCGATCCAGTTGCAGATGCTGGCTAAGGAACCGGGAAGCGGCATGCATATGCAGCCGGTCACGCTCAATCTCGATCTGCAACAGGCCATGACGCAACGGCGCGCGGAGGCTTACGAGCGCTTGCTGATCGACGTGATTCGCGGCAGGCTCACGCACTTCATGCGACGCGATGAACTGGAAGCCGCGTGGACGTGGGTCGAGCCAATTCTCAACGGCTGGAAGGAACTGGGCGACCGGCCGCGCGGATACACGGCGGGGACGTTCGGACCGGCGGCGTCGAGCGCGTTGATGGCGCGGGAAAATCAGGCCTGGGCGGAAGAGGCTTAAGTCATCGCGCGATGCGGCTGGCTGGAGTCACCGCATCGCGACGCGCGACGTTCGTCTCGCGGCCCACGCGGCGCCCAGCGCCATCACCGCCGACAACACCACGATCCCGCCCAGAATCCCCACGAGCCTCATCAGCGCCGGCATCGGGTCGGACGACCAGTGGTGGTCCTGCACGAACACCATGATGAACGCGATGCTGAACTGCCGCCCGACATAGCTCGCGCCTTGCGTGCCGGTCTGCACGTGACAGCCCATCCACACGCCCGCGCACAGCGCGACCATGCAGGCGAGCGCGTTATCGCCCACTAACGGCAGCAGCGCGAGACTCACCGCGCCCGCCAGCAGACAGCCGATGAAGCGCTGGATCATGCGCTCGGCGACCGGCTTGCGCGTCGGCTTGCCGAGCGCCGATGCGGGCAGGATCAGCACGGCGACCGCCGTCACCATCGCCTGCGCGAAGCCGCTCAGATTCCATGTGTACGCGAGCGATGCCAGGATCGTCACCGACCACGCGCCCTGCCATGCGAGGCGCTTGCGCATCGCGAGCGCGATCTGCTCGGCGCGGGCGACGTGCGTCGCGTCGAGCGCCTGCACGGCCCGCGCGGCATCGGACGGAATCACGGTGACGGCTTGCGCGTTGACGCCATCGATGCGATCCACCGTGGATGCCGCCTGCGCGCGCGGCACCGGCGGCGCGCCCCGCGACTTGCGATAGTGCTGCACGCCCGCATGAAAAAGCGCCGACACGGCCACGCACGCCATCGTCCCGACGACGACTTCCGCGACCCGCAGCAACGCGAACGACGCCGTCGCCGCGGCAGAGACGAGCCGATGCGCCTCGAACGTCACCATCAACGACGTCACCGCGCCCAGCACCCACGCGTAGCCCGCATCCGACACGAGCGCGCGATACACCGACACGCCCACGATCACGCCGAGCAGCGGCACGAAGAGCCACGGCACATCGCCGACCATGACGCCCGCCACCGCGCCGATGATCGCGCCCGCGACCGTGCCGACCACCCGCTGCACGCCGCGCTGCGCGCACGCGGAAAACTTCGACTGCATCACCGCGAAGCCGCTGATCGCCGCCCACCAGATGTTGCTCAGGTGGAACGCATACGCGAGCGCCACAGCGAGCCCGACGGACAGCATCGCCTGCGTCGCGAAAAGCGCGCGGGCGGGCGTCGGTCTGATCGCGACGAGTTCGCGCCCGAGCGCGGCAAATGCGTCGCGGATGATGTGCACATACGCGACCACGGCTTCGGCGCTTTCGGGCGGAATCGGGCGGGCGCGTCGGGAAGAATCGTCGGTCGGCATTGTTCTGGCGATAGGGGCGTCTGGTTTGAGCGTAGCCGCCGATCGTCCGGATGCAAAGCCGAACCGCGCGCGATGCGGCAAATCCGCTACACGCGCTGCGCGAGCGCGAACGACACGATGAGGTTGTCAGAACGCATGCACGGTCGTCACGACCCGGAACCGCGCGCCGCGCTTTTCCTGCTCGACGGCGATGAGAACGGGCGCCGGCAGACGCGTCAGCCACACGAACGCCCACTCGGCCGAAAGCAGCGTTGCGCGTGCGAGCCGGTTCGTGCATCACACCCGCGAAGTCAGCAGGCGAATGCCCGCCGCGCCGAACACGAGCGCGAGGCACGCATCGAGGCCGCGCTGGATGCGCATGTAGATGCGCCGCGCGGACGGCATCGAGAAGAGCGCGGCATAGCCGCCGAACACGCACGCGCCGATGCACAGACATCCCGCGACGACCACGAGCATATGCCCCGGCCCTTCCCCCGCCGACGAGCCGAGCGCCGCCACCGACATCCACACGAGAATCGCCTTCGGATTGGTGAGATGCAAGAGCGCGCCGCGCGCATAGAGCCTGCGGCCGCTTTGCCCCTGCGCATCCGCCGACGAGCGCCGCAGCGGAGGCTTCAACGCCGCGCGCCCCGATTTGAACGCGAGCCACAGCAGATATAACCCGCCGCAGATTTTGACGCCGATGAGAAACCCCGAATACGCGGTCAGCGCGGCGGAAAGGCCGAGCGCCGCGAGCATCGCCCAGAAGAACGAGCCGGACATCACACCCGCCGCGAATGCGAATGCCGCGCGCCGGCCCGATGTGCTGGCTATGGACATGATCGCGAGATTGCTCGGCCCGGGGCTCGCCGTGCCGACGAAATAAGCCGAGTAAGCGATGAGCAGATTCGCGCTGAGCAAGGCGTGGCCGTTCATGGCGGTCGTGTCTCCGTTTGAATTGCCGCCATTGTGAGCGGAGAAAGCCGCGCACGTCCATGAACGCCTGGCGCTCGCGCGGGCAGGCCAATTCATTGCGCATGGACGCGGCGGTGCTATCTTTGAGTGCGCGCAGGCAGCCGCGTGTCTCCATCCGATGCACCCTCACACAAGGACACATCATGGCGAAAGTACTGGTTCTCTACTATTCGATGTACGGCCACGTCGAAACGATGGCGCAGGCGATAGCCGAAGGCGCGCGTGGCGTCGCGGGCGCGGAAGTCACGGTCAAACGCGTGCCCGAAACGATCCCCGCCGACCAGGCCGCGAAGATCGGCGTGAAGCTCGATCAGCAGGCGAGCGTCGCCACCGTCGACGAACTCGCGGATTACGACGCGATCATCTTCGGCACGCCGACGCGCTTCGGCAACATGGCGGGCCAGATGCGCACCTTCCTCGACCAGACCGGCGGGTTGTGGGTGAAAGGCGCGCTCGTCGGCAAGATCGGCAGCGTGTTTTCGTCGACTGCTTCCCAGCACGGCGGCCAGGAAACCACGATCACGTCGTTTCACAGCACGCTGCTGCACCACGGCATGGTGGTCGTCGGCGTGCCGTATGCATGCGCCGGGCTCACGAACATGAGCGAGATCTCAGGCGGCACGCCCTACGGCGCGACCACGATGGCCTCCGCCGACGGCAGCCGCCAGCCTTCGCAGAACGAACTCGACATTGCGCGCTATCAGGGCAAGCATGTCGCCGGACTGGCGACGAAGCTCGCCGGATAGCCGCGCGATCGACGCTGCGTTCAGGCTTCGACCTCGAGTTTCACTTCGTAGAGCGACTTGCCGTCCAGATCGTGCAGCGAGACCGTCATTGCGCGGCTGACGGGGTCGATCTTCGCGCGGCCATAGAACTGTTGCAGCGACGCGGGCGAGCGGTTCTGCGGGTTGTCCTTCGGCACGCTCACGTAGCGCAGTTCCGGACCGAACGTCATGTCGAGATCGTTCGGCCCGAACGTGCCCGCGTTGATCGGCCCACCGACGAACTCCCAGAACGGCTTGAACTCGGCGAACTTCGCGCGCGAGGGATCGTAGTGCGTCGCCTGAGCGTAATGCACGTCCGCCGTGATCCACACGACGTTGCTGATGTCTTCCTGCTTGATGAAGCGCAGGATCTCCGCGAGCTCCAGTTCGCGCCCGAGCGGCGCACCATTCTCCGCATTGGCCCATGCCTCGAACGTGCCTTTCGGCACATCGGGGTTGGCATCGGGGACGACGAGCGAGATCGGCATGTCGCTCGCGATCACCTTCCACGTCGCACGCGACGCCTTCAACGATGCCTTCAGCCACGCCGTCTGCTGCGAGCCGAGAAAGGCGGAATCCGCATCGAGACGTGTCTGCCGGTTCGGCGAGTTCGCGCCGCGATACGATCGCTCGTCGAGCATGAAGACATCGAGCAGCGGACCGAACTGAAAGCCGCGATAGACCTGCTCTGGATCGAGCTGATTGATGCGATACGGGTTGTACTCGAACATCGCCTGTCTCGCGCGCGCTTCGAGCAGGTTGATCGCGCGCGTCTGATAACGCTTCTCCGCGTCACCGATTCTCTGGCCCGGATACCAGTTGTTGCGCACTTCGTGATCGTCCCATTGCACGAGGAACGGTACTTCCGCGGCAAAGCGGCGCTTGTTCCTGTCGAGCTGGTTGTAGGCGAAAGCCGCGCGATAGTCGTCGAGCGTCTGCGCGACATGCGACTTGCCCTCGGTGACGATGTTGGTCCACAGCGTGCCGTCGGGCAGCTTCACTTCGGATTCGATCACGCTGTCCGCGTAGATCTGATCGCCCTGATGGATGAAGAAGTCCGGCGCTTCGCGGCGCATCGCCTCATAGATGCGATAGCCGCCGAAGCGTTCGTTGATGCCCCAGCCCTGCCCCGCTTCATCGCCGGAGAAGACGAAGGTGATCGGCTTGCTCGCCTCGAGCGACGCCGTGCGCAGGCGTCCCGTCATCGGCTCGCTGTATGCCTTGCCATCGACGAGATCCTGAAAGCGTACGCGATAGAACACGTCGGCGCCCGGCGGCAGGCCGGTCAGATCGACGCGTGCCGTGAAGTCGCTGCTGTCGAGCGCGGCCGGCCCGATGCGGCGCTGGAACGTATCGAAGCGCTCGCTCGTCGAGTACTCGACGATCATGCGCGCCGGCCGGTCCGTGCGGCTCCATACGATGCCGCTCGTCGCCGTGACGTCGCCGCTCATCACGCCGCCGGGTAGTTGCGGACGCAACTTGTCGGCGGTGACGACGGCGGGCGCGACGCCTTGCGCGAGGGCATCGGCGAGACCCGCGCCCGTGAGCGCGAGCCCCGTGCCGGAAACGAGACCCTTCAGCAAGGTGCGTCGGGACGGCTTGACGATACGATCCGGCATGGCGAGCTTCCTCTCGAGCTGTACGATGGGGTGACGCGCTGCGTCGAATCGACGATGGTAAAGCGTAACGGTGTCGCTTTTGTTTCAACGGGCGCTTCATCGTCCGCGCGGTTCGATGCGATGAGCACGCGACGATTGCTGTGACGGCTCACCGCATCCGACACGCGCTCTTCCCAGAAGCGCCAGTGCGTGGCCTTCGTGCGGCCGATCACGACGAGGTCCGCATCGAACTCGCGCGCGGCCTGCGCGATCACGCGCGCGAGCGTCGTGCCGGCGGGCAGGTCCATCGTCACGCACACGCCGTTGATGCTCGACGCGCGTATCGCCTGAAGCGTGCGCTTCTCGATCTCTCGCGCGCGTTCGTCGACGTGCGCGAGCGCCGCGCCGAAGTCGTACTGCGCGGACGATAGCGCCCAGAATGGCGTACGGTCCACCACATGAAGCGCCGTGAGGCGCGCATTGCATTCGCGGGCCCGCGCGATGCCGAGCGCGAGCGCGGCATGGCTGTTATCCGGGCCTACTGCGACGAGAATGTGCTGTTGCATGATGTCGTCTCCGTTCGATGGTTCGCGCGCTTCAATGCACGCGCCACGCGTGCTTCACCGCATCGATCACGGCGGCTTCGGTGCAGGTCATCACGCCGTCCGCGACGACGGCCGATTCGCAGAGCGTGAGCACGTCGCGTCGCATGCGCTCGTCGCGCACTTCTTCCGCAAGCCGTTGCATGACGCGTGGATCGACCCGGCACGCGTCGTCCCATGTGAGAAAGGAACAGCGCGTGAGGTCTTCGCAGACCTCGCGCACGACTTCATGCAACTCCCCTGCATGAAGCCCGAGCCGCGCATAGAATCCGCGCCGTTCGAGCTCTTCGATTTCCGCACTGCCGATATGGCCGTCCGCGATCAGCGACATCACGACGATGCGCGCGGCCGCGCGGGGACTGTCCGTTGGATAGTGACGCATGGCATTTCTCCTCGATGAAACGTGGTCAACGAAAGGCAGTGCGATAGGTTCGATCGGGACCGCGCCGCCTGGATGCTTTGCATCGTAGGAAGGGAGAATGAGCATCGAATGAGCGTGCCGGTATGCACTTCCGATGTCTGAGCGGCCCGAACAATTGCGCTTGAAAGCGTTGGCCGTCGCACGACAGTTCACTTTCCCCGGCTTGCCTTCGTGCTCCACCTGAGCCTTGCAGGACAAGGCTTAGGCGCGTTTCATCGATCGACTGGCACGGCCGATGCATATGGCATTGCCGTCGCGTCATGACTGCCTGCCACTGTTTGACGCGACCGGGCCGGCCGCCTCGTGCGCCGGCCCGTTCCTTCCGGCGCCGCGCTGTTCGTCACGCGAGCTACCGGCGGCACGCGCAGGCGCCAAGGAGATCACCATGAACAGTTTCGATAACGCCTTCGAAGCGCTGATCGGCAGCGAAGGCGGCTACTCGTTCCATCCGGCGGACCCGGGCGGCGAAACGATGTGGGGCGTGACGGCGCGCGTCGCGCGTGGCTACGGCTATGCCGGCGCGATGAAGGACCTTCCGCTCGAACTCGCCAAGCGCATCGCCAAGCAGAAGTACTGGGATCCGCTGCATCTCGACGAATTCGATCCGCGCGTCGCCTTCCAGATCTTCGATGCGAACTACAACGGCGGTCTCGTCGTGCTGTGGATGCAGAAGGCATCGGGCGCGAAGGAAGACGGCAAGTTCGGCCCCGATACCGTCGATGCCGTGAAAGCCGCCGATCCGATGCGCTTCGTCCTGCGTTTCATTGCCTATCGATTGCGTTATCTGAAGGGCCTGCATGCCTGGCCGACGTTCAGCCGCGGCTGGACCGACCGCATGGCGACGAATCTTCTCTTGGGAGCAGCATGATGGACTGGACCAAAGTGGCGGCAGCGATCGGCGCGAAGGCGCCTCTTCTGGCGGGTCTCATCGGCGGGCCGGTCGGGCTCGGCGTCACGACGGCCGCCGCGATCATCTCGCATGCGCTCGGCACGCCGAGCGATCCGGATGTCGTCGAGACCGCGCTCAACGATCCCGCCGCGCTCGACAAGATCAGGCAGGCGGAAAGCGCGAACTCGTTGCAGTTGCAACAACTGGTGGTCGCGGCGGCGCAGGCGCGGCTGTCGTTCGAAGCGGACATGGCGCGCATCGCGGCGGGCGACCGCGCCGATGCGCGCGCAATGGGCATCGCGAACAAGGACTGGGTGCCGAAGGTCCTCGCGATGTGCGTCACGGGCGGCTTCTTCGGCATCCTGCTGTTGATGGCGCTGCGCGCCTTGCCCGAGGCGAATCGCGATCTCGTAAACGTCGTGGTCGGCGCGCTCGGGACCGCATGGATCAGCATCATCGGGTATTACTTCGGGACGTCGGCGGGCTCGATGCGCAAGACCGAACTGCTCGCGCAACCGAGCGTGCCGATTACGTCGGAGACGGCCGTCACGCTGCGCGATCCCGCGCCGGCGGCGGCCACGCGCGATCAGTCAGGCGCGAACGCCGATCATGCGCCGCGCGCTTTCATGCCGGGCGGACAAGGGCCGATCTTCACGGGCGGAGCGTGAGCCTGAGCCGCGCGCGTCAGAGTCCCGTCCTCGGATCATAGGGGCCCGCCGGATGACGCGCGATGTTCTCGAACTGCGGGCGAATCGCATCGCTGAAGGTGGTCTTCTGGACAGTGACCGCCGAAAGCCTGAGAAGCGAGCCGCTGCGCCGTGCCTTGCGCGCGCTCGCCGATGCGTTGAACTGGGTCATTTCGTTCCCCTTTCCTTTGGCGATTAACCATGGAAAGGCGTGTAGGGACGCGGAATTAGCCGAAGTGAGAGTGTGCCCGACGAGTCACGCACGTCGCGTATCAGCGGTAGTCCTCTTCCAGCCGACGGCGAATAGCGAAGATCCCGAAAACCCTCACCTTTGAACCGTCCGCGTTCGCAAAAAGGCCTTTGAATACGGGCCTCGGGAGCGCCCAGACCACATGATCCCGAAAACCCTCACCTTTACCCACAGCACGGCATAACTAGATCACGTTCAACATCGACAACGCGGTCTCCTGCAACGGCGGCAATACGCGAGCGAGCGCGGCCTCGCCCGTTTCCTTTCCGATCGGCATGTTCGCCGACAATGCCGCCACCACTTCGCCGTGCCGGTTCTTCATCGGCACTGCGATGCCACGCACGCCCATCTGCAATTGCTGCTCGATCTCGACGTAGCCGTCGATCCGCGCCTGCCGGATCTTCTCGTAGAGCCTTTCCTTGTTGGTGATCGTGAGCGGCGTGAAGGGCTTGAACTCGGTCGCGTCGAGCCATCCGCGCACCGATGCCTCGTCCATGTAAGCGAGCATCGCGATACCGCCCGACATCAGCGCGGCCGGCACGCGCGCGCCGAGCACGAAGCCCGTCGTCATCACGCGCGTGGAACCGTTGCGCGCGATGATCACGAGGTCCCAGTCGTCGAGCACGCTCACGTACACCGATTCGTGGATCAACGCGCTCAATTGCTGCAAGTAGGGCTGCACGATGCGCGGCAGCCGCGCCGACTCGAAATATGACCAGCCCATGCGCAGCACGCGCGGCGTGAGGTTGAAGAGCTTGCCGTCGGTCTGGACGTAGCCCAGATGCGCGAGCGTCAGCAGATAGCGGCGCGCCGCGGTGCGCGTGAGGCCGGTGCGCATCGCGGCTTGTGTGGGCGTCATGCGCGCGTGCTGATCGTCGAAGGCTTCGAGGATCGCGAGACCCTTCTCGAGACCGGCGATCCAGTCGCGCTTGTCGAGTTCCGGTTTAGTCATGCTGACATGTCTGTTTAGTTATGGATATTGTGATGTTTCGGCGCTCGACGAAAGCCATTTGCTAGTGCTAACCCCCAAAGCGTCCGATTATCGGACACTTGCGTGCGATAATCGCGCAAAAATAATCATAAAACATTGATGCAAAGGGGTTGTGCTTTTATTCTCCAATCACTTTCAGAGCGACGCGCAATTCCGCTGTTTCCGAATGCCCCGCCGCTCGACCAGGTATCAAGCTCAACTCTATAAACCCATTGTTCGGAGACATCTCTATGGCTAGCCCTAAGGAAGACGCGCACGGCGGCCGCCAGGCGAAAAAAGCGACCGCGAGCGGCTGGATCGGCTCGGCGCTGGAGTATTACGACTTCTTCATCTACGCCCAGGCAGCAGCCCTCATTTTCCCGCAGTTGTTCTTCCCGTCGGGCAATCCGAAGGTGGCGATCATCGCGTCGCTCGCAACGTACGGCGTGGGTTACGTCGCCCGTCCGATCGGCGCATTCGTGCTCGGCCATCTGGGCGACACGCACGGCCGCAAGAACGTGCTGCTCATCTGCATGTTCCTGATGGGTTTCTCGACGATGGCCGTTGGTCTGCTGCCGACGTATCACAGCGTCGGCATGCTCGCACCGGCCTTGCTCGTCGTGCTGCGCCTGATTCAGGGCTTCGCGGTGGCGGGTGAAATCTCCGGCGCCAGCTCGATGATTCTGGAGCATGCACCCTTCGGACGTCGCGGCTATTACGCGAGCTTCACGCTGCAAGGCGTGCAGGCCGGCCAGATTCTCGCGGCCGCCGTGTTCCTCCCGCTCGCCACGTTCATGCCGGAAGACATGTTCAACTCCTGGGGCTGGCGCGTGCCGTTCCTGCTGTCGGCCTTCGTGCTGGTTGCGGGCTACATCATCCGGAAGGAAGTGCATGAGACGCCAGCGTTCACGTCCGAAGAATCGCACGGCGATCTGCCGAAGTCGCCGATCAAGGAAGCGTTCGCCAACAGCACGCCGGACATGATCCGCGTCGTCTGCATGGCGCTGATGAACGTGATTCCCGTCGTCGCGACGATCTTCGGTGCGGCGTATGCGGTGCAGTCTTCGTACGGCATCGGCTTCCACAAGAGCGTGTATCTGTGGATTCCGGTGGTCGGCAACATCGTCGCGGTGCTGGTGATTCCGTTCGTCGGCAACCTGTCGGACAAGATCGGCCGTCGCCCGATGATGATCGGCGGCTCGCTGATCTCGGGTCTGCTGGCTTTCGCGTATCTCTATGCGATCAGCATCCACAGCGTCCCGCTCGCATTCCTGATGTCGCTGCTCATGTGGGGTGTCGTGTACCAGGGCTACAACGCGATCTTCCCGAGCTTCTATCCGGAACTGTTCCCGACCCGCTCGCGTGTTTCGGCGATGGCGATTGCGCAGAACATCGGCACGACGATCACCGCGCTGCTGCCCGCCCTGTTCGCGGCGGTTGCGCCCCCGGGATCGAGCAACATCCCGCTGACGGTCGGCGCCATTGCCTTCGGCGTGACGGTCATCGCGGCGATTGCGGCGTACTCGGCGCGTGAGACGTATCGCATCCGTCTGAACGATCTGGGCAAGAAGGACGCCGTGCCGATGAGCGAGCAAGAGTACGAGCGTCTGCGCGCCGATTCGATGTCCGTGGACAAGGTCGCCAAGGCCCACCACGCATGAAGCTGACCGTATTGGAGTGATTTGCCGGGCCCTTCGGGGCCCGTTTTTTTTTTTGCTGATCCGGCTGGCATTCGCTCCTTCCCCCGCATCGCGATAACATGAATGCCCTTTTATCCATGACGCGGAGGCATGAATGGCCGGCTTCAACGAACGCATCCTCAACGGCATCAGCGTGTTCGCCGCGATCGTCGATGCCGGCACCTTCGCCGCGGCGGGCGAACGTCTCGGCATGTCGCAGCCCGGCGTGAGCCGCGCCATCGCGCGCCTCGAAGCGCGCCTGAAGATCCGTCTTTTCGATCGCACCACGCGCAGCGTCTCGCTCACCGATGACGGCCGCCGTTTCTTCGAACACGTCATGCCGCATCTCGCGGGACTGGAGGAAGCCGCGGCCACCGCATCGGAGGGTGCAACGGCCGTGCGCGGCCGCCTGCGCGTAAACGTCGATCCGATCTTCTCGCGGCTATTGCTCGGCCCGAAGCTCGATGCGTTCCTGAACGCGCATCCGGATCTGCAACTGGAGCTCATCACGAGCGATCGTCTCGGCGACATCATCGCGGACGGGTTCGACCTCGCCGTGCGCTTCGGCGAGCCGCGCGATTCGAGCCTCGTCGCGCGCAAGCTGCTCGATACGCCGGTGCGCACCGTCGCCGCGCCTTCGTATATCAAGCGGCACGGCAAGCCCGCGACGCCACAGGCACTCGCCGACGACACGCACACGTGCATCGAGTTTCGCGATCCCGAAACGGGACGGCCGTTCGCGTGGGAGTTTCATCGCAAGAAGAAGCGCCTGAGCGTGCAGACGCACGGCCGCCTCACACTCAACGATCCGGGCACGATGCTGAGCACGATTCTTTCGGGCTATGGCATCGCGCAGATACTCCTGCTCGGCCACGAGCACCTGCTTGCCGATGGAAAGCTCGTAGACCTCTTTCCCGACTGGCCCGACGAGCGCTTTCCGCTCTATGCGTTTTATCCGTCGCGGCATCATCCGCCGGCGAAGACGCGCGCGTTCCTGGATCTCGTCATCGCGTTGACGGGCACGCGCTGACGATACGCGTCAACGCAATGCTTTCTCGAACCAGTGATCCGCATAAGGCTCGTCGCTGAACGCGGCGACCTCGACGTAACCCGACCGCCGATAGAGTCCGACGGCTTCCGCGAGCGCCTTGTTCGTCTCGAGCCGCACGACCTTCGCGCCGCTTTGCCGCGCGTGCCTTTCGGCCTCTTCGAGCAATCGCCGTCCGACGCCCAGTCCGCGAGCGTCGGCGCTCACCCACATCCGTTTCAGCTCGGCCGGCGACGTGCCGTGAAACTTGAGGGCGACACAGCCTATCGCCGCACCGCGAAGCCTCGCCACGATCAGCGCGCCTTGCGGCGCGGTCAATTCGCGCGCATCGGCGGACAGGCTGATCGACGGATCGAAGCCCGCATCGAAGCGGGCGTTCAGCTCGGCGAAATATTGGTCGATGCACCATCGCGCATCGGCGCTCGCAGGATCTTCGATCGCGAAGCGGATCAGCGAAGGCAGCAGCAGGCGCTCGACTTCGGCCATCGCTGCGATCAGCCGCCGGCGCTGCGCCTCGCTCAAAGGCGCCAGCATGCCGCCCGCGACGGCATCGGAAAGCCGTTCGAGTTCCTCGCGTTCGGCGCGACCGGCTTCGGTCAGACTGGCGCGGCGCACCCTGCGGTCTTCGGGACGAGACTCGACCGTGACGAGCCCCTGCCGCTCGAGCGCCGTGAGCGTGCGGCTCAGATAGCCCGAATCGAGACCGAGGCGCTCGCGCAGCACGCGAAGATCGACGCCCTGTGCTCCGATCTCCCAGAGCAGCCGAGACTCGCCCATTGGACGGCCGCGCCCGAGAAAATGATCGTTGAGCGCGCCGATGCCCTCGGCAACGGTGCGATTGAAGCTGCGAATCTGGCTGATGTCGGTCGGGTTCATATCTCTGACGTTAGTCAGAGATTCCAGCCGCGTCAATCCGAATTCGCGTGTGGGGCCTCGGTCACGGCTTCCGCGCGGCTCTTCTCACGACGCCATGTTGCCGGCGGCTTGCCGACGAGACGCTTGAACGCGCGAATGAAGGCCGCCTCGGATGCGTAGCCCACCTCCTGCGCCACGGCCGCGATCGTCGAGTTCGTGTTGCGCAGCAGTCCGGCCGCGACCTGCATGCGCCAGTTGACGAGGTATTGCATCGGCGGCAGCCCGATCATGTCGACGAAACGCTCATGCAATGCCGAGCGCGACAGACCCACCCGCTCGCCGAGCTCTTCGACCGTCCACTCGTGCGCGGGCGCGTCGTGCATGACGGCGAGCGCGCGGCCGACGAAACGATCGCGCAAGCCCGCGAGCCAGCCGCGACTTTCATCGGGCAGTCCATCGACGTAGCGGCGCACGGCATCGACGAACATCATTTCGCTCATGCGTTCGAGCATCGCCTCGCCGCCTGGCCGCTTGTGACGCGATTCCAGCACGGCCTGGTGCATGAAGTGATTGATCCAGCCCTGCGTGCCCGTCTCCTTCAGGTGCAAAAGCCGCGGCAACGTGGCGATGAGCGGATTGAACGGACGCAGATCGCAGCCGAGAAAGCCGCATACGAGCATCGTTTCATATGGATCGTCGGGACAGGGATTGTTGCGCGCTTCGACCGCGTCGTAGGTCAGCGTGAACGGCAACTGATCGATCTTCGCCGACAGCGCGGCCACGTCGACTTCGGCGCGAACGCCGGGCGCGCTGGAGATCACATGCGCATCGCCATGCGGAAACACGATGATGTCTCCGCTCGCGAGGCGCACCGGCGCTTCCCCGACGATCGCGCCCCAGCAGTTGCCGTGCGTCACGACGTGATATTCCATCACGTGCTCGCATTCCGGCATGACGATGCTCGCGATGTCGCGCGCGGGCGGCGCCTCCGCCGCCCAGCTTCGATTGCCGCTCACGTGAAAGAAGAGCGCGCCCCGCAGGCGCACCGTGCGCAGCACATCGGAAAGGATGTCGTGGCTCATGTCGGCTCCCGCCGTTCGAAAGCATCGCCGGAACGCGGCGCGAAGACGAAGCGGACGAATGGGCAATTCGCGGCGACTCGCGGACAGGCGTCGAAGCGATGGTAACGGGATACTGCCGTTGCCCGCCATCAGGGCGTTGCTCGACACATCATCTGGAATCTGGAGAAGGAACCATGCATGCGTTGAATACATCCGCGGTTCGCAACGAGCCGATCAATCCGCAGCCCGACTTCGCCGCGATCAAGTCCCGGCAACAGGCCACCTGGGCAAGCGGAGACTTTGCGGTCATCGGCACGACGTTGCAGATCGTCGGCGAGATGCTTGCCGAAGCGGTCGACGTGCGCGCCGGCGAACGCGTCCTCGATATCGCCGCCGGCAACGGCAACGCGACGCTCGCCGCGGCACGACGCTTCGCTCACGTGACATCGACCGACTACGTGCCCGCGTTGCTGGAAAAGGGCCGGGCGCGCGCGCAGGCCGAAGGGCTCGCGGTCGATTTCAAGGTGGCCGATGCGGAAGACCTGCCCTTTGACGACGGCAGCTTCGATGTCGTCCTGTCCACCTATGGCGCAATGTTCACGCCGGATCACAAGCGTCCCGCGAGCGAGATGCTTCGTGTGGCAAAGAGCGGCGGGCGCATCGGCATGGCGAACTGGACGCCCGAAGGTTTCATCGGGCAGTTGTTCAAGATCATCGGCGCTTATGTACCGCCGCCCGCGGGCCTGCAATCGCCCGCGCTCTGGGGCACCGAGCCGCATCTCGTCGCGCTGTTCGGGTCGGAGGCGGCGGACATTCGTTGCGTGCGCAAGCACTTCAACATGCGCTATGAATCGGGCGCGCACTGGATTCAGGTGTTCCGCGATTTTTACGGACCGGTGCACCGCGCGTTCGCCACGCTCGATTCCGCGAAGCAGGCGGAACTGGAACGCGATATCACCGGCCTGCTCGAACGCTGCAATGTGGCGGGAACGTCGTCGCTCGTGGTGCCGAGCGAGTACATGGAAGTGGTGATCGTCAAGCGTTGATGTGCGGCGCATGACGCGCGATTCACGCGTCCGGCCGGCGCGTGAATCGCTTCGGCCACTCAAAGCGTGACGGGCTTCTCGCTGCGCGCGCTTTCGCTGATCGCCGCGAGCGTCGCGGCATTGTCGAGGCTCACCTGCGCGTAGTACTCGATCGCGGCGGCGTCGCGCGTCGCAACCATGCGCGCGAAGCTTTCCGCCGCGAAGAAGAAGCCGCTGCCCACATCGGATGCGACCGGCTCGAACGGCACCGAATTCGGAATGCCGCGCCGCACGCGCATCTGGCTCGGCAGATAGCCGTACTGGTCGCCGGCCGTTTCTGCGCTCGTATGATTGAGATACTCGGTGTCGATGGTGCCTTGCGAGCCGATGATCGTCGCGTAACGATGATTCGCCGCATCCATCGCGCACGAGACCTGCGCGCGGCGGCCATCGGCATAGACGAGCGTCGCCATGAGACTGATGTCGACCTTGCTGTCGGCCCACGTCGCGATTGCATCGACGCGTTGCGGGGCGCATCCCATCACGAGGCGAATGAGGCTCAGCGGATAGCTGCCCGCGTCGAGCAGCGCGCCGCCGCCGAGCTCGGGCTTCATGCGGATGTTCGCGCCGGGATTGCCCACCGTGAAGCCGAAGCTCGCCTGAATCGCGCGCACCTCGCCGATCGCGCCTTCGCCGATCAGCGCCATCATCGCGGCGGTCTGCGGCTGGAAGTAATACGGGAACGATTCGAGCAGCATCACGCCGTTGCGATCGGCGGCCTCGAACATGCGCACGGCTTCGTCGCGGTCGAGCGCAAGCGGCTTTTCGCACAGTATGTGCTTGCCGTGGTCCGCGGCCTTGATCGCCCATTCGGCATGCAGGCTGTTGGGCAGCGGAATATAGACGGCGTCGATATCCGGGCTCGCAAGCAGCGCATCATAGCTGCCGAACCATGTGTCGATGCCGTTCGCTTGCGCGAAGGCTTTCGCGTTTTCGTCGCTGCGGCTCGCGACAGCCACGACGCGCACGCGCTCGCTCGGCCTGACGTCACGCGCGAACTGCCTGGCGATGTTCGCGCCGCCGAGAATGCCGAGGCGCAGGACGGATGATGCTTGAGTGGAAGACAAGGCGGGCTCCTTGAGTTTGTACCAAATGGTTCATTCTCGAAAGGTAACACATCCGCCCATGCTTCAGGGCGCGCACCTGTCGGGGCGAATCTTCGTGCCGCGCTGATCGGCGGGGACGTGGCAATTGTCGACCCGTTGCTCGTCGCTTGCCTTGTCGCCCAGGCGCTCTTTCAGCGTCTTCGGTTCGGACGCCGCGGCCGAAGCGGTAGCAGGCGCGTCGACATTGGCCGCAAGCACGGCGCAGGTCCATGCGAGACATGCGCAAAGGACGAGCTTCTTCATGATAGGCCCGGCATGGAGAGATGAAACGACAAGCATCGTCGCGCCTGGAACGGATGACGCCCCGCTTCTTGCGCTTTCATTCACACATGCATTCCGCTGACGATGTCCTTCGCGTGCGGCGCCGATGCAACCGCGCGCAAGCCGCGCACCCGGACGATGAGTCCGCTCGCATCGTCGCGATTCGTGACTTCGAGCGTCGCGTGATGCCGTTGTGCGACGCGCAGCGCGATCGCGAGGCCGAGCCCGCTGCCATGCCCCGACGTGCCCACGCAGCGATAGAAGCGGTCGCAGACGCGATCGATCTCGCTTTCCGGAATGCCCGGACCGGAATCGAGCACGGTCAGCGCGATGCCTTCCGCTTCGCGCCGCAACGTCACGTCGACGCGTCCGCCGTGCGGCGTATGACGGATCGCGTTGTCGAGCAGGTTGTTCACGAGCACGGCGAGCGCGTGCATGTCGCCCATGACGGTGAACGCGTCGTGTTCGTCCCGCGCCTGTTCGAGCTCGAGGCCGAGATCGATCGAGCGCGCTTCGGCCAGCAAGGAGAAATCGCTCACGCGGAGTTCGCACAGCGCGCGCAGGCTCATCGGCGCGATAGCCGCCTCGCGCGCGGCATCTTCGCGCGCCATGCTGAGCAGTTGCTGCGCGAGATGGATGAGCCGATTCAGCCGGCCATCGATTTTCGCGAGCGTCGCGGCATCGACCTGAAGCGAACCGTCGCCGATCGCGCCCTGGATTTGCAGCTTGAGCGCCGTGAGCGGCGTGCGCAACTCGTGAGCCGCATCCGCGACGAACGTGCGCTGCGCCTGCGACGCGTCACCGAGGCGCCCGAGCAGATCATTCAACGCGTTGACAAGGGGATGCAGTTCGTCGGGCATCGGCTTGTCGAATGCAATGGGTTTGAGCGATTCCGGCGAGCGCGCGGCGAGCGAGTGCGACAGCCAGCGCACCGGCGAAAGCCCGCGCGCGACGACGAAGAGCACGATCACGACGATCACCGGAATGAGCAAGGCGAGCGGCCAGATCGTGCGCAGCGCGAGCGAGATGGCGAGATCGTCGCGAATGAAATAGGGCTGGGCCACCTGGATGAAACGGTCTTGCTGCGCGACGCCAAACGCGCGCCAGCGATAGCCTTCGCGCTCGGCGGAGCCGAAACCCACGCCAAAACGCGGCAGCGCGGGCTCGTGAGGCGAGTGATAGATGAGCCGGCCGGACCGGTCCCAAATGTCGATGACGAGCCTGTCATCCGCAATGCCATGCAGTTCGTGATCGCGCCCTTGCGCGACATCGTCGGCGTTGATGTTGTGCGGCAGCGAGAGCGCGACGGTGCGCAGCTCGTAGTCGAAGAGCTCGCCCGCTTCAAGCCGCGCCGTGCTGAAAATGCCGATACCCGCGATCAGACAGGCGACGCCGAGGCCGCATAAGAGCCATCCGAGCAGCCATCGGCGAATTGATGTCATCCGATCCTCTTCAGGCGATAACCGACACCGCGCACCGTCACGATTTCCTCCGCGCCGATCTTGCGCCGCAAGCTGTGCACATGGACTTCGATCGCGTTGCTGCCGACTTCCTCACCCCAGCCGTACAGCTTTTCTTCGAGCTCCGAGCGGCGAAACACGCGCGACGGCTCCTCGATCAGCGCCTGCAGCAGCGCGAACTCGCGCGGCACGAGGTTGAGCGCGACGCCGCCCTTGCCTGCTTCGTGCGCGGCGGGATCGAGGGTCAGCTCGCCGTGCGAATACACCGGATGCTTGTGGCCCGTGCGGCGTCTCAGAAGCGCGCGCACGCGGGCGGCGAGCTCGTCGAGATCGAAGGGCTTCATCAGGTAGTCGTCCGCGCCGGCATCGAGGCCACGGATGCGGTCGTCGACGGCATCGCGCGCGGTCAGGATCATCACGGGCGCATCGCCGCCGTTCTTGCGATACGTGGCGAGCACGTCGAGACCGTCGCGCTTGGGCAGATTCAGGTCCAGCAGTACGAGGTCGTAGACGCCGTTGCCGAGCGAAAGCTCCGCCGCCCGGCCGTCCTGCGCCCAGTCGACGGTGTAACCCCCGCGACGCAACGCGGCGAGCACGGTTTCCGCGATCATCTCGTCGTCCTCCACCAATAACAGGCGCATGCGCTTTCTCCAGGCTCGAACAGGTCGCACCGATTGTCCGGCCTGCATGCTTAAGCGCCACTTAAGTTTTGCGCGCTGCCGCACATCGTGGCCCCGTTATCGGCGTCGTGCGCGTCCTGCTTAAGCATTGCATAAGCTTCGTCCCCGCACTATACCGTCGAGCGCGCCGATTCGCGGCCGTGCGGCCCGGAGATGCCGATGCGATCGTCCACTCTTGCTTCCCTGCGTGCGAATGCGGTGCTGATCGCCTGGTGCATCGCCGCGTCGGATGCCGCGTGGCTCACGGTCTGCGGCTGCGCGGGCCACGTGAATGCGCTCGGAAGTACCGCGGTGCGCCTTGCGACTCTCGCGAGCGCCGCGGGCATCGTGCTCGTCGTGCGGCGCATTGCGAGGCTCGCATTCGATGCCGCCCGTTCGGCACGCCGCATCGCCTGGGCTTCGGACAAGCTCGTGATCGACGGAGCCTGCCCGGGCGACTGGCTCGTGCAGCTTCATGTGGAACTTCATCCCGCCGGCTCCCGGCTCAGCGGCGCGCAGACCTGTCCGCGCGCCGCGGCGTCCTGCAGAGTGCCACGCGGTCGGGCGTGAACTCGGAACTCGCCCGACCACCTTCGCCCGGCCTCTCCGCCGGGTTTTTTTTTCGTCCACGGTAGTTTCCTCACGCGACGATACACATGCCTTTCATCGCAATTTCAATGCGCATGCGTTCGCTTGTCTAAGCATCTCTTAAGGTTTGCGAAGGCAGGCTTCGGTTCTCGACACGCATTCGAATCACTGCGCTGTGCAAGGCAACTGTGGAGATCCATTCGCACGCGATCGCGGCTAAAGGTGAGCATTTTCGGGAGCACGATTTTTCTTGCGAAAGTTGCATGCCGCAACTAAATTGAACGGACATGGTTGCGCTTTGCAACCGATGGAGCCGTCATGGATTTCATCGACACACCCGTTCAATCCCGCGATAAAACGATCCTCGAATTGCGCGAGTTCTCGCGCAAGCTCGTGCGCGAACTGGGCTTCATGCGCAACACGCTCGCCGAGAGCGGCCTGCCGCCGTCAGCGGTGCACGCGATCATCGAGATCGGCGCGACACCCGGCATTCAGGCGCGCGACATCGCGCAGATCTTGCGACTGGACAAGTCCAACGCGAGCCGGCAGATTGCGCGGCTCGAAGCGGCGGGGCTCGTCACGCGGCAAACATCCAGCGATGATGCGCGCTCGTCCGAGCTCTATCTCACGGCGGCAGGCCAGAAGCTGCGCAGAAAGATCGACAAGTTCGCGACCGATCAGGTCTCCGATGCGCTGCGCCGCATGGTGCCCGAGGATCAGCAGACGCTCGTGCGCTCGCTCGCGCTCTACGCCGATGCGCTCGCGCACGGTCACGACCACAAGACGGCGCACGCCGCGCAGGCGCCGAATGCGCGCGTCGTCGAGGGATACCGGCCGGGCTGCATCGGCGATGTAACGAGCCTGCACGCGCGCTTCTATGCGCATCATGCGGGCTTTGGCGTCTACTTCGAGCGCAAGGTCGCCACCGAACTGGCCGCGTTCGCCGAGAGCCTGCCCGCGCCCGGCAAGGCGCTGTGGCTCGTCATGGACGGCGAACGCACGCTCGGCTCGCTCGCCATCGACGGCGATGCGAAGACGCGCGTCGCGCATCTGCGCTGGTTCATCATCGACGATACATTGCGCGGCAGCGGCGTGGGCCGGCAACTGATGGCGCGCGCGATGGATTTCGTCGATGCCCACTACGACGAGACGTATCTCTGGACCTTCAAGAGCCTCGACGCCGCGCGCCATCTGTACGAATCCTTCGGCTTCACCTTGACCGATGAAGCCGAAGGCACGCAATGGGGGACGTCGGTGATCGAGCAGCGCTTCGCGCGCCGCCCGGTTCGATGATTCATCCACGCAAAACGCGCGACGCCGGCCCGAGGCGTTGCGCGAACCGCCGTGCGCATTCGATGCCGAACGGGGTCGGTCGCGCGCCGCGATCGTGCACGACATCGAAGCCCATGCGCCATGCCGCGATGCGCTTGCCGTAACAGGTGAGCGTTTCCAGGGACTGCATCACGAAGACGATTTCCGGCAGCGTTTGTGCATACAGCGATTCGGCGTCGTGCTCGTGCCCTTCGACGAACGCCTGATGGATCGCCACCTGGCGATCGAACGCATCCGGCGCGACGATCAGGCCGTCGCAGCCCGCGCGCAGGTTGTCGACGAGTTCCTGACCGCCGCGTCCGTTGAACACCGCGAGAGGCTGTTCGAGCGCGCGCAGGCGTTCGATGGTCGCGCGGATCGTCCCGGCCGGGCCTTCGCCTTTCAGCAAACGAAAGTTGGGCTGCTCGGCCGCGAGCGCGGCGATCGATTCGGCGGACAGACCAACGCCGAGATATTCCGGCGCGTTCTGAATGCCTGCGTTCGCGCCGGTTCGTTCGAGCACCGATGCGAAGAACTCGTAATAGAAGGCTTCGGGCTCGCCGCGTATCGATGGCGGCTGAAGGATGAGCCATGATGCGCCGCGTTCGAGCGCGTAGTCAGCGAGCGCGACTTGGCGCTCGATGCTGTCGCCGGTGATCGTGACCGCGAGCGGCACGCGGCCCGCGATGTGCGCGGCACAGTCGTCGATCATCGTGCGCTTTTCGGCGTCGGACAGGCGATTCACTTCAGTTGCAAGACCGAGCGTGACGATCGCGGGCGCGCCCGCCGCGATGGTCGCGTCGATCTGTCTGCGCGTGGCGTCGCCGTCGAGCCGGTTCAGCGCGTCGAAGTAGGCGTAGAGCACCGGCCACATGCCGGACGGCGGCGTTTGATGTTGTGACATCGATCGTCTCCGCTCAATGTGAATCGCGCGGCACCGGCGCGCCGCTCGAACCGACGAGGAAATCCAGGTCCGCGCCCTGATCCGCCTGCAAGACATGCTCCACGTACAAGCGGTAATAGCCCCGCCTCGGCAGCTCGGGCGCTTGCCATGCGGCGCGGCGCTTTGCCAGTTCTTCGTCCGACACTTCGAGATGCAGACGGCGCGCCTCGACGTCGAGCTCGATCATGTCGCCTGTCTGCACGAGCGCAAGCGGGCCGCCCGCCGCGGCCTCCGGTGACACGTGCAGCACGACCGCGCCGTATGCGGTGCCGCTCATGCGGCCATCGGAAATGCGGACCATGTCGGTGATGCCCTTTTGCAGCACTTTTTTCGGCAGCGGCATGTTGCCGACTTCGGCGAAACCCGGATAACCCTTCGGCCCCGCGCCCTTCAGGACCATGATGCAGTGCTCGTCGATATCGAGCGAATCGTCGTCGACTTTCGCGTGCAAGTCCTCGACGTTTTCGAACACGACCGCGCGCCCGCGATGCTTCAGCAAGGATTGCGTCGCCGCCGATGGCTTGATGACCGCGCCGTTCGGCGCGAGATTGCCCTTCAGCACCGCGATGCCCGCGTGCGGCTTGAACGGCTTCTCGAACCGGGTGATGACCTTATCGTCGTAGTTGGGCGCTTCGCTCACGTTGTCCCAGATCGTCCGGCCGTTCACCGTGAGCGCATCGCGATGCAGCAAGCCTTGCTCGCCGAGCTGACGCAGGACCGCGGGCAAGCCGCCCGCGTAATAGAAGTCTTCCATCAGATACTCGCCCGATGGTTGCAGGTTCACGAGGCACGGCACGTCGGACCCGAGTTCCCAGTCCTCGAGCTTCAGTTCGACGCCGATGCGTTTCGCCAGCGCAATCAGATGCACGACCGCATTCGTCGATCCGCCGATGGCCGCGTTCGTGCGGATCGCGTTCTCGAAGGCTTCGCGCGTGAGGATCTTGTCCATCGTGAGATCCTCCTTGACCATCCCGACGATGCGCCGCCCCGCCATATGCGCGAGCACCTGACGGCGCGCGTCGACGGCGGGAATCGCGGCGTTGTGCGGCAGGCCCATGCCGAGCGATTCGACCATCGACGCCATCGTGGACGCAGTGCCCATCGTCATGCAATGGCCGCGCGAGCGGTTCATGCACGATTCGGCTTCGACGAATTCCTCCTGCGTCATCTTGCCCGCGCGCACTTCCTCCGACATCTGCCATACGCCCGTGCCCGAACCGATCGTGCCGCCGCGAAAGCGCCCGTTCAGCATCGGTCCGCCCGATACCGCGAGCGCGGGCAGATTGCACGACGCCGCGCCCATCAGCAGGGCCGGCGTGGTCTTGTCGCAGCCGACGAGAAGAATGACGCCATCGATGGGATTGCCGCGGATCGACTCTTCGACGTCCATCGACGCGAGGTTGCGAAACAGCATCGCCGTGGGCCGCAGATTCGATTCGCCGAGCGACATCACCGGGAATTCGAGCGGCAGGCCGCCCGCCTCGCGCACGCCGCGCTTCACATACTCGGCGAGCTCGCGGAAATGCGCGTTGCAAGGCGTGAGTTCCGACCATGTATTGCAGATGCCGATGACCGGCCGGCCATCGAACTGATCGTGAGGGATGCCCTGATTTTTCATCCACGAGCGGTGGATGAAGGCGTCTTTGTCGTTGCCGCCGAACCAGCTTTGCGAGCGTAGCTTGCGCATGGATGTCCCCTTTATCGCGCTTTCTTCATAGTGTGGGATCCAGTGAAAAAGACCGCGCGAGCGGCCTTTTTCAAAACCCGGATACGTCGAGTTATACACCTCGCTTCGCATCCGGCGCGCGTCAGGCGCAAGATTTGACGATCAGTCGAGCGCGTCCTTCGATCTGTCGCGCATGCACGCCACGGCGATCACGGAGAACACGCCGCAGCCGATCACGTACCACGCGGGCGCCATCACGCTCTTCGTGATGACGATGAGCGAAGTCACGAAAAACTGCGCAAAGCCGCCGAAGATCGCGACGCCCAGGCTGTAGACGATCGCCGCGCCCGTCGCCCGCACGGAACGCGGGAACAGTTCGCCGAGCATCGCGCCGGTCGGGCCGACATTGAGCGAATGCACGATCGAGAGCGCCGTGACGACCGCGAGCAGCGTTTCGGTCGTCGGCGACATGTTCAGGAGCGCGAACGCCGGCCAGATCGCGAGCATGAGCAGGATGCGCGTCGTCTGCGCGAGCTTGTTGCGGCCGATGCGATCCGACAGATACCCGCCGATCGGCGCAACGATGAAGAGAATCGCGCCCGATACGCAGCCGGAGAGCATCGACGTCCAGCCCGGCAGGCCGAGCGTCTTCACGCCGTAGATCGACAGATAGAACACGATGATGAAGTGCGCCGACGTGCCGCCGATCGTGAGACCCAAACCGTTGAGCACCGCGCGGCCATGCTCGCGAAGCACGGTGACGAGCGGGAGCTTCGGCGCTTTCGGCGCGGCGGCCACGCTTTCGCGCGGCGCTTCTTCCATCGTGCGGCGCAGCCACCAGCCGACCGGCACGATCGCGGTGCCGATGATGAACGGCACGCGCCAGCCCCAGCTCTCCAGTTGCGAGGACGTGAGCGATGCCGTCAGCACGACGCCGGTCAGCGCGCCCGCGAGCGCCGAGAGTCCCTGACTCGCGAACTGCCACGATGCGTAGAAGCCGCGTCGATTCGACGGCGCCTGTTCGAGCAGCAGCGTGGTCGATGCGCCCACTTCGCCGCCCGCCGAGAAGCCTTGTATCAGGCGCGCGATCACGAGGATGACGGGCGCGGCGATGCCGATCTGCGCGAACGTCGGCGCGGCCGCGATCATCGCGGTGCCGAGCGCCATCAGGCCGAGCGTGAGCAGCATCGCTTTCTTGCGTCCGGCGCGGTCGGCGTACATGCCGATCAACAGGCCGCCCACGGGCCGCGTGAAGAACCCGACGCCGAAGCTCGCCACGGCAAGGAGCAACTGGCCGACCGGATCGTGCACCGGAAAGAACAGCTTGCCGATGACGAGCGCGAAGAACGCATAGACCGTGAAGTCGTAGAACTCGAGCGCATTGCCGACTGCCGCCGCCATGACAAGCCGCGTGCGCGCTGCGCGGCTCGTGGGCGTCGATACATTCGCCGGCGCGCGGGCGATGGTGGGTGCGTTCATGATGTGCTCCGAAGGGATCAGTCGGCGAGCCAGGCTTCGGCCAGGCGCACCCAGTAGCTCGCACCGATAGCGAGGATGTCGTCGTTGAAATCGTAGGCCGGGTTGTGGACCATGCAGCCGCCCTTCGAGCCGACGCCGTTGCCGATCCACGCATAGGTGCCGGGGCAGGCTTCGAGCATGAACGCGAAGTCCTCGCTGCCCATCAGCGGCCGCGCGGCCGGCTCGACGCGCTGCGCGCCGAGCATCTTCGTCGCGACATCGGTGGCGAAGGCGGTCGGCTCTTCGTGATTCACGAGCACCGGATAGCCGAGTTCGTAATCGATCTGCGCCGTGCAGCCGAATGCAAGCGCCTGCGCATTTGCGAGCGCCGTGATGCGTTCCTGGAGCTGCTTGCGCACGCCCGCGTCGAGCGCGCGCACCGAGAGCTTCATCAGCGCGGTCTCGGGAATCACGTTGCACGCCTCGCCTGCCTGCACGCTGCCGACGGTGACGACGGCAGGCTTCTGCGCATCCACTTCGCGCGCGACGATGCTGTTCAGGCCCAGCATGATCGACGCGACGGCCGGCATCGGATCGCATGCGACATGCGGCATCGCGCCATGACCGCCGACGCCGCGCACGGTGATGTTCACGCGGTCGGACGAAGCCATGCCCGGGCCCGGCGTGAAGAACATGTCGCCCGCGGGCAGGCCGGGCATGTTGTGCAGGCCGAACACGGCATCGCACGGAAACTTTTCGAAGAGGCCGTCTTCGATCATCGCGCGCGCGCCCGCCTCGCCTTCCTCGGCGGGCTGGAAGATGACGATCAGCGTGCCGGAAAACTGGCGGCTCTCGGCAAGATAGCGCGCCGCGCACAGGAGCATCGCGGTATGGCCGTCGTGGCCGCATGCGTGCATCGTTCGCGCGTGCTTGCTGGCGTACGGCAGGCCGGTCGCTTCTTCGATGGGCAAGGCATCCATGTCCGCGCGCAGGCCGATGCGCTTGCTGCCCGCGCCCTCCTTCAACACGCCGACGACGCCCGTCTTGCCGAGCCCGCGATGCACGGCGTAGCCCCATTGAGTGAGCAGTCCCGCCACGAGATCGCTCGTTTGCGTTTCTTCGTACGCAAGCTCGGGATGCGCGTGGATGCGCCGGCGTACTTCGACGAATTGCGCTGCGATGGCGGCAATGCCGGGGATGACGGGCTCGACTGACAGCATGTGACACTCCTTGCTCGATGCGGATTCAACGTGAACCCAAGCATATAAAGCCGAAAAGCAAACCAAAAGACGGTAAATTTATTGCGTGAATACCATCGGTTGTCGGTGCTAACCCTAGGATGTCGCTCATGAGCATGAAGATTCATCAGTTGCGCGCGTTTCTGACGACCGCCGAGCAAGGCAGCATCCGTGCAGCCGCGCGCAGCCTTCATCTGTCACAGGCGGCGCTTACGAAGGCAATCAAGGAGCTGGAACAGGATCTCGGCGTGCCGCTGGTTCTACGCACCGCGCGCGGCGTGCAGTTGACCGCATTCGGGCAGCAGTTGCGCGTGCGGGCGCATCTCATCGTGAGCGAGATGCGCCGCGCCGAAGACGACATCACGCAAATGAAAGGCGCGGGTGCGGGAAGTGTGAGCGCGGCCGTCACGCCCACGGCTGCGCTATCGATACTGCCGCAGGCGTATCGCGCGTTCCGGCGACAGATGCCGAACGCGCGCGTGAGTTTCATCGAGGGTTTTCCGGGTGTCGCGATGCCGCGTTTGCGCGACGGCTCGCTCGACTTCGTCGTCGCGGTGGTCGTGCCCGAGCATCTCGCGCCGGAGTTCGACCACATCGAACTGTATGAGAGCCGCTCGGCGATCGTCGGGCGGGCGGATCATCCGTTGCGGCACTGCACGTCGCTGGCGGAACTCTCGGATGCGGAGTGGCTCCTGAATCCGTCGCCGGAAAGCTCGACGCAGGCGCTGCTCGATTCGTATGCCGAGCGCGGTCTGGCGGTGCCGAGGCGCGTGATCGAGTGTCCGAGCTTCATCATCGCGCATGGCTTGTTGCGCGGATCGGATGCGCTGGCCGCAATGCCCGCCGCGTTGCTGGAACACCCGTGGGTCAGCGAAGGACTCGCCGTTTTTCCGATCGCCGATGCGTTGCCCGCGGTGTCGGTGCGCGTCGTGACGCGGCGGGACAGTCCGTTGACGCCCGCCGCGACGGTGTTGCTCGAATGCCTTCAACATGCGGCGCGTTCGCTGTGACACGCCTCGAATGTCTCATGCCGATTCAGTCTGGATTCTGTCTTTCAAAATTTGGGCCACGCAGGTTCGTCTACCTCCCGGGCTTCGAAAGCAAAGGGCGACACCTGAAGCTAAGACACCGTTCGACCCTCATCCTTGCCCGCGGTAGAGGGCTATGTGGAGCGTCTTGCCGGATTCAATTACTCAGCTTGCGGTAAGCGTTCAGGTGGCGAATCAAGCCGCGCCGGTCACCGCGCTTGTCGAGAACGATGGCAAGGTTGTGGTGAGCGTCTGCGTAATTCGGGTCGATGGCGAGGCACTGTTCATAGCTCCTCCTTGCCTCATCGAGCCGCCCCATCGTGTCGAGCGCCACCGCTCGGTTGAAATGCAGCACGGCATCGTCCGGGAAATGCTCTAGCGCCTGGTCGAACACGCGCAGCGCCTCACCGCATTGATGTTCGTCCTCGCACAATAAGGCGCCGAGGTCGACGTACGCAGCGTAAAAGGGCTCGGGAGACAGCTCGATGGCGCGCCTGTAGTTCCGCTCGGCAGCGCGCGGGTCAGCCGCCAGCAACTGTTCAGCCAATTCATATCGTTCCTGTGCCTGGGCAGCCGCAGTGTTTTTGCGCTCTGGCGTCGCGTCAAAGAGCACGACATCGCCTCCGACCCTGGCCACTTCGAAGTCGAGCAGCATCTGACCCGTTACCGCGTCCCAGCGCGACGGTCCCGTCTTGACGACAATCGCGTCTCCCTCGGCAGCGATGCGGATGCCGGACAATGGAAGCTCGTCAGGAAGGTCGCGCTTGAGTCGGGCGAGCGCCTCTCGCAGCTTACGCGGCGTGGTCTTCGCCGTCCGCAACTGCAATGCCGTGCGCAAAAGGACGACATCTTGGAACGTGAAGCGCAAGGCGTTACGAGGTCCCCGGGTAGGCGTCACGAGACCTAACTCGATGAGTCCATCGACGATGCCGCGCGAGACGCCAAGCATCGATTGAAGCTTGGCGAGTGAGACGTAGTGCGATACGTCGCGTTTGCTCACTTGCGTGCGCGCGCCTTCGCCGGAGTTTCGGCGGCAACCTTCGGCGCTCGTGCGGCAGGTTTGCGTGTTTTTGGAACCACCGGTTCTTCAACAGCTTTCGACGCAGTCTTCCGCTTTTCTGTGGGCTTTGTCTTCTCGCCGCTCTTGGCGAGACTCGCGCGCAACGCTTCCATCAAGTCAATCACTTCGCCAGTCGGTGCAGCTTCGCCAGCCTCGGGCGCTACGATTTGTTTGCCTTCAATCTTGCGGTCGATAGCTGCCAGGACGCGCTTTTTCTCTTCATCCTCGTAGGCCGAAGCGTCGTAGTTGTCCTCTGCGCCCTGCTCGATGATTTGCACCGCGAGCTTCAATTCGGAATCGGAAACTGCGACATGTTCGATATTCAAGTCCTTCAGAGACCGGACTTCGTCTGCGAACAGCAACTGCTGAAAAACCATGCCGTCCGGCGTTGGACGAACCTGGACGATTCGCGTCTTGCCTTTGTACGACCATTTTGCCAAGGCACATCTGCCGGTCTCGGCGAGCGCCTGCTGCAAGAGGCTGTATGGCTTCCCGCCGCGTTTATCGGGCGCAATGAAATACGCTTTGTCGTAAAACACGGGATCGACTGACTTTTCCGGAACGAATGAGACTATCTCGACGACATGACTCGCGCCTTCCTCCAGCGCCTTCAATTCGTCGCCGGTGAAGACGACATAGCGGTCCTTCTCAAACTGGTAACCCTTCTGCATGGAAGCCCGCTCGACGACCTGCCCAGTGGATTCCGAGACATACTGCTGTTTCACACGTGAGCCGTCGGGGGCCAGCAGGTTGAATCGAATGTCGGACGAGCTCTCTGTGGCGGAGTACAGTCGAACGGGAATAGAGACCAGTCCAAAGGACAGAGAAAGCGATGCAATGGAGCGAGCAACCATGAGCTTCTCCTGGCCGGCTGTTAGCCTTTCGCCGGACGAAAAGGATGAAATCGTCGCCCACGGCCGCCAGGGCGTGCAAACAGGATAGCACCAGGTGTGCCGCCGCACGGCAGCAACCGCGATGAAGGCCATTCCGGCTTCCGGCGTCATGCAACGGAACGGCATGTCGCTTGCTTCGTCGGCTGGTTTGAAAGTTTGCTCGAGGTGGCAAGCTGCGCTTGGTCACCGCTCTGCTTATGGACCGCCATCATGGTTCCTACCCGTGACACGAACTCGCCCCCGCTGGCCCGCTACCGGAAAAAGCGGGACTTCAACGTCACGCCCGAGCCGGCAGCACCGACCAGTGACACGACCGTCGGTACTGGTAGCCTCAGATTCGTTATCCAGAAGCACTGGGCGAGCCGTCTGCACTACGACTTTCGACTCGAGTTCAATGGCGTGCTGTTGTCGTGGGCGGTACCCAAAGGTCCATGCTACGACCCCGGGAAAAAGCAGATGGCGGTGCATGTAGAGGACCATCCCGTCGATTACGCTGCCTTCGAGGGCACCATCCCTCCAAAGCAATACGGTGCCGGCACTGTCATTGTGTGGGACCGCGGAACGTGGGAGCCGGTGGGCGACGCCGCTAAAGGAATGGAAGCGGGCAAGCTGGTCTTTCGGCTGCACGGTGAGAAGCTCGCCGGCCTATGGGAGCTGGTGCGCATTTCGAAGGCCGGCGACAAGCAAGACCAGTGGATGCTCTTCAAAAAGCGCGACGAGTGGGCTCGCCCGCTCGCTGAGTACGATGTGATAAAGGCGCTTCCTGACAGCGTCACCGCGAAGCCGCTTGGGCTCATTGAAGAACGTGAGCCAAGGGCGGCGCGACGCTCGCGCGCAGCCGAATTCCGGATTGACCTGTCGGCCGCAATACGAGCGCCGCTGCCTGCAAAGCTGGAGCCACAACTGGCCACGCTTGCTGAGTCGCTGCCTGCGGTCGGCGATTGGATAACCGAAACGAAACTGGACGGCTATCGCCTCCTCGCCCGAATTGATAAGAAGCGCGTGAAATTGTTCACGCGAAACGGCCACGACTGGACGGCAAAGTTTGCGACGCTCGCCGCCGAGCTATTGGAACTCCCGCTTTCAAGCGCCTGGATTGACGGCGAGATTGTCGTGCTCAAGGACGGCATTCCCAGCTTCTCGGCACTTCAGGATGCCATTGACGGCGCCAAGAATCAGGAAATTGTCTTCTTCCTTTTTGACCTGATGTATATCGACGGGGACGACCTCAGGAAAGTGCCGCTCTGGGCAAGGCGAGCACGACTCGCACAGCTTCTAGAGGACTCGGGCGAACACCTGTTGTTCAGTCAAAATTTCGACGCACCGGCCGCACAGGTTTTTCAGGCTGCTGCAGGACTGGGCCTGGAGGGCCTGATTCTCAAAAGGCGAGATGCGCTTTATGAGTCGGGCCGGACGCAAACGTGGCTCAAAGCGAAGACACGCTTGAGACAGGAGTTCGTTGTTTGCGGCATGACCGCACGTGGCGGCAACGATGGGGAAGTCGGCAGCTTGTTGCTCGGCTATTACGTTGGCGACAAGCTCCATGACGCCGGAAGTGTCGGCACCGGATGGGATTCCAAAACCGCACGAGACCTTTGGCACCGCCTCGCGCCTCTCGAGGTTGACAAGACGCCGTTCGACACGCCTGTCAAGAAGCCCGGACGATGGTCCAAGCGTGCAGCCGGCAGCGAGAGGTGGGTTCAACCAACTTTGGTTGCAGAGGTGGAGTTTGCAGCCTGGACGGCGGAAGGTGTGGTAAGGCAAGCATCCTTTATCGGGTTACGCCTGGACAAAACTGCTCGCACCGTCGTCCGTGAGGGTGGAAAGACGCAAGCTCCCGAGCCGCCCCCGCAACTCAAGATTACCCATCCCGAGCGCGTTATCGATTCGTCGGCGTCAGTCACGAAGGCAGACCTTGTTCGGTATTACGCGAGCGTTGCGGAGCGGATGCTACCTCACATCAAAGATCGGCCTGTCGCGCTCGTTCGCGCGCCGGACGGTGTCGCTGGTAACCTTTTCTTTCAGAAACACGCCGAGCGCACCGCGATGCCTGGCCTGACTGCTCACAGTCGCGATTTGTGGCCAAAGCATCCGCCATTATTGACGGTCGATACGGCGGACGCGTTGCTGAGCGCGGCTCAGATGAACACCATCGAATTCCATACATGGAACTCGGTGGTCCGTCGGCTTGACGCGCCTGACAGAGTCATCTTCGACTTGGACCCCGGTGAGGCGGTGAAATGGAATCACGTCCAGGAGGCGGCAATGCTGGTTCGGACACTGCTGTCCGAGTTAGGTATCCAGGCCTGGCTCAAGACAAGCGGCGGCAAAGGGTTGCATGTCGTCGTGCCGCTGGCTCCGCGATTGGACTACGCGAAGGTGAAGGCTTTCTCGCAATCGTTCGTTCGGCATCTTGCCAAGACTATCCCTGAACGCTTTTCGGCGGTGTCTGGACCATCTAATCGAGTCGGCAAAATCTATGTCGACTATCTGCGCAACGGGAAAGGACAAACAACCGCTTCGGCATTCTCCGCTCGGGCTCGACCTGGAATGGGCGTCTCGATGCCGGTCGCTTGGGAGCAGCTTTCCGACCTCAAGACCGGCGCTCAGTGGAATGTCCAGACGGCACGTGAATATCTGAGCTTCCAGGCGAGCGACCCGTGGAAGGACTTCTGGTCGGCCAGACAATCTTTGGCAGCAGCGATCAAGCGTCTGCCGTAAGCGGTTTTGCGCGGAGACTCGAGCGCGGCACAACATAAGTCGCAAAGTGACGAGCGTTGCGGACAAAGTCAGCGTAACTTCTTGGCGAGAAGCTCGTCCAGCGCATCGCGCGCCGATTGAAGGTCATCAACAGCAGCGGTGAGGCGCGCCAGGTGCAAAGCCCGGGCGCCTTCGTTGCTCTTGGCCTTGGCATGTTCTTCCAATGCCTCCGCCGCCGATAGCACCTCTCGCGCTGCATTCGCGACTCGCAAGATGGCCTCGGCTTCGCCACCGTCTTGTTTCACTCCCGGCTGCTCCACATAGCCAATCAGTCTTCGATGCGGAAGCCTGCCTTGAGCGTCACCTGCCAGTGAAGGATTTTTCCGCCTTCAATATGACCTCGAACCTCCTGAATGTTGAACCATTCAAGGTTGTGCACTGTAGCAGACGCTTTCTCAAGCGCGGCCTGCACCGCGTCGTCGGATGAAATCGCGGACGAACCGGTCACCTCAAGAAGTTTATAGACGTGTTCGGACATTGAAGCCAGCTCCAGGATAAACAGACGCCCGTCTCGTTACGGGCCTGAATTGCGTTAATGCAACGCTAGGTACGACGCACGAAACCACGGCGCAGCTGATTGTCTCCATTGTCGGCATGCGCCATGGCCAGTTCCCCATGTCAGTTGCGCGCCTCCGTGCCCTTCAACTCGTCGTGTTTGTGAGCATGCGTCGCGGCGTACTTTAGTTCGAAATGCGCTCCCTTCCCACTTCGCGTCGGCGGGAAGTGCTCTCCCTCCACACAGGTCACTTCAAACGTATTCTTGCCGTCCTCGTGTACGACCGAGTAGATGCCGCTGACCTTCACGATTTCGCCGGGCTTGTATGCGGTGTCGCCTGCCATGGGTGCCTCCAGGTGTGATGTGCACTTGAGGCTTAAGCAAGCCGCGTTCCGGAGAGCGGCCGAGCCGGGCGGCGTGCTTCCCTTCTTTGCTTCTCAAGGAGCGACGGCCAGATAATGACATTCACATTGCCGGTCTCGTCTCCGGCGTTACGCACATTACGCCCTTCGCGGTGCCGGGCCGCTGGCGGCCCGTAACGAGCCCACACCTACGCGCGAAACGACCATTCGGATAGCTCATGAGTTCGGCTGAGGTTGTAGTCAGCGACGATGTTTTCGGCTTCAGACGGGGTATGCGCCAGTCCTTGTGATGGAGAATGGCAAGTACGTGGTAAAGCCACTGCGATACCAGTGCCGAATCGCCGGCAAACCTGTGAACTATGATGTGAAGTGCTTCGGTTACACACATGCAGTGATGCTCGTTGATGTCTTTTTCGAAAACATCAAGAAAGCGAAGTACGAGAAGGTCGCGCTGGCGCTCGCCTGGAGAACGCGACTTACTTTCTTTTGCCGCAATCACGGATGAGCCCTCACCGGAGGTCGAGGCCGCAGGCAGAAGCAATGTATGCAATATCGGATGATAGAGACAGCCTTGCTACGAGCATCAACTTGCAGCATAACGATGCACCGGACGAACCCGCGCGCTGAGAGCGCTTAATTTGGTCACGCTCCTTGTCGCGCCAATCGAGCGTTCTGTGCAGGCAAGTCGCATGTCGATCATAGGTCGCGGAACACCGCGAATGAGCCAGACTGGCTCAGATTCTCGAAAAGGAGACTCGGGTGATACGCAAGACGCTTAATGCTTCGCGGCTCCAGCAAGAGGTCGACCGTCGAATTCATCGACTGCAAGAAGTCGTCGAGGATGGAGTGAAGATTCGTGTGCCGCGGCCCCAGTTACAAGAGACCGACAAAACAGGCTGCAATTGGAACATGAGCAATTTCGGGAACGCAGTCGGCTTCGAGCGCGACATCGAGGGCGTGCTTAAAGCTGTGCGTGCCGAGTACAACCTTAGTACCGAAACAAAAGACCCCCGCAACCCGTTCGAGGAGTAGCCACGAAAGCCATCGGTTCCTGAATTTGCCGGTTTTATGTCTTAGCTGTGCAACTTCGCGTGCAAGCGCCGCGTGACGTATCGGTGCAGCTGCTACGCCACGCGGCACGCATTCCCTTGAGGACAACCCATGCCCTTTCTCAAGGGTCGATAATCACAGCTTCATGCCAACGTGGGCAGGGGCTGGGTCGGGCGTATTTTCCAGTGTGTTTATGTCGTGGATAACACGGTAGGCTTCAACAAGTGCTTTTTCTTTCTCCACATCATGCCCACCTACGACACGGGCCATCTCGGTACGAGACAGTTCCTTTTCCTGGCGAAGGTCAACAATAGTCAGCGTGCTCATTTCGATTCACCCTAAAAGTAATGTGGGGTAAGGAACGGGATTGTGATTGAGCGGCTCGCATCTGCGCTCGCTTAGCTATAGACACGTTCTGTGCCAAGCTCAATCCTGTCACTACGAACGGGCCCAACTTACTGTTTACAAATGGCAAATCTGGAATCCTCTTTTTCACTCCGTCAGGTCGCGGCAGCGAAGTGTGTGATGGATTGCGACACATCACAAAGCTTCTGTTGGCAACGTGGAAACACCAGGCGATGGCCGTCGGAGCGAGGACCAACCCTCTGAATCGCCGGACACGGCCTCTCACCCCCAGTGCGGGTATACGCGAGGACTCTGTAATCATCTCCCGAACTCGGAGTACGCTGTTGGTACCATTACGTCGTCGCAAATGACTAACCGACAAAGGCGGACAGGCGGGAAATGGATATCTTTTACTATTGGCAGAAGTTCGAGCCGGACTTGAAGAACGGTCAGGTCGGCTACTTCGGCTCCAACAGCGCGAAGATAGCTGAACTCAAGGAGCGGTTGCCGAAGCGCCTATGGGTTTTCAAAACGCCCAAGGGCATGAAAGGCTCTGTCCAACTGCTCGGCTCATTGCTAGTCAGTGATGAGCCCAAGGTTGCGGTGAACGCCGAGTATCCAAACTTGATTTACTACGACCCGTTCTCGCCCGAGACGGTCTTGTTCGCTGACTCGAACGCGCCCGGACGAATTGAGGACGTGACACGCCTTCTTCAGCACCGCCTCCTCCACGCATTCAAATCGAACTTCCAGGGCGACGCGGGATTGCAGGCACTGGAATCAAACGTAGTGCGGGAACTGGAAGCACTGTGCGCCGATTGGGGCAAGGTGCAACTGCTCGAGCGAGTAGAAGACCGAAAGAAGGTGCAGCTAATCAACCCCTTCGCGCAACCGTCACGTTGAACCCCCGAGTATTCGACAGGCTGGAAAAATTGGCCGCTTGCTGTCTCTCGCTCTTCTGCGCCGCACTTTAGTCAGGCGCGTTCGACGCTGTCAGCGAGCGCGCGCAACAAGGCCGCACCATCGCCATGCCAAGCGCTGCCGTGCATGCAGGCCAGCGTTGTCGGCTGCAATGCAGCAAGGCGTTCTAGCATTTGGCGGGCGTACCTGGTGTGTGAGAAGTAATCCATCTTTTGACGGAACGTTTCGCTGGGTTCGAGGATGTCACCCTCGGTAAGTGGCGGGGGATGCGAACCGCCTTGGGTAAACAAGTCCCCACAGAGCAGCGTTGCCGACGCAGTCTCCATGAGAAATCCGCATTCCCACGCGTGCGGTAGATGCGGCGTATCAAGCCACCGCACGCTGTGCTGCCCGAGCGAGATCGTCTCGTCATCACTGAGCGCGCGTGGCGGCCGGTCGGCATAATCGCTAACTGAAACCATGGCCGCGACTTGGCCGCACAGTGGCTCCGCACGCGGCGCGACCGCGAGAAACTCGTTGAGTGCGCCGCATTCGTCGGCCTCGAAATGGGAGAAACCGATATAGCGCAGTCGATCGATTGGTACTATGCGCTCGACTGCTTCACGGACGACGGGAAACATCCTGCGCAGGCCGGTGTGAAATAGCAGGGGTTCGTCGTCGTCGATTAGATACTGGTTGAACGAGAATCCTCCACCGCCGGGGATTTCGACTGGAGTGGAGATGCGATAGATGCGTTCCGCAATCTCGTTGACTACTGTACCGCTCGAAAGGGATAGGGCGGGCATGATGCGCTCCTTTCTTGGGCAACTTACATTGTCCAGGCTCGGTCAGACCGTCGATGCACGTGCTGCGATTTTCGACGATCCAGGTATTGATGTCCATTGCTTCTGGGCGTCGACAACCCGGCGTGGGCATGCATCGTCCTTGAAATGAAGGCATCGCGAGCCTATCCTGATTGAGCAGACAGATCCGGGCCGCAAGCCGTGCGGACGGCATCGGTCAGAGGAGACGCTCATGCGGCGCTTGCTCCTTCTCATGGTCGGGTTATTCATGAGCGCGATGTCGCTACATGCGGATGCGGACGACGCTCGCGAGCGTCAACGACGCGACAATCAGCGCGTCCTCAAGGTGTTTGATGCGAACGGCAAACTTGTCGGACGGCTCGCGTCGGATCGCAGCGGTGACGGCGTTTATCTCGATGTAGACGGCGCGATCGTCTTCGCCGCCGTGACATGGCTGCGCATCGATGTCAACGACACCGATTCGTCGAGATTCCAGTGGAAGACGTTCGGCCCGTTCCAGTATTCGACCACCGACTGCAGCGGTTCGCCGATCATCTCTCCTTGGAGCGGCCCGCGTCCTTCCATCGCGATGAGAAATGGCGCCGAGGTCACGCTCCTGATCGCGGGCGATACCGTCTCGTCGCCGGCGCAGATCGTCGCGGTGTCCGACGGAACGACGTGCAAGCCGCCTCCGGTCATCGGTCACATGCCGCCTTCGACCGCGCCCGTGCCCGCGTTCACCGCGGAGACGAGTTATCCGCTGACGGCCCATTATCCCGAGCCGCTGACGATCGGCTATTGACCAGCTGCGATAGACGGAGACGCGTCGTGGGACGATTCCTCGTTATGCTGCTCATCTTGTGCGCTAGTCTGAGTGCCGCAGGCGGGCGCGTTGACCGGGGACGCGATGCGCGCGACGAAGCGCGCCTGCCAATGGTGTACGACGCGCAAGGGCGCGCGGTCGGACCGCTGGCGTTTTTCGCGGGCGTCGTCGGCGTGTATATCGCGATAGACGGCGAGCCCGTGTTCGTCATCGTCGATCACAAGCGCATCGGTCCGTCCCAGTACTCGGCATCGGAGTACGAATGGGTCGGCTATCCGTCCGTCGGGTACGCGTCGGCCGACTGCAGCGGAAGCGTGTTGGTTCCCTTATCGGCCAGTCCAACGCCGTCCATCGCGGTCAGAGACGGTGTCGACGTGACGGTTTATACCGCCGTCGAGGGGTATTCCGGCAATGTGCATGTGTGGTCGTTGAGGCAGACGGATGGTTCCGGCGCGACCTCATGCAGCCCGACGCCGTACGACCAAGGCTCGCTGTATTGGGCGGTCAGAAGCACGTATCCGCTGACTCAGCGTCATCCCGAACCGTTGCGCATCGTCTTCTGATGCGGTCGGAGTGCGGTCCTCATGGAGGCCGATATGAAACGCTTCCTGGCTGGAGCACTGTTCGCGCTCTATACGATCGCGCCGCTTGCGGACGATTCTGCGCATCACGCGAAACATCGCCTCCTAAGAGTCTTCGATGCGAACGGACGCGTGATCGGCAATCTCGCAAGTTTCAGCGGTCAAAACGGTGTCGCGTTCACGGCCGGGGACGCGACCACCGTCGTGCCCATCACGCGGATCCAGGACGCGAGCTTCCACTTCTCCGCGACCGATTTCCAATGGCTCGCTGTTTCGTCCGGCCAATTCACGTCGACGGATTGCAGCGGCGATCCCGTCATCCTGTCCGCGTGGGGACCCCGGTTCGCGATTCCGGTCAGACGGGGTGGCGAGGTCACGGTGTACTTCGCCTCCGCAGGTCCGGCGGTGCCCTTGACCGTCCGCTCCAGCTTCGGGGGCACCGGTCCGCCCGTATGCAACCAATATCCGAGCCCTTTGACGATCGCGGGGTACCCCGCAGCCGCGAAGCTCGTCATTACCCGTGATCATCCGGAGCCGCTCAGAATCCGATATTGACAAGCGTGACTTCTATCGCTGCCCGTTGCAGGCAGGCCATAAACGGCCCGAAGCGCGAGAGAGGCACGGTATTCAGGAAGCTGCTCGATGTCCCGCGACTGAGGAGCCATTGGTATCAGGAATGCGTCCAGCTCAGAACCCGACGCCTACGCCGACGCCCACTCCCGATCCAAAGCTGCCACCGCCAATGCCAACGCCGATGCTGGGGCCCGGCGCGTAGTAGCCGGGTCCATATACGGGCTCGCTGTAGCCGTACGGCGGAGCGGCAACGCATCCGGAGAACGCTACGGCAAGGGTCAAAAGACCGAAGAGTTTGAACATGAAGACCTCCCGTGTTGGAATAGATAGCAAGCTCTGAGCCTGTTTCGGGGGCGGCATCCAGATGCGGCCCTTCTGCTGTCCGGTGACGGCACCGCGACGTCCCTTATCAATCGTTCCCCATGCTGACAGGCGCTCTAGCAAACCTGCGAACCTCCCTCCCGTTGAGTGAGGGTGGACCCTACGGCACCACTGCGGCCTTCGGAAGTTTTCGTCGAGCCTCCCCGCGGGCCGCCGCAAAACTTGCATTCGACCCTTCCCCCCGCTATACCTCAAAGAATCGGTAGTAAATCTGTAAGGAACAGGTTGTTGCCCGGGTGCTCGCACTTCCCGCCGGCGTGAAGTCTCGTCTGGACTGCGGGCAGCGTTCGAATCCTAAGACCGAAAAAGGAAACGACATGTACCAGCAGACCTACAACCCGTTGGGCAACGTATTCCTTTCGACGATCGTCGCGGCCATCCCCATTCTGACGCTGCTCTACTTCATCGCGCTGCATCGCCATCGCGATTCGCAGGGCAACGTCCATCTCGGCATTTCAGCGCCTTACGCGGCGTTGTTCGGCGTGATCGCCGCGTTCATCGTCTCCTGTCTGGTGTTCCGGATGCCGGTGGCCTCGGCGGTGTCGGCGTTCGCGCTCGGCTCGCTGTCCGGTTTTCTCGGCATCATCTGGATCGTGCTGGCCGCGATGTTCCTTTACACGATGAGCGTCGTCACCGGCAAGTTCGAGATCGTCAAGGAATCGATCGTCCATATCTCGTTCGACCGCAGGCTGCAATGCGTGCTGATTGCGTTTTCGTTCGGCGCGATCATCGAAGGCACGTCCGGATTCGGCACGCCCGTGGCGATCGCCGGCGCGGTGATGGTCGGGCTCGGCTTCAGGCCGTTTCAGTCCGCCGTGCTCAACCTGCTCGCGAATACGGCGCCGGTCGCGTGGGGCGCGATCGGCACGCCGATCGTCACGCTCGCCGCCGTGAGCGAGCTCGATCAGGTCACGCTCTCCGCGATGGCCGGCCACCAGTTGCCGTTCGTATCGCTGCTCGTGCCGTTCTGGCTCGTCGCGACCTTCGTGAAGATGGAGGGCGGATCCTGGAAGGAAGTCTTCGAAGTCTGGCCGGCGATGCTGTGCGCGGGCGGATCGTTCGCGCTGATGCAGTTTTACGCGTCCGGAAGTCACGCGCTCCATCTGATGACCGATGTGGTGTCGGGCGTGTTTTCGGTGATCTGCACGGCGCTGTTCCTGCGCTTCGTCTGGCATCCGAAGACGCGCTTTCTGCTCAGGTCCGAGCGCGAGGCGCTCGCGCGGCAGGGCAAGAGCACGGCCACGGTCGCGACCGACAAGTCGGAGTGGAAGTACAAATACTCTGTCGGCGAAACCGTGTATGCGTGGATGCCCTGGGTGATTCTGATCGCGTGTTGCGCGCTGTGGGGCGTGCCCGAATTCAAGAAATTCCTCAACAGCCTGTTCGCCGGTGTCACCTTCTCGACGACGCTCCTCGGCTCGCCCTTCAAAGGCACGCTGTCCTTGCCCGTCTGGGACATGCCCGCGCTGCACAACCTCGTGCATCGGATGCCGCCGGTCGCGCCCGTCAACGCCAAAGCGGAAGCGGCCCGCTTCACGATCAACTGGCTATCGGCGGCGGGCACCGGCGTGTTCGTCGCGGCCATGCTGTCGGGCTTCGTGCTGCGTCTGTCCGCCGTGCAATGGAAGGACGCCTTCATGCAGACCATGCGCCGCATGAAGATTCCCGTGCTGGTGATCGCGCAGGTGCTGGGCCTCGGCTTTCTTACGCGCTACTCGGGCACCGACGCGGTGCTCGGACTCGCTTTCACGGGCGCGGGCGTGTTCTACCCGTTCTTCGCGGCGTTCCTCGGTTGGCTCGGCGTGTTCCTGACCGGTTCGGACACGGCGTCGAACGCGCTCTTCGGCAGTTTGCAGCGCATCACCGCGCAACAGCTCAACCTGAATCCAATCCTGATCGTCGCGACGAATTCGACGGGCGGCGTGATGGGCAAGATGATCGATGCGCAATCGATCATGGTCGCATGCGCCGCGTGCTACGACGATCCCAAGGAACGCGCTTTTGCGCTCGGGCCGATCTTCCGGACCGTGTTCTTCCATTCGATCGCGGGCGCGGCGGTGATCGGCGTGATTGCGATGCTGCAGGCGTATGTGTTTCCGTGGATGATTCCGGTGCCGCCGCAATGACGCCAGCTCAATAACGCGCGTAAACGATGCCGAGTATCTTCGCCTCGTCGTCGAAGATTTCGAGCATGTCGGTGAGCGCCTGCACCGGCCCCGCGTTAATGACGAAGCATGCGTAGGCGGGACGCGGGCCGCTCTTCGCGTCTAGGTAGCCCGGCATGCTCATCGCGACCATCTGACCGTTGGTCACGGTCGCACCGCTTTTGACGCTGACGTGCGCCCTGCCGGCGACATTCTTGCCGGTGTAGCCCGCGTCACTCAGCGAACGCCCCACCAACTCGCGGCGCGACATGTCCCGCTGGATCGCAAGATAGTTGCGGAAGTCATTGAGTAGTCGGAGATGCCCGTACTGCTCATGCTCGATCATGGCCTCGAGCGACTTGTCACGTTCACCAGCGACACAAGAGAATGCGCACCGGAACCTTATATAACGAGAATGGACTGGACATCACGTGAGTGAGTGAGTGGAATCGCCGTCGCACCGCAAGTGCCCCTCCTCGCATGGCAATGAGATACAGATAGCAAGACGACCACGTGTCTGCCCAATGAAACGTCGACCGGCAGTAGTACGTCGTCTTCCTCACCGCCCGTAATGGCCGGATCGCGCACCTGCGCGAATATTTCGATCGCCGTTCATACCGCTGCGGTTACCGTTCACGCCCGGCGTCGATGTTGCGGGCACCGTCATCGCGGTAGGACGCAACGTCACCACGCTGGCACCAGGCGACGAGGTGATGGGGTTTATCGGCATCGTCGGTGCCTTCGCCACGCGCGCTGTTGTCGACGCTGCCCGGCTTGCGCGCAAACCGGCGTCCCTTGGTTTCCTCGAGGCGGCTGCGGTTCCCGCTGCGTCGCTCAACGGCCTGGCAGGCGCTGCACGAGTATGGCGCGTTGCAGGCCGGTCAGACAGTTCTGATTCATGCCGCAGCAGGTGGTGTGGGCAGCGTCGCTGTGCAACTTGCGAGACTGGCGGGCGCCCACGTGAGCGCCACCGCGTCGGCCGGCAATCGGGACTAGGTGCAAAGCCTCGGCGCCACGGACGTGATCGACTACAACCGAGAACATTTTGCGGCGCGCACATCGAAATTTGATGTGGTGCTGGACCTGGTGGGTGGCGATACGCAGGCCCGATCGTGGTCCGTGCTGAAGCCGGGAGGAACACTAGCGTCTACCGTCAGCAAGCCGGACCCAGTCCTTGGCAACCATGTCGGTGCCACCGGCAAAA
This sequence comes from Caballeronia sp. INML3B, assembly GCF_023631305.1. Taxonomy (NCBI): domain Bacteria; kingdom Pseudomonadati; phylum Pseudomonadota; class Betaproteobacteria; order Burkholderiales; family Burkholderiaceae; genus Caballeronia; species Caballeronia sp. INML3B. The sequence continues at coordinate 129,915 of NZ_JALQDI010000046.1, forward strand.
ACTTCGCCACGCGCGCCGATGAAGCGCTGCTTACAACGTTAGCCGCCCTCCATGGCTCAGGCCAATTGGGCACGCACATCGATTCGGTCTTCCCTTTTCCAAAGGCAAGCCATGCTCTTGCACGGAGCATGAGCGGCCACGTGCGCGGGAAGGTGATACTCGATATGGGCGCTTATCGAAGCTCAGGTCCCGAAGCGGACCGCCGGCGAGAGCGTAAATGATTCGCGCATGTCCCGCACCTCTTCGACCGGTGTCCGGCCAAACAGGCGCTTGAACTCCCGGCTGAACTGAGACGCGCTTTCGTACCCAACGCGTCCGGCTGCCGCCGCCGCAGTCACACCATCACGGATCATCATGAGGCGCGCCTGATGAAGGCGGGTGGACTTGATGTACTGGATCGGCGATGTCTGGGTCACCGTACGGAAATTAGCGTGAAACGCGGGAACGCTCATGCCCGCTTCCTCGGCAAGACGCGCGACGTTGAGCGGCTCCGCATATTCGGTGTGGATCCGCTTGAGTGCCCGCGCCACTCGTCCGAAGCGGCCGTGATGTGCCAGCGCCGCACGCATTGCCGCACCCTGCTCGCCAGTGAGTACGCGATAGCAGATTTCGCGCACGATCGCCGGCCCCAGTACCTGTGCATCGAGCGGCTCAGTCAACGCTTCCAGCAACCGTATTGTCGCGCCCGCGAGCTTGTCGTCCAGCGGTGTGGAGACGATGCCTGCTGGCGCCGCTTCGGGATGCTGCCTAGCCGCACCGATGTGCGCGATGAGCTCGCTCAGTTCGAGCAGGTCCAGCCGGATTGATACCGCAAGCATTGGCTCGTCCGGCGAGGCCTGCGTTTCCGTCGAGAACGGTAGGGGGACGGACAGCACGAGATAGTGCTGCGCATCGTAGACGTACACCTCGTTGCCAAGGAATCCAAGCTTGCGCCCCTGGCAAACGATCACGATGCTCGGCTCGTACAAAACGGGCGTGCGCCCGAGCGGGCGATCAGATCGCATCAGCCGCACGGTATCGAGCGCCGACTGGGTGTAACCCTCGCTGGGTGCAAGTTTCTCCAGTAGCCGGACCATCCGGATGGAAACCGGATTGCGATTGTTTCGCACCACGCTCTCCCGAAGTTTCGACAGACAGCATTTTATTCACCTCCGCTGTATGCGCCAACCGAATCAATAGGATTAGGCAACGATGGCATCGCTCCATGTATTCGCCTGCGATGCCGTCTTTCCTACCATTCATTCACCGGCCGATGAACACATAGCGGTTCAACAGGCCGAGCTCCGGCAAGGTCGTCCTCCGCGCTATCAGTGACAGGCGCGGCCAATTTCGAACCAACAATAGGAGTATGCAAGATGGCAATCTCATCCACCGAGTCCAAAGTTATTCTGATCACCGGCGCAAGCAGCGGCATTGGCGAAGGCGCCGCCCGTTTGCTCGCGGCGCAAGGCCATCGGCTTGTCATCGGCGCGCGCCGCACCGACCGGCTCGTCGAGCTGACGGAGTCGCTGCAGTCAGCCGGCGGCATCGTCCGCTACCGCGAACTCGACGTCACCTCATCCGAGGACGTCGCGGCCTTCGCCCGCTTTGCGCTCGATACGTTTGGCCGCATTGACGTGCTTGTCAACAATGCCGGTGATGCCCTTGTCGCCGTTGAACGCGCTGAAGGTAACCGAGTGGAACCGGATGATTGACGTGAACATCCGTGGCGTACTGCACGGCATTGCGGCGGTCCTGCCGGCCATGGAGCAGCAGGGCCAAGGCCAGATCATCAATATCTCGTCGATCGGTGGGCTATCCGTAACGCCGACCGCAGCCGTCTACTGCGCCACCAAGTTTGCCGTGCGCGCCATTTCCGACGGGCTGCGTCAGGAGACCGACAAGGTCCGCGTGACGGTGATCTGCCCGGGCGTCGTGGAGTCCGAACTGGCCGATTCGATTTCCGACGACACCGCACGGTCGGCCATGCAGGAGTTCCGCCGCATTGCCATCGCACCTGACGCCATCGCTCGCGCCATCGCCTACGCCGTAGAGCAGCCGGCGGATGTCGACGTCAGCGAAATAGTCGTGCGGCCTACCGCAAGCCCGTTCTGAAAGTTGGGCACCTATCACTCAACCGATCTGGCCAACCATCAAGGAAACCATCATGACATCACGCAATCGAGAAACCGGAACGTTCGCGGGCAAAGTCGCTATCGTTACCGGCGCGGCCAGCGGCATTGGCCTGGCGACTACGGAACTGCTCCATGCCCAGGGTGCAGACGTAATCGCGGTGGGGCGCAGCGCCAATGTCGAGGCGCTTGCCCGCCCCGGCATCGTGCCCCTCATCGCCGACGTGGCCCGCGAGGAAAGCGCGGTGCAGGCTGTCGCAGCTGCGGTGGACAGATTCGGCAAGCTCGACATCCTCGTCAACAATGCCGCGATCATCATCAACAAGCCCGTCGTCGAAATGTCGCTTGAAGACTGGAACAGCATCCAGTCAGTCAATGCCACAGGTGCGTTTCTGTTCTCACGCGAAGCCATGCGCGTGATGGTGCCGGCAAAGACCGGCGCCATCGTCAACGTGGGTTCGTACGCGTGCTATCAGGCATTCCCGACGATCGCAGCCTATGCGGCCTCGAAGGGCGCGCTGGCGCAATTGACGCGCGCCTTGTCGCTGGAAGCCATCGACCATGGCATTCGCGTCAACGCGGTCGGGTCGGGCGACGTCATCACCAACATCACCAATCACATCCACGCTGACGGTCAGGCATTCCTCGCCGAGCACGGCAAAAAGGCGCCGATCCGCCGCGCGGCCCACCCGAAGGAAATTGCAGAGGTGATTGCTTTCCTGGCCTCGGAAAAGGCCAGCTTCATGGTTGGCGCCGTAGTGATGGCCGATGGCGGCATGAGCGTCGCACTCCCGTAAAGACATTGCACACCCGACTTTTCTACTCGAGGACTTTCATCATGAAATCAGCATCCCGTACCTGGTTTATCACTGGTGCATCGAAAGGCGTCGGCCAGAAGCTCGTCCGTCATCTGCTTGAGCAAGGCCACCGCGTGGCCGCGACCTCGCGCACCGCAGCTTCGCTGACGGAAGCGTTCGGTCAGGCATCCGACCACTTCCTTCCGCTCGAAGTGGACCTTACCAGCGAACAGAGCATCCGACAGGCAATCGAGAAGTCCGTGCAGACATTTGGCGCCATCGATGTGGTCGTGAATAACGCCGGATATGCTCAGCAAGGAACGGTCGAGGCACTGTCCGAAGGTGAGCTTCGTCAGAATTTCGAAGTTAACTTCTTTGCCCCAGCGGCTGTACTGCGCCATGCGCTGCCGCATCTGCGCAGGCAGCGCAGCGGACACATCATCAACATCTCGTCGATTGTTGGCTACCAGGGCGGATATGCCGGCTGGGGCAGCTACGTTTCGAGCAAGTTCGCGCTGGCGGGTTTGACGGAGTCGCTGGCCGCCGAAGTTGCTGAACTCGGCATTCGCGCTACGGTGGTGTATCCGGGCCCGGTCCGCACCGACTTCCTGTCGAACGGGGCGCTGGCAGTGGCAAAGCGGCAGATCGACGATTATTCGGAGGCGAAGGCGTCGCTCGACCTGCACCTGGACACGCTGCACGGCCATCAGGCGGGAGACCCAGACAAGCTGGCACTGCTGATCATCCAGGCAGCCAGTGTCGAGACACCGCCCTTGCATCTGTTCGCCGGCAGGATCGCCAACGACCTCGCAGCAGTCAAGGCCAAAGCAGTCGCTCAGGATCTCGACGCGTGGAGGGGCTCTTCCGAAGCCACCGACTTCGCGGACTGAGTCCTGGCGAAAGCCTCCGGTACTGAAGGAGGCGCTGGTGCTTACCACCGGCTAGTTCATTTCTTTGGTGCTGCAACAGCCATAGGCTGTTGCGCCCTGCGACTACCAGATGCGCTCTTTTGCAATCGCATTTGTCTCAAGGAACAGGAACCATGAGAAACGAAACGTCAAAAGTATGGCTCGTGACCGGCTGCTCGACTGGTTTCGGGCGCTTTATCGCTGAACATCTTCTCAATAGCGGCGATAAGATCGTCGCTACCGCCCGCAAGTCGGAAACGATCGCCGAATTGCAATGGAAGGGGGATGCGATTGTTCTACCCTTGGATGTCACAGATCGGGAGCAGTGCCGGAAAGTGGTCGAAGCCGCAGAAGCACATTTCGCCCGGATCGATGTTCTGATCAACAATGCGGGTATCGGCTTTTTCGGAGCGGTGGAAGAAACCGCGGAATCCGACGCGCGGCGACTGCTCGAGGTAAATTTCTTCGGCACTGCAAATATGATTCATGCTGTGTTGCCCGGGATGCGCGCGCGCCGCAGCGGAATGATCGTCAACCTGACTTCGATCGGCGGAATGGTCGGGTTTACGGGCGTCGGTTACTACTGTGCCAGCAAGTTTGCCGTGGAGGGACTGTCGGACACGCTCCGCAAAGAGGTCGAACCATTAGGCATCAAGATCATGACCGTCGAGCCAAGCGGCTTTCGAACGGAATGGCCGAGTTCCTCAGGTGAAGCTCAAACTATCATCGAAGATTATGACCGCACGGCCGGCGACGCTCGCCGCGCTTATCACGCCTCGGTAGGGCACCAGCGGGGCAACCCGGCGCGTGCTGCCGAAGCAATTCGAGAAGCAGCGCTTGCCGCCCAATCGAGCTCGAGAGTCTTATGACCAACCGCGAGTCCCGCATGAGCGCGGAAAGTCGATACTTTCATTTTGGGCACCTACTGACATGTTCAGACGACGAAGCAGCTTTTTGTCGGATCTTGGTTCCCCCCGGTTTTTTTGCAAGGACCTGCGCGCCCGTCGTGACAACGCGCCAGACGGCCATTTCAAAAGAGAAGTGAAACATCGCCACAATATTGGCGTTCTAATGAGGTTTCCGAAAAGTCGACACTTTATTGTCTCGCTGAGGATTCCCTAGAATTTCATTCTGAGCATGAAGCCCAGCGTGAATGGGAGATCGCTCGACGGTATCGGCGGAATCAGAATGATATTCGCGCCGACGTGCTTGTATTCGAGCATGATGAGCGGCGCGGCCACGGGCCCGACCATATGGTTATGCCCGATGCCATAACTGCCGTAGTCGTAGCCGGAGATGAGGCCGGCCATCACGGCGAGCCTGATGTAGTTCCAGTGAAGAAAGTCCGGGCCCCAGACGCCGCCGCCATAGAACGATGGCTTCGACAGCGAATTGCGGAAGTAGCCGCCCGTTACCGCCCATTGCGGCGCGACCCAGCATTCCGCGCCGATGCCGGGATTGAACTGCTCGAAATCCTTGTCCGGATGAAAGTGATGCGAAGCGACCATCGCGTCGATCCAGAGGCCGTCTCCACACCAGCTCGCGTGCGCGGCTGGTGTCCAGGCCGACGCGGCGACGGCGACGGCCGTCAACACGTGCGCGCGGAAGGTTCGGAAACGGGACAGCCATGTGCGCATGGGTTCTCCGCCGTCGCGCGCAGGCGATGGCGCCTTTTTTGAGATGGAGGTCGAGGCGAACTCTACCTGATCGCCGCATTTTTGTGTGTGCTGACGAAAAGCGCGTGACGGCTTGCGCACGCTTTCATGATCTCGGCGAAACTTGTCGAAATTTTCTTGTACGTGTATCCGAGGCAAAGCGCGATGAACGTTTATAAGTGTCTCGTTCCTTTTCTGGCGGCGGCCGCGCTGACGGCGTGCACGCCGCTGCAGGTCGTTACGCATCATGTGTCGTCGAGCGAATCGAGCGTGCCGCCGGGACGTTATCAGCTCGATCCGCATCACTGGAACGTAAGCTTCGACGTCGATCATTTTCACTACTCGCGCTTCGTCATCCGATTCGACAGGACAACCGCGCAACTCGACTGGAATGCGGACGGCATGTCGCGAAGCTCGGTGCGTGCGACCATCGACGCGTCGAGCGTCAACACCAACGTGCCGCTACTCGACCGCATGTTGAAAGGGCCGGACATGTTCGATGTCGAGCGGTATCCGAGCATCGTTTTCGTCAGCACGGCTTTTCAGCGCACGGGCGACGACAAAGGTGTATTGACGGGCGACCTGACGATACGCGGCACGACGAAGCCCGTTACGCTGAACGTGACCTTCAACGGGCATGCGGTCAATCCGCTTACGAAGCAGGAAACGCTGGGCTTTTCAGCCGATGGACATTTCAGCCGCGCGAAGTTCGGATTGACGACGTGGTATCCAGCCGTCGGCGACGATGTGCACGTCGCCATTCAGGCCGAATTTTCGAAAGCGCCGGCTGTTTCTGCTCAATGACAAGCCAATGACGAGCAGCGTTCAAGCTGCGGTCCAGTCGAGCACGACCTTGCCGCTGTTCCCGGAGAGCATCGTGTCGAACGCCTGCTGATAGTCGTCGACGGCAAAGGTGTGTGTGAGGATCGGCGATAAATCGAGGCCGCTTTGCAGCATCGCGACCATCTTGTACCAGGTCTCGAACATCTCGCGTCCGTAAATGCCCTTGATTTCGAGTCCCTTGAAGATCACCTGATTCCAGTCGATCGCGGTCTGTGCCGGCGGAATGCCGAGCAGCGCGACCTTGCCGCCGTGATTCATCGATTCGAGCATCGCCGTGAATGCGCTCGGCACACCCGACATTTCCAGACCGACGTCGAAGCCTTCGGTCATGCCGAGTTCGCTCATCACGTCACGCAGGTTTTCGTTCGCAACATTGACCGCGCGCGTCGCGCCCATCTTGCGGGCGAGTTCGAGGCGATAGTCGTTGACATCGGTGATGACGACGTTGCGGGCGCCCACATGCCGCGCGATCGCGGCGGCCATCACGCCAATCGGCCCGGCGCCGGTAATCAGTACGTCTTCGCCGACGAGATTGAAGGAAAGCGCAGTGTGCGTCGCGTTGCCGAACGGATCGAAGATGGCGGCGAGATCGTCGGAGATATCGGGCGGAATCTTGAATGCGTTGAACGCAGGAATCACGAGATATTCCGCGAACGCGCCTTCGCGGTTCACGCCAACGCCGACCGTGTTGCGGCACAAGTGACGACGGCCCGCGCGACAGTTGCGGCAGAAGCCGCAGGTGATATGGCCTTCACCGGACACGCGATCGCCGATGGCGAATCCGCGCACTTCCTGACCCATCTCCACGATTTCGCCGACGTACTCGTGCCCGACATGCATCGGCACAGGAATTGTCTTCTGTGCCCAATCGTCCCACTTCCAGATGTGGATGTCGGTGCCGCAAATCGCTGTCTTGCGGATCCGGATGAGAACGTCGTTGTGGCCGACTTCGGGCCGCTTCACGCGCGTCAACGTGAGGCCGGGTGCGCGTTCGAGTTTGGCGAGGGCTTTCATTGCGTTTGTTCCTGACGTGTGGTCTTCGTGGTGCTTCTTCGAAGGTCGAGGGCTCGTGGCCCGTTCCTCGTGGTTTATGCGCATAAAGTCCGCGGTGCTGCTCAGCGGATGACGCCGAGCGAGCGGCCGACGCGCGCGAACGCATCGACTGCGCGATCGATCTGTTCGGGCGTATGCGCCGCACTCATCTGCGTGCGGATGCGCGCGCGTCCCTTGGGTACGACGGGGTAGGAGAAGCCGATTACATAGACGCCTTCTTCGAGCAACGCATCGGCCATCTTCGAGGCGAGTTGCGCGTCGCCGAGCATGACCGGGATGATCGGATGTTCGCCGGGGACAAGGTCGAAGCCGAGCGAGGACATCGCGCGGCGGAAGTGCGCGCCGTTCTCGCGGACACGCCGGCGCAATGTCGCGCCTTCAGCGCTGTCGAGCAGTTCGAGCACCTTCAGCGATGCCGCCGCGATACTCGGCGCCAACGAGTTAGAGAACAGATACGGCCGACTACGCTGACGCAGCAGGTCGGTGACCTCCTTGTGCGCGGCGACATAGCCGCCTGATGCGCCGCCGAGCGCCTTGCCGAGCGTTCCGGTGATGATGTCCACGCGATCCAGTACGCCGCAGTGCTCCGGCGTTCCGCGTCCGCCTTCGCCGATGAAGCCCACGGCGTGCGAGTCGTCGACCATCACAAGCGCGCCGTAACGGTCGGCGAGATCGCAGATCCCGGCAAGGTTCGCGATGATGCCGTCCATCGAGAAGACGCCGTCGGTCGCAATCAGTTTGAAGCGTGCGCCGGCGGCGTCGGCTTCCTGGAGGCGCGCCTCGAGATCCGCGAGGTCGTTGTTCTTGTAGCGCAGACGCCGCGCCTTCGAAAGCCGCACGCCGTCGATGATGCTGGCGTGATTGAGCTCGTCGCTAATGATGGCGTCTTCCTCTGTCAGCAGCGTCTCGAAAAGGCCGCCGTTCGCGTCGAAGCAACTGGAATAAAGAATTGCGTCGTCGGTGCCAAGAAATTGCGCGATCGCCTGCTCGAGTTCCTTGTGCACGGTCTGCGTGCCGCAGATGAACCGTACGGACGCCATGCCGAAACCGTCGGCGTCGAGACCAGCCTTCGCGGCCTCGATGAGGCGGCGATCGTCCGCAAGACCGAGGTAGTTGTTGGCGCAGAAGTTCAGCACGCCGCTTCCGTTCGCGAGCCGGATATCTGATGACTGCGGGCTTGCGATTACGCGCTCCGTTTTATAGAAGCCTGCAGAGCGAATTTCGTCGAGTGTCGAACGCAGATGGGAGAGATATCGGTCTTTCATCGCAATCCTTTGTTTGGCCTGATCGTGGTGTCCGGCCGCGCAGTGCGCGCGAGCGGCCCTTAGCCCTGTTATAGTGCATTCATCGCATCGGACACGTTCGATATTTCGAACTTATTTTCGATATGCCGAACACTTTAAGGGATTGATCGATTCATGGCAAGCACGGTTTCGGAAGGAAAAACAGGCGACCTCGCGGGGGCCGGTGCGACGCCACCGCGCGTCGGAGAGATCATTCAACGCTTGCGCAATGAACGGAAGCTGACGCTCGACGATTTATCGCGGGCGGCCGGCGTGTCGAAGTCGATGCTGTCGGAAATCGAGCGCGACAAGGCGAATCCGACGATTGCGGTCGCCTGGCGACTGACCAACGCGCTCGGCATCAGTCTGGATCAATTGTTCGCGCAGCAGAGGCCGGTCGAAGCAATCCGCGTTGCCGGGCCGCACGAAATACCGACGTTGACCGGCGATAACGGTGGTTATCAGTTGCGTGTGTGGGGACCGATAGAACTAGCGGGCAAATTCGAATGGTATGAACTCACACTGCAATCGGGCGCCGCGCTCACGTCGAACGCGCATGAACCGGGGACGCGTGAGCACGTGACGGTGCTAAACGGGACGATCGAAGTGGATGCGTCGGGTTCGACGCGTCGGCTCAAAGCGGGAGAAACGGCGCGCTACGCGGCGGACGAAGCGCATGCGGTCCGCAACGTCGGACGCGCGGAAGCCAAGGCGCTGCTCGTGGTGATTCACGGCTGACGCGTCCGCGGCAACTTTATGCGCACAAAGCCCGCGACAATAGTTCACCCGCAATGAAAAACGGGACGCGCATCGGAGCACGTCCCGCCGGAAACGGCGCCAACGTCGCGGCGCCGAAACGCCCGTCTTACGGGTTCTTCTTCACAGTGTCCTTCAGATCTTCGCGCGCATCGCCCACGCCTTTCTGGACCTTGCCCGCAGCCTGTTGCAGATCGCCCTTGGCTTCCTGAGCCGTGTCGCCAGTTACCTTCCCGACGCCCTCATTGATCTTGCCCTTGACCTGCTTGCCGACGCCTTCGACTTGATCCTTATTCATCTCAGTTCTCCCGTGGTTTGCAGCGGTGTTGGCCGCGCGGTGCCGTCGAACGCACGCAGTAGCGTCTGCGCGTTCAGCTCGGAAGATTTCCCAAGCATGGTTCCACGATGCGCTTCGACGGCCGGCACGCATAGCAGCGAATGTCTGAATCGCACGTAGGCGGAATCGCACATACACCCGGGTCGAGTAGCGCGACGCTATTTTCATTGCAACAAGTACTGTATGTTTATACAGTATAATGAGACCGGTTGGGAAAAGGGGTGAATCATGGAGTCGAATGGCGAGAACCTGAGCAGGCGGCAGTTTGCCCGCGCCGTGCGCGACCTGGAGCGCATCACGCGTCAGATCGCAGGGCGTTACATCGACAAAGGCGTGCCGTTGACCTGGCGGCTATTGCACGCAATCGAGGCCGAGGCCGTCGCGGACCTCGGGTTTGCCGGACGGCACGAAGCCGCATTGCGTGAACTGTTTGCGCGTCCCGACGACTTTCATTTCCCTGAGACGGACGACGTAGTCGATGTTGCATCGTCCGACGCGTTGCCCGCCGTTTTCGCTTTCGCCGTAGACGCTTACGAGCGCGCAGCCCGACAAGGGCAACCGCGGGCGGTCATCGGCGCGCACTGACGTGGCACCCGGGGACGCGGCGATGCCGACGTCCCCGGTTCCATCTCACCCGGCATCGAATAGCTTCAAGGCGCAAAGTCGGCCGACATGTCCGCATCGGAACGCGCTTCGAGCTTGCCGTTCCGACACGCGGCACGAAACACCTCGTAATCCTTCTCCACCTGATCCGCGTAGCTCCGCCCGTAACGCACCAGCACTTCGGCCATGCGATCGCTGTTGCCGAGATAGCCCGAAATGTCCGGCGCGCGTCCGCCTGCCTTCGCGTGCGCGCGGGCAAGTGCCCAGCCGCAAAGCGCGGCGTATTCGCGAAAGGCGTCGTCGCTCAGGTTTTCGAGTTCGGCGGAAATTTTCATGTCGCGCAACTGACGGATGTACAGCGTACGTCCGAGCGGCCCTGTCGCCCAGCCGAGGAACGGGTCCGTGGCCGCCTGCATCAGACGTTGACCATGAACGACGCGCTGTCCATCGTGCCCGGAATGGTCCACGTCTCTCGCGTGCTTCGCGTATCTCGCGACAACCGACGTCGATGCTTCCTTCATCTGCAAAAAAAGCGGTTTGTCGTGGTGGTCGGTTAGCAACAGGACGAAGCAACGCGTGCCGACACTGCCCACGCCTACCACCTTGAACGCGACGTCCTGCAGCGCGAATTGCGACAGCAGCCTCGCCCGCTCCGGCGTCAGCGTGGCCACGTACTTCAGCATGAGCGCCTCGAAAATCTCGTCGCGCCTGCCTTTCAGCGTCATCCAGCCATCGTTTTTGTCGATCAGCGTGCTCTTGCCCTGAATGTGGAATACGGCAGGCGGCGCATCGCGAATGCGCCAGGCGTCGCAGGTCCGTTCCGCGAGCTTCGGCAGCATCGTCTCGTGCGTGCGGCGCGACGCCCGGTCGATGCCGCGCTTGATGCGCCGCCGCGCGTCCTCGCTCTGCAGCGTGTCGTGCATGCGATCGAAAGTGATGCGCTCGTACCAGAGATCGAGCACGCTCATTTCGGCGTACTCGCGCAGATGCGTCTGATAGCTGCGCGCGGCGCGAAAAGCGAACTCGTCGGCGGCAAGATCTCCGTGGCCGAGATGCCGACCGGCGATCGTGAAGCTCGCAACGAGCCGTTTCAGATCCCATTCCCAGGGTCCGGGCGCGGTTTCGTCGAAGTCGTTGAGATCGAAGATGAGCGCGCGCTCCGGCGTCGCGAAGCCGCCGAAATTGGACAAATGACAGTCGCCGCAAATTTGAATCGCGATGCCGCTGTCCGGCGTGGTGGCCAAATCATGCGCCTGCAAAATGGCGCTCCCGCGATAGAAGGTGAACGGCGAAACCAGCATGCGGCCGTAGCGCAAAGGGATCAGCGCACGCACGCGGCCTTCGCTGCTTATCCGCAAGAGCTCGATCGGATCGCGGTCGATGTCGCCAATCGCCTCTTGTGCGCTTCGCGGCGTGCGCTCGCGCGCGGCGCGTCCCGTTGCACGGCGTTGCCGCCAGGATAGCTGGGGCATCACTCACTCCATTTTGCTCTTGTGCTTGCGGGCGGAAGGAAGCCGTATCGACGACAGTAGTGACCAAACGCACCGGCGGCAAGACAGTGTTCGACACTTTTGCGAACACCTCTGCTTGACGTTCCGCGCGTGAAGCCCGACCCTGTGCGCAGTGCAACACAGTGCGCAACGCGCCTTCCGAACACTATGCCGAACACTCCCGATCTTTTTGACCAACAGCGCGCCGACTGGCAGGCCGATCCGCACGCCGCTTTCGATGCATGGCTCGCCCAGCAGTCGTTCCGGGCGTCATCGGCGGATGTGTATCGCGCGCAGTGGGGCAACTTTCTCGAGTGGCTGGCCGCGAAGCGCGCGACGCTGCATACGGTGCAACGTCCCGTGATCGAGCAGTTCGTCGCGCAGCTGGACATCCGACGTCCGCAACGCATGCGCTATCTGAGGCTGATCGAGCGCGTGCTGGATCATGTGCGCGAGGTGGAATCGGCGGCGACGAATCCGGCGCGATTCATCGCTCAGGACGGCAACGCGGCATGGCGCAAAGCGCGCGACAACGAGCCGACCGGGTTTCTCACTCACGACGAGCGGGCGCTGCTCGTCGCGCATCTGTTTTCGCCTATGGGCGCGATGCCGGCCGGGCAGCGCTGGCGCGAGCGACGCGACCGGGCGCTGGTCGCCGTGTTTCTGGGCGGAGGCGTGAAAACGGGCGAAGCGGCGCAATTGACCGTCGACTGCTACGCGGCGGGCGCGCCGTATATCACCGTCGATGCGTCGAACCCGCTGTTGATCCGGCAAGCGCGGCTTGCGCCGTTCGCGGTCGAATTGCTCGACAACTGGATCAGCGAGCGCAAGACGGCAGATCTAGCGGGCGAGCTGCTGTTTCCGGCCGCGTCGTCCGGCCGCCACATGCACAAGGCGACTATGCTGCGCGCGATCGACGCTGTCGTGGCCGCGTCCGGCATCGCCGCATCACGCGTCGCGCGAGCGAGTCCGCAGACGCTGCGCAACACGTACGCGGCGGAACACTTCGAAGACGGAACGGACCCCGAACGCGTCGGGCAATGGCTCGGATTTCAGCAGACGATCTCCGTGCATCGGCTGCTCCGTGCATGGCAGGATTGGATGGGTGAGCAAATACGGGAGCGGGATCTCGCTCAGGCGCGCGTTAGCGGAACGCCCGGCGGGGATTTACACACAGCCGTCGACGATCCCGAAAACCCTCACCTTTGACCCGATACGCCCGCGAGACGGCTCTCACGATGCGCTGACACGCGCCGAGCGGATAAAGCCGTCGACAGCCGCGAGCTTGGATGACGCTGCACCCGATGTCCGCTCGCAGTTCGGGCAGGAGAGTTCGTATTCGTCTTCGTGGCGCTGAAGTTCCGGTTCGCCCGTTTCGCACGCCGGACAGGCGGGGGGCGCCACGACGTGCGCATCCACTTGCGTACCCAGTCTGGCGATTTCGACGGAACTCAGGCGACCCTCGGCCGCCAGCGACGCAATCAACGCACCGACTTCAGCGCTGGCCCCGGACTGGACACGCTGAGCGTCGCGCTCTCGAACGAGCGCATCGATTTCGTCGGACTGCGCCCGCACTTGCGATTCGAGCCGATCCGCGCGACTTCTTGCAGCGCTAAGTTGTTGAATGAAATCAAATTCCTTCTGGCCTGCTTCGCGCGCGCCTGCCTGATAAGTAGCTGCCATGCCGCGCAAGGAGTCGAGCTCGACCAGCATCGGGTGAACGCGTCGTTCAGCTTCCTTGATTGCGTCCTTGATCTGCTGGGCGTAGTGCTCGGTGTTCTGGCGCAATTCGGCTTGCAGTTCGTCGACCCGGTCGCGAAGCCGCGCAGCCGACTCTTGCTCCTGCTGCAGGCGCGCCGCCAGGGTCTCGTTTTCCTTTTCCCAACGCGCGATGACCTCGCGTAGACCGGCCTGAGCGCCCGATCCCTCATTGCGCAGCGCCTTCAGTTCGGCTTCCAGGGCGGCGATCTGTGCAGCGTTGGCTTCGGCGCGTGCCTCCGCACGCTGATGGGCCTGCTCGATCGCCTCGCGACGAATGTTGGCATCCCGAACCTGCGCCTGCGCGGCCTGGACGGCCGCGTTGAGACGAGCTTTGTCGTCGTCGAGAGCTGCGAGTGCGAGTTTTTGAGCCTCGTCATAGAGCGCCGCCAGCAGTTCGCCTGCGCGTTGCTGCAACACCTCCGGCATCGCGCCGGCGTCGATGCGCACGCGCAGCGCCGTGCGCAGGCCCGCCCAAAAGGCTTCGATATCTTTGGGAATGTCGCTCGCGCTGCCCGTCTGTGTGAGTTCGCGGACGGTGGTGACTGAAGGTCGTATGCCGAGGTCGAAGAAAAGCCGCTTGCACGCGTGCTGAGAAAGATCTTGCCGTCGGGCGCCTGCGGTACGCATCGCTTCGATTTCCTGACGCAAGATGTCGCGGGTGTGCTGATTCATGTCCGAGAATAAGCCGTTCAACATAACGATCATAACGTTTTACGTGTTGAACGTTATGAAAATGGTTTGTTGATCTGCACCAATGTCCCTGTCAGACCGCTTCCTGCCGTTTTAAGCATTCGAGCCGGCGTCGTCGAGGTTATTCGTGAAACATCCTGAGATTGTGGCTACAAGCCTATGATTTAGCAAGGGATTTACGATATATGCGTTTTCCGGGCGATGTTTCACGCGTTTTGTATCGCAGCTAGCGAAAGAGACTCAGTGGCGCTTGAGAGTATTAGAAGTAAACACCCTTGAACCTTGTTAACCCTGTTAACGCCGCGGTAAAGCCTTATCCCATAAGGCTTTGCGGTTGATCGGGTGAGATTGTACGGGAACTATGGTGAAGCTATTCGGGAGGGATCGGTGACGGGCTTCGGGACAGTCAGTGAGCACCTGCGGGAGGGATCGTGAGGGGATTCAGGGAGCGTGGTAAACATCTAGGTGAGCGCATTCGGGAGACTAATACCCTGTCGGCGTTGCTATACGTGAATCCTCTCATGCCCAGCAATTGGGGAAAGGTGAGGATTCTCGGGAGGCGGCTAGATGGGGTGTTAACTACATGTATGAAGTAATAATTCCCGACAGGTGAGCGTTTACAGGAAAGGTTCGGGAACGAAGGTGAGTCTTTTCGGGCGAATGTGCAACATTGCGCTGCTCCCTGGTGTAGTTTTGATCGAAGAGTGAGCTTTTTCGGGAGTAATGGACTGGCGGCCGGGGGTGTTGAGCCGCAAGACTGCCCCTCGCGACCGAAACTTTCAGGCTCGACGATGTAAGGTGAGCATTTTCGGGAAGAGACAGCGTAGTACTGGCGAACGTTCTGTAGGAAAAGTACCCAGTTTATGGTGAGGAAATCCGGGATGTCACTTTGTCGAGTTGGATGGAGAGCGAGCGCCGCCGCTTCGTCCTGATGTCGGAACTCCCGTGAAATCAGATAGATAGGCCGAGGCCCGCGTGGTTGTGATGAGGGATGGTGAGCAAATTCGGGAGCGGCTGGTACCGCTAGTTTTCTGTAGCACAGCGTCAAAAGGTGAGGCTTTGCGGGAGCCGGTGTCCGCATAGCCACGCAGTGAAAGCGAGATAGGTGCCCAAAAAGGCGCGTTTTTCCGACGGCGACTCGCAAAGGTGAGCCTTTGCAGGAGCCCGAGGCCGTGCTTTTTGGTTCTTGCGCGCGCTTCAAGACTCAGTCGGTGAGCATTTACGGGAGGTTATTCCGTTGTGCGGACGCCGGGATAGGGCCTCGGCGTACATATAACGTCCGGTCCACCCGACTCGAAGGTGAGAGTTTTCGGGACGTCTTGCTGGGCTGGACGCAGAGTGAAGAGCGTTAGCGCTGGATTTGCACCTCAACCGTCACAATCGCGTGCTAGTTCATGTTCAAGTGCCGGAATGTCTCTCGCGTACCACACCTCATAATGCGCCAAAAAAATCGCAGGTGAGTGTTTTCGGGACCTGCGTTCGGACGTTGCGGGCACTTCCAGAAATCCCCGCATTTCGTTTACCCGTGCGGGCAGTGCTTATATGAGATGAACCCGATTGGTGAGCGGTGAGCGTTTACAGGAGCGCACCGCAGTGAGTCGAATGATTCGGACCAACCTCACCCCTCTATGGTGAAGTCGCCCCTATAGACGCGGTTCACCCCGATGGGTATCCTTGCTCGCAATATCGATCCTGACCATCTCATGGCCACCAAGCGCGCAAAGAAGACCGACGTAGTCAGCCCGAGCTCGGCGGAATTGCGCAAGGCGGTCGAGGCTATTGCGATTCAACCGAAGAGCGGCAAGATCACGCTGCTCACCCGAAAGCTCTTCAATGTGCTCCTCGCAGTCGCTCAGCAGGCTGACGACGCTGGCGACACGTATCGCGCGCTGTTATCGGATATCGTCGCGAACTCTGCGTTCGACTCGAACGATACCGCACTTGTCAAAGAGCATTTGCGTCGCATGGTGTCGGTGCAGGTCGAGTGGAGTACCGGCACGTCGAGCCAGAAGCCCGGTCGGAAATGGGGCATTTCGACGCTGATCGCCGATGCGGAAATTCTCGAAGATCCGACAACACGTCGCGTATGGGTCGAATTCTCTTTCGCGCCCAAAATCAAAAAGAAGCTGCTGGATCCCGTCCAGTATGCGCGACTAAGCCTGCAGTTCCAAAGCCAACTGCGCAGCAGCGCTGGCCTTGCACTCTACGAAATCTGTGCTCGCTACTTGACCAATCCCAGTCATCTGACGATGCGCGAAACGTGGGAGTGGTGGCGGCCGATCCTTTCCGGTACGCCCGACACCGAAGCCGGCGACGAAGCCAAGCGCGAATACAAATACTTCAAGCGCGATTATCTGCGCCCCGCGATTGCCGAGGTGAATGCGGTAACCAACATCTTCGTCGAGTTGGTCGAACATCGTGAAGGGCGGCGGGTCGCTGAAATTCAGTTCCGCGTCACCGAGCGCAAGCAGCCGATGCTGGCGCTCGACGAACATCCGAACGTGTTCGACAGTACGCTCGTTGATCGGATGGTAAAGATTGGCATTCCATTGAAAGACGCGCAGACACTTTACGCAGACAGCGAGGAAAACCGCATCCGCGCGGCGCTCCAGATGACGGAGCAGCGCATGCGCAGCACAACCCTACCGCCGGTTCGCAGCGCAGCGGCTCTTTTTAAGGACGCGCTCAAGAAGGGCTATGCGCCGCCTGTAGAGGCACTGCCCCCCGCAACGAGCGGTACGGCGGTGCGCACGCCAGCGACCGCTTCTGCCGCCGACGATCTCAAGGCCCGCTTGCTGAGCGAGTTTTCGGCCTACCGCCGCAAGGAAGCGCGCGTGCTGTACGACGAGCAAGGTGAGGAAGAACGGGAGATCGCGCGCCAGTCTTTCGAGGAGGATGTGCTTCCGGGGCTGGGCACGCATATGCGCGACGATTGGCGCAAGCGCGGACTGGATTCCAAGCTCGCGGAGACATCCTTCTTCGACTGGTTGGCTCGAAAGACATGGGGCGAGCCTACGGATGGCGACTTGTTGGCATTTACGCTGAGTCAGTCGCGCTGACCGCTTCGCATGCACAGTGATGCCGCAGGCGCCGCTGCAATACTTTCAGAATGAATCGTGAGACAAGAACGGCCGCCGAAGAATCAGTTCCGCGGCCATTCACTGCGTTACTTTTCGGCGTCGGAAGGCTGAAGCATGAGCTCGATCTGATGCAGCAACGCATCGCGCTTGTCCCGCGACAAGCCCCGCAAACGCAGTTCAAGACGATCTTCACCGTATGACTTCAGATCGCCGACTGCGACGCCATCCAGCTTGATCTCGAGACGCTGCGCATAGCGCTGACGGCTCGGTGTCTTCGGTGTTTCTTGAGCGCTCGCACGACCTTTGACGATATCGGCGACCTGGCGGGTGCTCAGATCGTCCGACGTGATCTTGTTGATGAGCCGCAACGTCGCGTCGCTGCCGCGCGCCGCATGATAGCGGGCGATCTGATAAGCCATGTTCGAGCCGAACCGGTCCGGCCGCGCGACCATCTCGTGCATGACGTTCTCGGGAAGCTTCGCGATGGATAGCGCCACGGCGATTGTCGATTCATCCAGACCGAGATGGTCGGCCAGTTCGCGCTGACTCTGGAAGTGCTGCTCGTCGAGGAAGCGCCGCCAGACTACGGCGTTGTCGAACACGGTTTGTGAGTCGCGTTGAACGTTGAGGTCGTAACCCAGCTTGTAGCTCTGAATGCCAATCGGCAGGTCGACGACCACCGCCTTGACCGTTTCCTTGTTCGCCTCTTTGAGCGCCCGTACGCGGCGACCGCCATCGCTGACGAAAAACGTTCCCGGGCTTTCGTAGTCAGGGATGACGTGAATCGCCTGCTGTTGCCCCTGCTTCGCGAGATTGACGGCCAATTCCGCAATCGAGGTCTTGAGATAGAAATGGCGCGGATTGAACGGACTGGGTTTGATTGACTTGAGCGGCAGTTCGATCACTTGGCCCGTCGTATAACGGTTAGCGCGCCGCCACGCGCGATATTCATCGGACTCCGGTCCGGTATTCACGTCGGCGGGATCATCGGCGACGAAAGCGCTCGATCGGCCATTCGCGGCAGCCTGCCCCACGTGCTGAATGTCGACGATGCCATCGATTGCATTGAGACGATCGAGCGCCGTGCGCTTCTCACTGCTTGTCGAATCGGGGCGAGCCTTGAAGCCCTTTGCAAACTGAGACGGTTTCATTCAGGGTCCTTTATGCGCATAAAGTCAGGACAGCATGGCGAGGATCTCGTCCGCCACGGCGCGGATCTCCGCTGCCGCGAGACGCGACCCGCGATCGCTCATTTGAAGGACGGTCACACCGAGTGCCATCGCCTGCTTGTAGCACTCGCGCGTGGGGATTTGGGTTTTAAGCAAAGGAAAGCCGAGCTCTTCGAGCGCGACTTTGAGTTCGCGTGTGAGCATGCGCTTCTCTTCCGTCTTGTTGAGCAGGAAGACAGCGCGCAGATCTTCGTTCATCACCTGTGCTTGTTGGACGAGCTTAACCAGACCGACGCTTGACCAATAATCCGCAGGCGACGACGAAGTCGGAATCACGGCGACGCTCGCCGCGAGCAGCACGACGCCGGACACTTTCTCGGTGATCGACGGTGGGCAATCCACGACGATGATGTCGTAGTCGTTGACGAACTTCTTGATCTCGCGGTGGATCTGTCCTCCCGCTTCGGAGAGATTGACGACCGGAAACGGAATTCCGCTTGCGCCGTCCGATGCGGCGCTCGACCAATGTACCAAGGTGTTCTGACCATCCGCGTCGACCACCAGCACACGCTTCTTTTTTTCGTGAAAGGCCGCACCGAGATGCATCGCAATCGTGCTCTTGCCGACGCCACCCTTCTGCTGCGTGATCGCTATGATTTCCGCCGCCACATTTCGCTCCGGATTTTGAAGTTCGTTGAATTTTACATTGGCGTAGTTTTTTTTCCAGTGATAAACAGCAACAAAGCGGGTCGGTTAGCCATTCGGCCGAGGTTTATGCGCATAAAGTACGGCGCGCGGGACCGGTCCGACGCGGCCAAGTCGGTGAGACGGTCATCGGACTTTATGCGCATAAAGTCCGCCCCGGCGACGTTCGATCTCAGTCATCCTCCCCAAAACAAAATCGCCTATCCTAAGCGCTGTCACAACTGCCGCTCGTGCCGGAGCCGCCATGACCGTTCGCAATCTGGATATTCTTTTCGCGCCGAAGTCGATCGCTATCGTGGGGGCCTCGTCGCGTGCAGGGAGCGTCGGCGAGATGGTATGGGCGCGTATCCAATGCGCCGGATTCAAAGGTTCACTGTGGCCGGTCAACCCGAAGCACAAGTCGCTCGATGGCGAAACCGTGTATGCGGACGTCGATGCGTTGCCCGAAGCGCCGAACGTCGCCGTGCTGTGCACTCGACCGCACACATGGCCGGGGCTCGTCGAGCGCCTGGGCCGACGAGGAACGAAGGCCGTCGTAATCGTCGGCGAAGCAAAGCAACGTGGCGGTTCGTCGTCATTGCAAGACAAGCATCAATCGTCCGCCGCCGAGGCGGATGAATGGACCGGTCGAACCCTTGCAGCCGCGCGGCCTTTCCTCGTGCGGATCATCGGGCCTGGAAGTCTCGGTGTAGTCACGCCTGCGATCGGCGCGTGTCTCGGCGCGCCCGCATGCAGTGTGAAATCCGGTGGCGTTGCGTGGGTTTCCGGATCGAACGCGTTGACAAACGGCGTGCTGGGCTGGGCGCGCGCACGTGGGCTCGGCTTCTCGCGCATCGTCGCGCTTGGCGATGAAGCCGATGTCGATTCCGGCGACATCCTCGATTACCTCGCGAGCGATGCATCGACGCGTGCAATCCTGCTCGCGATAGAAACTGTCCGGTCGGCGCGCAAATTCATGTCCGCCGCGCGCGCCGCCGCGCGAAATAAGCCCGTGCTCGTGCTTCGCAACGGCCGTGACGATCCGTTCGATCGTCTTTACGGGGCGGCCTTCCGTCGCGCGGGACTCGTCCGCGTCGATTCACTCGACGATCTGCTCGACGAAATCGAAACGCTCGGCATTGGACGCGTGGCGGCGAGCGATGTCGCGACCGTCATCACGAGCGACCGCGGCGTCGCTACCCTCGCGCAGGACGCGTTCGGCGCCGCGGGCGATGACCTCGCTCATTGGCCGGCCGCCGCCCGCGATGCCGTGGCCGCCGCACTGCCTCGCGCCCGTGCGGGCAACCCGCTTCTCCTGGGCGACGATGCCACGCCCGCCGATTTCGGCGCCGCGCTCGAGGCGCTCGCGTCGCATCGCGAAACCGGCACCGTGTTCGTCGTGCATGCGCCGACGCATAGCGCGCCCGTCGCGGACGTCGCGCGCACATTGATCGCCGAGCGGCGTCACGCCTATCGCGGATTGCTGGCCTGCTTTTTCGGCTGCGTCGATTCGGCCACGCGCGACGAACTGCACGCGAACGGCATTCCGGTCCACACGACGCCGCATCGGCTCGCTCGCGGCTTCGCGCGCCTTGTCAATTTCCGGCAAGGCCGCGAGTTGTTGATGCAAACGCCCGACGGCCTCCCCGCCGATATCCCAGAAGATATCGATGCCGCGCAATGCGAAATCCGCAGCGCGCTCGAAAACGGCATCACCGAACTGAATGGCGAGCGGGCGGCGCGCGTGTTCGCTCGCTTCGGCATTACGGTGAAGCCAGGGCCGCCCGACTCGCTCACGAGCGATGCCGTCGAAATTCAGGCGCGGCTTCTCAACCATCGCGTGTTCGGTCCCGTGTTCGAGTTCAAGGCCGAAGGCGCACTTGGACTTGCCGACGCGCTTCACGAGTTCGCGTTGCCGCCGCTCAACCCCGTGCTCGCACGCGATCTCGTCATGCGCTCGCCGCGCTCGCGCGAACTCCCTGCCGAAACGCTGCTCAATGCGCTGACCGCGTTGTCGCAACTCGTTTGTTATATCGAGGAAGTCGTCGCGCTGCGGCTCACCTTGCGCGTGACGCGCGATTCGGTCGCGGTTCACGAACCGCAACTCACGCTTGGCGCGCATCGCAAGCCGCTTGCAATCGTGCCGTATCCGCGCTGCCTCGAAGAGACGCTCGACTGGCGCGGCATGCGCGTCACCGTGCGGCCGATTCGCCCCGAAGACGAAGAAGCGCACGCGGCCTTCGTCGCCGCCAATACCGCCGAAGATTTGCGTCTGCGTTTCTTCGGCGCTGTCCGCAGCTTCGATCACTCGCAACTCGCGCGCATGACGCAGATTGACTATGACCGCGAGATGGCGTTGATCGTCACGCGGGCGAACGGCGAAGGGACAGGCGAGACGCTCGGCGTCGCGCGCGCGATCGCCGATCCCGACAACGAGACCGCCGAGTTCGCCGTCGCCGCACGCTCGGATATGAAGGGGAAGGGATTGGGATCGCTGCTGCTGTCGCGCATCATCGACTACGTGAAACAGCGCGGCACGCGCTGGCTGGTCGGCGAAGCCTTGCGCGAGAACGCCGGCATGATCGCACTCGCGCGCAATAGCGGCTTCGAGCTGACGAAGACCGACGATCCGACCGTCGTCGGCTTCAGGATGCGGCTGTGCGATACGCCAGCACAGCCGCGCGCCGATTAGGCCGCCAGTTTCGCGAGCGCTTCGTCGATCTGGGCCCGCGACAGCGAAAGCTCGTCGAGCAATGCTTCGGCGTACGTACTTCCCGTTTCCTTTTCGAGTCGCGCGATTGTCAATGCGCAACGCGACGTGTCCTTCAATGTCGCGATGAACGGCTTGACCGATTGGCCCGATGTGAACGCGTCGAAAAGCGGCACGCGGATGTCCTCGGGCAGCGCGCGTGACGTCCACTGATATGGCTTGCCGTTGTGCGTCAGCTGGGGTGGCAGCGTGCGCTCCTTCTTTGCGGCGGGAATCAGGCCGAAGGTGCGCGCCGCATCGCCGATCTGCTCGGCCGGGAAAAGCTCGTCGGGCGTGATGTCGAACTGCGCGATATACGTTTCTATCGCCTGCATCGCGGCCGCGCGATCGTCGCGCGTTTTCTGCGCACGGGCGACGATTTCGCGGAGCTCATCGGCTTCGTCGGACGTGATCGTGAAGTTCGCCTGCTTTTGCTGAAGCTCGGTGAATCGGAGGAATTCGGTGTCGGAGAGGAGTTTCGCCATCGGGAATGCGTTGAATTGAACACGGCCGCACGCGATCGCGGCGCGCCGGCTTTTTGAGAGGGCCGCCATTCTAACGCGTCGAGCGCGCCAGTCAGTCGTGCATCATCGAAAGCGATGCCGCGGCGTCTTTCAACAATGCCGTGACGTCTTCGATCGACGGCGCCACGTATTCGTCGATACGTCGCATATACGGGCAGGTGAGGGCGGCGATCGCCTGGCCGGATGGCCCGAGCAGCGGAAACGTCACGTCCGTCACGCCGAAGGTCTGCTGACTGTCCTTCTTCGAGTAGCCGAGTTCGCAAATCCGCCGGTAATCGGCGTCGAGCACCGCGCGATCCAGCGCGAGCTCGCCTTTGACCTTGGTGTGCTCCGCAAGCATGTGCTCGCGCTGCTCCTCGGTCTGAAAAGCGAGCATCACGCGGCCCGAGCCGGTGTCGATCAAACCGACGCGCGAGCCGAGCCGCACCGAAATGCCCCAGGTGCCGGGTCCATCCACTTGCGCGATGACGAGCAGATTGCCGCGATCGTAGACGGCGAGATGCACCGACTGCTCGGCCGAGTCGGCGAATCGCTGCATCACCGGCAACGCTTCGGCGATCAGGCGGTTCATCGGCGGATGCCGATGCGCGAGCGCATAGAGCTTGAGGCTCAGCGAATAGCGATCGCCTTCGGGCGAGCGCACGACGTACTGCCGCGCGACGAGCCGCTCCAGCATCCGATACATCTCGCTCGCGTTGCGCCCGAGCATTTTCGTGATTTCCGCACGCGTCAGTCCCGACTTCTGCTCCGAAAGCAATTCGAGGATATCGAGCCCCTTGTCGAGAGCGGGCGCGCGATAGCGGTCGGCGTCGTTGTCTTCCACGTCCATGGGCAGTCTGGGTCGGTTCATGAATTCGCGCCGAGTTTAAGCCTTCTGTCAGTCGGCGAATACCGGCTAGGGAAATTACCGACCGGTTTCGCCGCGCATCGTCCTTGACTTCAATTTGTGCGTATATGAATAATACGTTCACTGATGAATAGATGCACCGGCAGTTTCCGAAGCCCCACGTAGCAGTCACGAAGAACCGCACAAATCAGGAGACAGACGCATGAGAATCACGAAGACACTCGCCGTCGCCATTGCGGCGGCGGGCACCATCGGCCTCGCGCACGCCACCGAGAGCGGCAAGGTCGGCCTCGGCCTGCCGCTGCTGACATCGCCGTTCTGGCAGTCGTACAACAACTACCTGCCGAAATATGCGAAAGAAATGGGCCTAGACATCCTCGCGCCCGTCAATTCGAACGGCGACCCCGCGCAGCAGATCACCGACATGAACAGCCTGCTGAATCTCGGCGCGAAGGGCATTGTCGTCGGACCGCTGGATTCGGCGGCGATCAGCCGGGCGCTCGATGCGTCGTCTGCGAAGAGCGTGCCGGTCGTCGCGGTGGACGTTGCGCCGACCCAGGGCAAGGTCGCGATGGTCGTGCGCGCCGACAACCGCGCGTACGGCACGAAGTCGTGCGAGTACATCGGCGAGCACGTGAAGTCGGGCAAGGTCGTGCAGATCATGGGTGATCTGGCATCGGTGAACGGCCGCGACCGGTCCGAGGCATTTCGCGAGTGCCTCAAGAAATATCCGTCGCTGAGTCTTCTGGAGATTCCGGCAGCATGGAAAGGCGACGCCGCCGCGACCGCGCTCGACAGCCTGCTGACTGCGAATCCCGACGTGAAGGCGATCTACATGCAGGCAGGCGGCGTCTATCTGTCGCCGACGCTCCAGACGCTGCGCCGCAAGCAACTGCTCGTCAAGGCGGGCGATCCGAAACACATTGTGATCGTGAGCAACGACGGCATCCCGCAGGAATACGATGCGATCCGCCGCGGCGAAATCGACGCGACCATCTCGCAGCCCGCCGATCTGTACGCGAAGTACGGCCTCTTCTATATCAAGGCGGCACTCGCCGGACAGACCTTCAAGCCCGGCCCGACGGATCACGGCAGCACGATCGTCCAGCGCGCGCCCGGCATTCTGGAAGATCAGTTGCCCGCGCCGCTCGTGACGAAAGCCAACGTCGACGACAAGTCCCTCTGGGGCAACAGCATCAAATGAGCGCGCCCGTGGTGGAAGCGCTTGGGCTGACCAAGCGTTACGGTTCGACGGCGGCGCTGTCGGACGTCACCATGCGCGTTTTGCCCGGCGAGTCGCATGCGCTCGTCGGGCGCAACGGCGCGGGCAAGTCGACGCTCGTCTCGATGATCACAGGCCTGCGCCGTCCCGACGCCGGCGAGATCCGCTTCGGCGGCGAGCCTGCGCCGCCCCTTGCGGACCGCGACGGATGGCGCGAGCGCGTCGCGTGCGTCTACCAGCATTCGACGATCATTCGCGACTTGTCGGTCGCCGAGAACCTGTTCATCAATCGCCAGCATCGGCGCGGCGGCGTGATCGACTGGCGCACGATGCGTCGCGACGCGCGCGCATTGCTCGATCACTGGAAGATCGACGTGCGCGAAGACGCGCGCGCAGGCGACCTGACCGTCGAGGCGCGGCAACTGGTCGAGATCGCGCGGGCGCTGTCGTATGGCGCGCGCTTCATCATCCTCGACGAGCCGACTGCACAACTGGACGGCGACGAGATCAAGCGTCTCTTCAGGCGTATCGAAGAGTTGCAGACAGAAGGTGTCACTTTCCTGTTCATTTCCCATCACTTGCAGGAGGTGTACGAAATCTGTCAGGCGGTGACCGTATTGCGCGATGCGCGGCATATCGTCAGCGCACCGGTTTCGGCGCTGCCGCGCGACAAGCTGATCGAAGCGATGACGGGCGAACAAGGCGGTCTCGCCGTCGCCGATGCGGCGGCGCGCGCGCCTTTGCCCGCGGACGCATCGATCGCGCTTGCCGTGTCCCGCCTGTGCGGAGATGACTACGACGACGTCAGCTTCGACGTGCGACGCGGCGAAGTCATCGGACTGACGGGCGCGACGACGAGCGGTCGCACGAGCGTTGCGGAAGCCATCGCCGGATTGAAGGCGCAGCGCAGCGGCACGATTGCGGTCGACGGCCGCGCGCTCACGCCCGGCGACGTGCCCGATGCATTGGCGAACGGCGTCGGCTGCGTGCCGAAGGACCGGCATCGCGAGGGTCTCGTGCTCACCCAGTCCGTCGCGGAGAACGCGTCGATGACGATCGCGCGCACGCTCGGGCGCTTCGGCATCGCGTCGCCGGCGAAGAAGAACGCGTTCGGGCGCCGCATGATCGCGGCGCTCGGTATCAAGACGCAAGGGCCGGAGCATGTCGTGTCCGGCCTGTCCGGGGGCAATCAGCAAAAGGTGGTGATGGCGCGCGCGCTCGCGACCGATCCGGACGTGCTCGTGCTCATCGATCCGACCGCGGGCGTCGACGTGAAATCGAAGGAAGCGCTGCTCGGCGTCGTCGAACGCGTGCGCGAGGAAGGCAAGGCGGTGCTCGTCGTCTCCGGCGAACTCGACGACCTGCGCACCTGCGACCGCGTCCTCGTGATGTTCCGTGGCGCGATCGCGGCCGAATTTCCTGCCGGATGGCAGGACCATGAACTCATCGCATCCGTCGAAGGAGTGAGTCTCCATGAAGCATGACGTTTCCAGTCCCGCGATGGCCGGCGTGCCGATGCAACGCCAGCGCCCGCGCATCGAGCTCGCGCGGTTCCGCGATCTCGCGCTGCTGCCCGCGCTCGCGTTGCTGCTCGCGATCGGCGCGTTCGTCAGCCCGAGCTTTCTGACGCAGGCGAATCTGATCAGCATCCTCGGCGCGTCGGCAGCGCTCGCGCTCGTCGTGCTCGCCGAATCGCTGATCGTGCTGACGGGCAAGTTCGATTTATCGCTCGAGTCGACGGTCGGCATCGCGCCCGCCGTCGGCGCGATGCTCGTGATGCCCGCGGCGTCGGCGGGCTTCGGTCTCGAGTGGCCGGTTGCGGCGGGTCTCGCGGCGATCGTGGTCGTGGGCGCGCTGATCGGCTTCGTCAACGGCTTTCTGGTCGTGCGGCTGCGCCTGAACGCGTTCATCGTCACCCTTGCGATGCTGATCGTGCTGCGCGGGATGCTCGTCGGCGCGACGAAGGGCGGCACGCTCTTCGACATGCCGCCGTCGTTCTTCACGCTCGCAACGACGCTCGTGCTCGGCCTGCCGATTTCCGTGTGGCTCGCGGCGGCGGCGTTCGCGGCGGCCGCGTTCATGCTGCGCTATCACCGGCTCGGGCGCGCGCTGTATGCCATCGGCGGCAATCCGGAAGCGGCGCGTGCGGCGGGCATTCGTGTCGAGCGCATCACGTGGGGCGTGTTCATTCTGGGCAGTGTGCTCGCATCGATCGGCGGTCTGGTCGTCACGGGCTATGTCGGCGCGATCAATGCGAATCAGGGCAACGGCATGATCTTCACGGTATTCGCCGCGGCGGTGATCGGCGGCATCTCGCTCGATGGCGGCAAGGGCACGATGCTCGGCGCGCTGTCAGGCGTTTTGCTGTTGGGCGTCGTGCAAAACCTCCTGACACTTGCGCAAGTTCCTTCGTTCTGGATTCAGGCGATCTACGGCGCGATCATTCTCGGCTCGCTGATGGTGGCGCGAATCGCGGGTGGCGACACGCAAACTTGAGATATCGAACGATGCAAAAGACAACCGACCCGCGCCTCATCCTGCTGAGCCCGGAAGACAACTGCCTGATCGCCGCCGCGCGCTTGCCCGCAGGCGAAACGTTGATGATCGAAGGCGAGTCCGTCACGCTCGCGACGACCATCGAGCTTGCGCACAAGGTCGCGCGGCGGGCGCTGTCGAAGGACGAGAAGGTACTGCGCTACGGCGCGATCATCGGTCATGTGAATGCGGATGTCGCATGCGGCGAGCATCTGCATACGCACAATCTGGAAAGCGACTACATCCCGACGTACACGCACGATGCCGGGCACGCCTACGTACAGCACTAAAGAACACTCATGAACAGTCCAGCACTGCAAGGCTATCTGCGCGCGGATGGCAGGAAGGGCATCCGCAATGTCGTCGCGGTGGCGTATCTCGTCGAGTGCGCGCATCACGTCGCGCGTGAGATCGTCGCGCACTTCCGTCCATCGTTCGATGACTTCGATTCCTTCGACCCGCAGGCCGGGTCGCCCGTGCATCTGATCGGCTTTCCGGGCTGCTACCCGAACAGCTACGCCGAAAAGATGCTGGAGCGCATCTGCACGCACCCGAACGTCGGCGCAGTGCTGTTCGTGTCGCTCGGTTGCGAGAGCATGAACAAGCACTATCTCGCCGATGTCGTGCGCGCGAGCGGCCGCCCCGCCGCCGTGCTGACGATCCAGGAAAAAGGCGGCACGCGCAGCACGATCCAGAACGGGCTCGACTGGGTGCGCGAGGCGCGTGCGACGCTCGCGGCGCAACGGAAGGTGCCGATGGCGCTCGACGAACTGATCGTCGGCACGATATGCGGCGGTTCGGACGGCACGAGCGGCATCACGGCGAATCCTGCGGTGGGCCGCGCATTCGATGCGTTCATTGACGCGGGCGCGTCGTGCGTCTTCGAGGAAACGGGCGAGCTCGTCGGCTGCGAATTCCATATGAAGCGGCGGGCGGCGCGGCCCGAACTCGGCGACGCCATCGTGGATTGCGTGCAGAAGGCCGCGCGCTATTACACGACGATGGGTCACGGCTCGTTCTCCGTCGGCAACGCGGACGGCGGGCTGACGACGCAGGAAGAGAAATCGCTCGGCGCGTATTCGAAGAGCGGCGCGTCGCCGATCGTCGGCATCATCAAGCCGGGCGATGTGCCGCCGACGAGCGGGCTCTATCTGCTCGATGTCGTCCCCGATGGCGAACCGCGCTTCGGCTTTCCCAATATCAGCGACAACGCGGAGATCGGCGAGCTGATCGCGTGCGGTTGTCACGTCATCCTCTTCACGACCGGGCGCGGCTCGGTGGTCGGCTCGGCGATATCGCCGGTCATCAAGGTCTGCGCGAATCCGTCGACGTATCGCAACCTGTCCGGCGACATGGATGTCGATGCCGGCCGCATCCTCGAAGGCCGCGCGACGCTCGACGAAGTGGGGCGCGAAATCGTCGATGTCACTGTCGCGGTCGCGGCGGGTGCGGCGTCGAAGTCGGAAGCGCTCGGGCATCAGGAATTCATCCTGACTTACAAATCCTTCGAACCGGTCGGACCCGCGTGTTTGCCCGGCGGCGCGGGACGCGTTACTGTGGTGCCTCGCGCCGTGGAGAGCGTTTCAAACTGAACGTATCGACTGGGGGTCGCACATGACAGGAGACACGCAGGCCGTTTCGCGCCGGCGCAAAATCGGCCGCACGGCGCTGGAAGTCACGGCGCTGTCGCTCGGCACCGCGCCGCTCGGCGGGCTGTATCACGAACTGACGGAAGACGAGGCGCGCGCGACCGTCGATGCCGCCTGGGAAGCAGGCATCCGCTGCTTCGATACCGCGCCGCACTACGGTCACACGAAGGCGGAGCATCGTCTGGGCGATGCCTTGCGGCGTTATCCACGCGGCGACTTCGTCCTCTCGACCAAGGTCGGCCGGCGCTTCGTCCCGCGCACGACAGCCTACGACGGCAGCGAAGGCTGGGCCGCGCCGCTGCCCTTCGAAGCGATCTACGACTACACCTACGACGGCATCGTCCGCTCGTTCGAAGACAGCCAGATGCGGCTCGGCATGGTCGATATCGACATCGTGCTGATTCACGACATCGGCCGCGTTACGCATGGCGAGAAGAACGCGCATTACTGGAAGCAGCTTACCGATGAAGGCGGTTTTCGCGCGCTCGAAGAGTTGAAGCAGTCGCGCGGCGTGAAAGCCGTAGGCCTCGGCGTGAACGAAGGCGCGGCGGTAATGGAAGCGATGGCCGAATTCGATATCGACTGCGCATTGCTCGCGGGCCGCTACACGCTGCTTGAACAAAACACGCTCGACGATCTTCTGCCCGAGTGCGAAAAACGCGGCGTGAGCATCCTGCTCGGTGGCGCGTTCAATTCGGGCATTCTCGCGCGCGGTCTCGATGCCAACGCGCACGGCGATCTCAAGTTCAATTACGGCGATGCGCCCAAGGACATTGTCGAGCGTGTCGGCAAGCTGGAGCGCGTATGCCGTGCGCATGGCGTTGCGCTGGCGACCGCGGCCATCCAGTTTCCTTATGCGCATAAAGTCGTCGCCACGGTGCTGATGGGGGCGCGCACGCCGGATGAAGTGCGCGAAAACGCGGCATCGTTCGCGACGCCGGTTCCGTCCGCGCTATGGGACGCGTTGCGCGCCGAAGGTCTGCTGCACGCGAACGCGCCGGTGCCGCGATGAATGTCGACGCACATCAGCATTACTGGGATCCATCGCGCGGTGACTACGGATGGCTCACGCCGGACATGAAGCCGCTCTATCGCGTATTCGGTCCGGACGATCTCGCGCCGCTTCGCGAGTCGGTCGGCGTTCAACGAACGGTCGTCGTTCAGGCCGCGCCGACGCTCGACGAAACGCGCTATTTGCTCGAACTCGCGCGCAATGAAGAGTCGATCGCGGGCGTCGTCGGCTGGGTTCCGCTCGATTCGCCCGATGCAGCGAAGTTCATCGACGAATTCGCGCAAGAGCCGAAGTTCAAGGGCGTGCGCCCGATGCTGCAGGACTTGCCCGACGATACGTGGATCGCACACGCGCCGCGCGAGGACGCGATCGGCCGTCTCATCGACCTCGATCTGGCCTTCGATGCGTTGATCTTCGCGCGGCATGTGCCCTCGTTGATCGAATTCGTGGAGCGATATCCGACCTTGCGCATCGTGGTCGATCACGGCGCCAAACCGCCGATCCGCGATGGTCTCGCATCCGGCTGGCAACCCTGGGCCGACGGCATCGCGCAACTCGCCGCGTTGCGGCAAAGACTTCATTGCAAGCTCTCGGGCCTGGCGACCGAATCCGGCGAAAACTGGACCGACGAAACATTGAAGCCCTACGTCGCACATCTTCTCCGGCATTTCGGTCCCGAGCGCCTGATGTGGGGCAGCGACTGGCCCGTGCTCGACATGAATGGCAGTTACACTGCATGGCACAGCACGGCCCAAAACCTCACGTCACATCTCGAAAAAGCCGAGCAAGCCGCGATTTTCGGCGCGAACGCTCGCGCGTTCTACCGTCTCTGAAACGGCTGATATACCCGGCATGTCTCAAAAACACTTTCGACTGGAGTAGTGGATGGTACAAAGACTGGCAGGCAAGACGGCGCTGATCACGGCGGCGGGACAAGGCATCGGGCTCGCGACGGCCGAGCTTTTCGCGGCAGAGGGCGCGCGCGTGATCGCCACGGATATCCGCACGGGATCGCTCGAAGGAAAGCCTTTCGACGTGCGCACGCTCGACGTGCGCGACCCGCAGGCGATCAACGCGCTGGCCGATGAAATCGGCGCGATCGACGTGCTTTTCAACTGCGCGGGCTACGTGCACGCTGGATCGATTCTCGAAGCGAGCGAGGAAGACTGGGACTTCGCCTTCGACCTGAACGCCAGGGCGATGTATCGGACGATTCGCGCGTTCCTGCCGAAGATGCTGGAAAAGGGCGGCGGCTCGATCATCAACATGTCGTCGGCGGCGTCGAGCGTGAAGGGCGTGCCCAACCGCTTCGTGTATGGTGCGTCGAAGGCGGCCGTGATCGGGCTGACGAAGTCCGTCGCCGCCGATTTCGTCACGCGTGGCATCCGCTGCAATGCGATCTGTCCCGGCACGGTGGAATCGCCGTCGCTGAAGGACCGCATCGCGGAGCAGGCGAAGGCGCAGGGCGCGAGCGTCGATCAGGTCCATGCGGCGTTCGTCGCGCGCCAGCCGATGGGGCGCGTCGGCCGTGCCGAAGAAATCGCGGCACTTGCGCTTTATCTTGGATCGGACGAATCGTCGTTCACGACGGGCCAGATTCATGTCATCGATGGCGGCTGGTCGAACTGACCGGCCCCTCATTCTTTTTCCGAACCAGAAGGATCAAACCAGATGAAACTGCTTCGTTACGGCCCCAAGGGTCAGGAAAAACCGGGTTTGCTGGACGCCGAGGGCAAGATTCGCGACCTGTCGAAGGTCGTCGATGACATCGCCGGCGCGACGCTGACCGAAGCGGGCCTGGCGAAACTGCGCGCGGCCGATATCGCGTCGCTGCCCGCAGTCGACGGCAATCCGCGCATCGGGCCGTGTGTCGGGCGCATCGGCAAGTTCGTGTGCATCGGGCTCAACTATGCGGATCACGCCGCCGAATCGAATCTGCCCGTGCCGACCGAGCCGGTCATCTTCAACAAGTGGACGAGCGCGATCAGCGGTCCGAACGACGACGTGGAAATTCCGCGCAACTCGGTCAAGACCGACTGGGAAGTCGAGCTGGGCGTGGTGATCGGCAAGGAAGCGAAGTACGTCGACGAAGCGAACGCGCTCGATTACGTCGCGGGCTACTGCGTCATCAACGACGTCTCCGAGCGCGAATGGCAACTCGAGCACGGCACGCAGTGGGACAAGGGCAAGGGCTTCGACACATTCGGCCCGATCGGCCCGTGGCTCGTCACGAAGGACGAAGTCGCCGATCCGCAGAAGCTCGATCTGTGGCTCGAGGTCGACGGCAAGCGCTATCAGAACGGCAACACGAAGACAATGGTCTTCACGGTCGCGCAACTCGTCGCGTATCTGTCGAAGGTGATGAGCCTGCAGCCGGGCGATGTCATTTCGACGGGCACGCCGCCGGGCGTCGGCATGGGCGTGAAGCCGGAAGCGGTGTATCTGAAGGCCGGCCAGACGATGCGTCTGGGCATTCAGGGCCTCGGCGAGCAGACGCAGAAGACCGTCGCGGCGCAGTGACGCGCACGCGCAGCCAACAAAAAACCTCGCCGCGGCGAGGTTTTTTGCTTTGAAGGACGGAGATTGAGATTGAAGGTTCAGGCGTGATAAACCGGCTCGGCGGAGACGCTTTCGCCGATGCGCGTGATCGTGCCCTGCGCGACCGCGACGAGCCGCTCGGCGCCGCCATCGGTGACGAACACGTCGCACTGGCAGGTGGCCTGCGTCATCCCGGCATGGACGACGCGGGCACGCGCCATCAGCGTGCCGGAGACGGCCGGCCGCAGATAGTTGATCTTGTATTCGCCGGTGACGACCTTCGGCCCGAGCCGCAGCGCGCCCGCGAAGGTCAGTGCGTTGTCGACGAGATAACTGACCACCCCTCCGTGCACGAAGCCGTGTTGTTGCCTGAGCTCGTCCCTGATCGTCAGGCACAGCGTGAGACTCGCTGAATCGACCTGCATCAGCTTGGTTCCGAGCAAGGCGCTGAACGGTTGCGCATTCAGCGCACCGCGCGCGATATCGACTATTTCGGCCATTCGGACACTCCTTGGGTGGGTTCGGTGCCGTCCTGCAAAGACAATAGGAAGCGTTCGCGCGCACTGCAAGGAAGTCAGGCAAAAATTGTGCAATGGTGCGTTTCGGCTCGCAGACGCGTCCCGCCGATGCAGTCGCGAAAGCGGCGCGAAGCCTGCATTCGCGTAGATCAGCCTTTTGGCAAACGATTCAAGCTTTCCGGCGCGAATGCCGTAAACCCGCACTGTCCCCGCGTCGGCGGGCCTAATTTCGGAAAGTGTGGGTGCAAGTGATGTTCGGAAAGATCAAGGTTTCATCGGGTTTGCTCGCAGTTCTGGTGGTGTTCTGTCTTTTTCAACTGGTGACCGAAGGGCTCGGTTTCTGGTCCCTCTCGCGCACGCATGACGACGTCGGCAGCCTGTCCGATATCGCTCTCAAGCAGGTGAACGCGGTCAACAAGACCACCCAGCATCTGATGGACGCGCGCATCAACCTTTCGCGCGCGGGAACGCGCATGGTGCGCGGCGGCACCGAGCCGACCGAGATCGTTCAGCACGCGCGCGAGCAGATCGCGGCGGCGGACAAGTCGTTCGCGGCGTTCCTGAACGCGCCGAAGACCGGCGAGGAGAACGCGGCGCGCACGACCGCGTTGCAGGCGAAATACGCCGAGTATTCGAAGGCTTTGAGCGAGCTCGTGCAGTATCTCGACGCCGGCAATCTCCAGGCGTTCCTCGATCAGCCGACGCAAGGTTTCCAGGACCGCTATCTCGCGGAACAGCAGAACTTCGTCAATTTCGGCGATGAAGCGGGCCGCGGCTATCTCGCGTCGATCGACACGCGTTACGCGTGGTTCCGCGCGGTGGGCATCGTGATTCTCGCGGCGCTCGTCGCCGGGATCGCACTCGTGCACGTCGCGCTGCGCCGTGGCGTGATTCAGCCGCTGGAGGAAGCCGGCAGGCATTTCGAGCGCATCGCGAACGGGCGTCTGGATGAGCGCATCGAAGATCGCGGCACGAACGAGATCGGCCGTCTGTTCGCGGGACTCGCGACCATGCAGGCAAGCGTCGCGAGCACCGTGAAGACCGTGCGCGCGACATCCGATTCGATCAATCTCGGCGCCGATGAAATCGCGAGCGGCAACGCGGATCTGTCCGCGCGCACGGAGAATCAGGCGGCCTCGCTCGAAGAAACCGCATCGAGCATGGAAGAACTGACCGCGACGGTGCGTCAGAATGCCGAGCACGCGCGCGAGGCGAACACCCTCGCGGGCGAAGCGCTCGACGCGACCTCGCGCGGTTCGAGCGTCGTGGACGATGTCGTCGAGAAGATGCGCGGCATCGCGTCGAGTTCGGACAAGATCGCGGAGATCATTTCGGTCATCGACGGCATTGCGTTCCAGACCAACATTCTCGCGCTGAATGCGGCTGTCGAGGCCGCGCGCGCTGGCGAGCAGGGGCGCGGCTTCGCGGTCGTGGCGGGCGAAGTGCGCGGGCTCGCGCAGCGCTCGGCGCAATCGGCGAAGGAGATCAAGGAACTGATCGGCGAGTCGGTCGCGCAGGTGAGCGACGGCTCCGTGCTCGTCGAGCGCGCGGGCCAGGCGATGCACGAAGTATCGGCGTCGATTTCTCGCGTCACGCAGATGATGGCGGAGATCAGCGCCTCTTCGCTCGAGCAGAGCGTGGGCATCGAGCAGGTCAATCAGGCCGTCACGCAGATGGACGAAATGACCCAGCAGAACGCGGCGCTCGTCGAACAGGCCGCGGCTGCCGCGTCGTCGCTGCACGAGCAGACGCGGCAGTTGAAGGCGGCTGTGTCGGTGTTCCAGCTCGCCTGAGTCAGGGCCGGGTCAGACCGGCAGCGCCGCGTACGACGTCGCGAGGTGATACGGCGTCGTCGACGGCATTTCGGCGCGGCTGATCTCGCCTTGCGCCGAGCGGCATTCGACCCAGCCGGTTTCATGCAGAAAGCGCGCGCGAAAGCGCTCGATTTGCGCACCGACGGCTTCGCCGCGCGTGGCCAGCGCGCGCAGATACTCCGTCTGCGCCCAGATGCGCTGCGTGCCGTCGATCACATGGCCCGCTTCGTCGATGGCGGCATACACGCCGCCCGTTTCCTTGTCCACGCCGCGCTGCTGCGCGAAATCGAACGCGCGAACGAGCCCTTCGTTGAGCCCTGCCGCCTCGAACGCGGGATGCCCGCTTCCCAGCGCGAGGAAGTACCACTCGAACTGATGTCCCGGCTCCAGCCGGTTGCCCGCCGTGCCCATCGGCAATTCGGCAATCGAGCCGCTCGGCGCGTGCACGAAGGCGTCCGCGACGGAGCGCGCGAGCAGCCCGAGACGCCGGTCGTAGGCGGCATCGCCGGTTGCATCGCGTGCGGCGAGCCACGCTTCGGCGAGATGCATCAGCGGGTTTTGCAACGGCGTTTCGATCGTGGCGCCGAAATCCTCGGCCAGCACCGCGTTCAGGAGATCGCCGTGGCTCGAAAAGCGCGCCTCGATGAGCCGCGACGTTTCATCGAGCAGCGCCAAAGCGTCGGCCGAGCCGCTTTTCTTCGCGTAATGCGCGCACGCGAAAACGACGAACGCATGCGTGTACAAATCCTTTTGGCGCTCGAGCGGCGCGCCGCTTGCATCCACGCTGTAGAACCATCCGCCGTTGCGCTTGTCATGAAAATAGTGCCGTAGCGATTCGAAGAGCGTCGCGGCGTGCGCGAGATCGCCCGCTGCCGAGAACACGAATAGCTGGCGTGCGCAGGCCATCGCCCGATAGCGCTTCGGCGGCAGCGGCGCATGGTCGCCCGGCGCGACGGCTTCATACGCCAGGCCGAGCGCCGCGTTGAATCCGGGCCCGCGCCACACCGGCAGCACGATGTTCGTGTAATGCGCGCGCAACTGGGCGGCGGATTCCGGGCTCGTCGATTGCATGCGCGACGAAGCGTTTGATTGCTGATCCTGCATAAGAACACTCTTATTGTTTCGAGGGGCGCGCAGCCGTGCGAGGCACACGCAACTCAAAAGAATAGCAAAAGCTGCATGGAGCGCCGCGTCTTTGGACCCATTACCGCGAGGAGGACGAAACGTGTTGGGAAATATGGAACTGGTGTCGCGGCTCGTGATGGCCGCGGCGCTCGGCAGCGTGATCGGCTTCGAGCGTGAGCGGCTCTCATGGGCGGCCGGCCTGCGGACGCACATGCTCGTGTGCGTGGGTTCGGCGCTCATCATGATCGTGTCCGCCTACGGCTTCGCGGATGCATTGAAGTACGACCACGTCGTGCTCGATCCGTCGCGGGTCGCGGCGCAGGTCGTCTCGGGCATCGGCTTTCTCGGCGCGGGCTCGATTCTGCTGCGCGGGGAAATCGTGCGCGGGCTGACGACGGCCGCGAGCCTCTGGTCGGTCGCGGCGATCGGGCTTGCGGTCGGCGGCGGGCTCTACACGGCGTCGATCGCGGCGACGGCGATCATCCTGATCATTCTGGCGGGGATCAAGCCGCTCGAGCGCCGCTTCATCAGCGTGAAACAGCGCCGGCAACTGACGATGCTCGTCGATCGCGGCTCGCTCTCGTTTCACGGTCTGCACGAGGCGCTCGGGCCCGGCAGCGTGCGCGTGAAACAGTTCGTCGTGCAGCAGAGCGACGATTCGCCGGATCTGGACGAGGTGCGGGTGGAGCTGTCGCGCGCATCGGCGATGGAATATCGGGCGATTTGCGAGCGTTTGCGGCACCTCGACGGCGTGCGCGAGTTTCGCGAGGACGATACGACCTGAAATCGCCGCGAGGATGCTGGTTTGCGCACGCGGCCATGCGACAATGCGGCCTCTCGGAAATTATCGCCGAAACGCCGGTGTGCCTTGCGCGCCGGCCATAGATGCCGCCGCCTTTCGAACCTATGCCAGATTCCGCAGTAAAGAGAGATTCCGACGCGCTCCGGGGCGATCCAGCCGCCTCATCCCGCCGCCGGCGCGGCGCGCCAGCGCATGAATTGCAGGTCACGCAAGCCATAACCGACACCGAAAGGAAACTTGCCCGCGCCGCGCGCTCGGCGCAGCGTCTCGCACAGTTGAGCGATGGTGCGCGCGGCGGCGAAACGCTCGACCTGTTCGCCGAAGACGCCGAACGTGCGCATCTCCAGGCAATGAACACCGATATCCGCCAGGGCACTTTCGAGGGTTTCGAACTGCCGGACGTATTTCTGGCGGCGGTGCAATGCAACGGCGGGACGGCGTCGCCGGGCGGCGTTGCGCCTGATTCCGCTGCCGCAAAACGCGCGGCGCGGGAGAGCGTGGCGGCGGTGGCGGCGGTGGCGGCGGTGGCGGCGGTGGCGCCGGTGCGCAGCCTGTTTCAGGAAGATTTGCCCCACGTCGAGGCGCCGGAACCGGACGCGAGCAAGACGGCCGCAAAGACCGGCGCGATCGCCGCTGCCGCGACGCGATCGGCGGGCATTAGCACTTGTGTCGCGCCGGAGGGCGTACCGCCGTCGCCGGCCGCGCTCGCTTCGGCGCTGATCGCGAGCGATCGCAGTGAGCGCGGGGAACGCAACGCCGCCGAGCCGCTCGCGAAGTCGAACGTCCGCCATGCCGCGCCCGAGCTCGACCGCGCCCGCGCGACGGCGTTCGCGGACACCGTCGACGCGCTCTACGCGGTGCTCGCCGAGCAGCGCACGTCGGC
The DNA here is from genome assembly GCF_023631305.1 of Caballeronia sp. INML3B. NCBI lineage: Bacteria > Pseudomonadati > Pseudomonadota > Betaproteobacteria > Burkholderiales > Burkholderiaceae > Caballeronia > Caballeronia sp. INML3B. Next base: position 167,353 of record NZ_JALQDI010000046.1, read on the forward strand.
CATAGCCCACGCGCGCCGCATGAAGACGATGCTGACGATCATCGTCTGCGTGATGCTCGTCACGGTGGCGACCGGCATAGCACAGACGTCGCTGCTGCTGCGCATGAGCCGCGACGGCAAACTGCAGCAGGACCGCACCGAGCAGTTGATGCTCAACCAGCAGGCGACGCTCGCCTCGCTCTTCGATACCGATTCCGCGACCGTCAGCCTGCACGGCGCACCCGACAGCGCGCGCGATTCCGGCGACGCCTCGCCGCTGCAGCCGGTCCGCGCCGCGCAGCCTGATTCAGCGCCGAAAAAGCACGCGCATCGCGCGCACCATCGCGCGATTTCTTCGGCGCACTGATCCCCGCTGTCACTTTCCTGCGACACCGCCCCTTGCGGCGGCACGTCGCGTCCTCGCTCGCCGCGGCGCTCGAGGTTCGTCTTTTGGACTTCTCCGGCCCGTCCCTCTTTTCTGCGCAACTCAAAACGGTAAGGCTGTAGAAAAACTACAGGATTTCTTTCCGAGAAATGTTGCATTGCACTAGAAAAAGGTCAGGGCTAACCCTATAATTCTCTCTAAGGGAAAACCCTCTATCACCAAACCGGAGTCAGTCATGAGCTACCTCTTCGCCCTGCTGCAAAAATTCGCTTCGATGTTCGAGTCCGCACACCTGCCGATGGATAAAGACTATTCGTATCAAGCACGTTTCCGTGAGTCCGAGCGTCAGCGCAAGGCACGCGGCACGGCTTTCGGCATCCGTCTGTAATGCGTCGCTGAGGGCGGCGCGGGAAACACAATACAAGCAACACACGACGGCAAACGCCGTACGACCCGCCCGCCAGTCTTCATCAATTTGTAGTTTTTCTAGCGTAGTTCCCCCGCTTCGGCCTTTCTGCCGGACGCATCTTTCTTCCACGCCTCGCGCGTCACCCTCGTTTTCTTCCCTTTCGTCCTGCCGACACAGGCTTCGCGACCCGCCTGTATCGCAAAACGACATGGCGACTTGTATTTGCGCGACACGCCGAAAATCGCAAGATCGTTCTCTTCGTACCCCGCAAACCCTTGTCCAGCAAGGCTTCGCTCGTCACTTTGCACTTCCGCCCTTATTCCGGTGTCGTATTTCCACATGTGGTTGTCGCAAATAGTCGGCTGATGCGACTTTTTTCTGGCAACTATGTATGCACAGCGCGGACGCGCGTCCGCCCACGCCAGGAGATATTCGATGAATTCCCCCAAGGTAGTAGTCGAAGGACTGTGTAAGGTTTTCGGCAACAGTCCCAAACAGGCGCTGGACATGCTGGCCGGTGGCGCGACGAAGGAAGAAGTCTTCAAGCGCACCGGCCAGATCGTCGGCGTCCATAACGTCTCCTTCGATGTCAGGGAAGGCGAGATTTTCGTGCTCATGGGCCTGTCCGGCTCGGGCAAATCCACGCTGATCCGGCTCATCAACCGGCTGGTCGAACCGACGGCCGGCAAGGTGCTGATCGACGGCCGCGACGTGGCCTCGGTGCCGCGCTCGGAACTCACGGCCCTGCGCCGCAAGGACATGAGCATGGTGTTCCAGTCCTTCGCGCTCATGCCGCAGCGCACTGTTCTTTCCAACGCCGCATTCGGCCTCGAGGTCGCGGGCGTCGGCAAGAAGGAGCGCGAGGCACGCGCGATGACCGTGCTCGAGCAGGTCGGCCTCGCGCCCTTCGCGCAGAAGTTGCCTGCGCAACTATCGGGCGGGATGCAGCAGCGCGTCGGCCTCGCGCGCGCGCTTGCGGTGAATCCTTCGCTGATGATCATGGACGAAGCGTTCTCGGCACTCGATCCGCTCAAGCGCAAGGAAATGCAGAACGTGCTGCTCGATTTGCAACGCGAGCAGCGCCGCACGATTCTCTTCGTGTCGCACGATCTGGAAGAGGCGATGCGCATCGGCACGCGCATCGCGATCATGGAAGGCGGCCGCGTGGTGCAGATCGGCACGCCGCAGGAAATCATCACGAATCCGGCCGACGACTACGTGGAAGCGTTCTTCGAAGGCATCGACACGAGTCGCTATCTGACCGCGGGCGATCTGATGCAGACGGACGCCGTGCCGCTGATGAAGCACGCGCCGCAGATCGACGCCTCGAGCGTCGCGGCGACGCTCAACGGCAGCGCCGACTACGCGTTCGTGCTCGATGCGCAACGCCGCATCCGCGGCTTCGTCGGGCGCGATGCGAACGGCAATGCCGCGTCGCAGATCAATCCCATCGAATGCGTCCAGCGCAGCATGGCGCTCGATGACGTCGTCAATCGCGTCGTCGCCAGCCCCGCGCCGCTGCCGGTCGTCGAAGCCGACGGTTCGTATTGCGGTTCGATCAACAAGGCCAATGTCCTGAAGATTCTTACGCACCATCGAGGTTCCCATGTCTGAAATCATTCCGCTTGGCAGTTGGGTGGACCACGGCGTCCACTATCTCCTCGATCACGACGCGAAAACCTTCGACGCCATCGGCAAGGTCATCGAAACGTTTGCCGCGGCGATCGAACACGGCCTGCAGGCCGTTCCGATGTGGCTGTTGATGGCGATCTTCGTCGGCATCGGCTTGTGGCGTGTCGGCTGGCGATTCGCGGCGTTCGTGCTGGCGTCGCTGTTGCTGATCTACGCGACCAACTTCTGGGATCAGATGGTCATCACGCTGGGCCTCACGTTGTCGTCCACGTTCATCAGCCTGTTGCTCGGCATTCCGCTCGGCATCTGGACCTCGAAGAGCAAGTACGTCGAAATGGCCGTGCGCCCGGTCCTTGATCTGATGCAGACGATGCCCGCCTTCGTCTATCTGATTCCGGCCGCGATGCTGTTCGGCCTCGGGCGCGTGCCGGGCATTCTGGCCACCGTCATCTTCGCGATGCCGCCGGCTGTGCGTCTTACCGCGCTCGGCATCAAGCAGGTGAATCGCGAGATCGTGGAAGCGGGTCAGGCGTTCGGCTGCACGCCGTGGCAACTGCTCTACAAGGTGCAGATTCCGAACGCGCTGCCTTCGATCATGACCGGCGTGAACCAGACGATCATGATGGCGTTGTCGATGGTCATCATCGCGTCGATGGTCGGCGCGGGCGGTCTCGGCAACGACGTGCTCGCATCGATTCAGCGTCTGGATATCGGCCTCGGCTTCGAAAGCGGCCTGTCGGTGGTCTTGCTCGCGATCATTCTCGACCGCATCACCGAGAGCTTCGGCCGTTCGCCGGGCATGGCGCGCGCCCCGCTGCTCTCCGGTCTCAAGAGCGTGATGAAAGTGCGCCGCGAACCGGCGACGCAACAGAGCTGATAAAGGCAAAGGCACGAGCCATGAAGCGCGACGCGATCGTCCCGGCGGTTACCGATTCACCGTTGTCCAATCTCGCGCACTTCGGCTTTCTCACGCTGCCGAACTTTTCGATGATCGCGTTCACGAGCGCGGTCGAGGTGCTGCGCATGGCCAACTACGTCGGCCGTGAGCAGCACTACCGCTGGTCGATCATCACGCCGGAGGGCGAGCCGGCGCGCGCGAGCAACGGCATCACTGTGAAGCCGACGGTGACGCTCGACGAGGCGGGCATGCCCGACGTGCTGATCGTGTGCGCGGGCTGGCACGTCGCCGACTATGTCGATGACAAGGTGATCGAGCTGCTGCGGCGCGCGCATGAAGCGGGCATTCCGCTCGGCGGCATCTGCACCGGGCCGTACGCGCTGCTCGCGGCGAAGCTGCTCGACGGTTATCGCTGCACGCTGCACTGGGAAGACATGTCGCCGGTCAACAAGCGCTTCCCGCATGTGCGATTCGCCGACGAGCTCTTCGTGATCGATCGCGATCGCCTGACGTGCACGGGAGGCACCGCGCCGCTCGATCTGATGCTCAATCTCGTCGGCATGCGGCTCGGGCAGGCGCACGCGGCGCAGGTGTCGGAGCAGTTCATTGTCGAGCGCATACGCGGATCGACGGACTATCAGCACATTCCCGTCGATGCGCGCGTCGGTTTTTCGCGTGCCGAGCTTGTCGAAGTGGTGCGGCTGATGGAGGCGAACATCGAGGAGCCGCTGTCGCTCGAAGAGCTTGCGCGCCTCGTGCATCTGTCGCAACGGCATTTGCAGCGCATGTTCAAGATGTTCCTCAACGTATCGCCGACGCATTACTACCTGACGCTGCGTTTGCGCCGCGCACGCGAGCTGTTGCGCAACACGGATGCATCGATCGCGCGCGTGACGAGCATCTGCGGATTCCATTCGCCTTGTCACTTCAGCAAGGCGTATCGCGCGCAGTTCGGGCACGCGCCGAGCGTGGAGCGCCGCTTGTCGGCCTGACGTCTTTCTGGTCTGTTTTTCTTCGGCCCGCGCGGGCTTTGCGAAGTCGCGCGCGCGGGCCGCGTCGTGCCTTGAAAAAACTGGGAGAGAGATACATGAAACGCTTGTGGATCGCGTCGATGGTTGCGGCGATGCTGTCGGGTGCGTATGCGGCGAACGCCGCCGAGCCCGCCGCGTGCCGAAACGTGCACTTCGCCGATGTCGGCTGGACGGATATCGCCGCGACGACCGGACTTGCATCGACGGTTCTCCAGGGGCTGGGCTATAACCCGACAAAGACGATCGCCTCCGTGCCGATCACGTTCGCGGGCGTGAAGAGCAAGCAGATCGACGTGTTCCTCGGCTACTGGTCGCCGACGATGGACCCGATGATCGACTCGTTCAGGAAAGCGAATCAGGTGAAGGTTCTGCCGACGCCGAACCTGACGGGCGCGAAGTACACGCTCGCCGTGCCCGATTATGCGTATCAGGCCGGCATCAAGAACTTCAACGACATCGCGAAGAATTACGACAAGCTGGACGGCAAGATCTACGGCATCGAGCCGGGCAACGATGGCAATGCGCTCATCAAGAAGATGATCGACAACAATATGTACGGGCTCGGCAAGTTCAAGCTCGTGGAATCGAGCGAGGCGGGCATGCTCGTAGAAGTGAATCGCGCGATCCGCGAGAAGAAGCCGATCGTGTTCCTCGGCTGGGAGCCGCATCCGATGAACGTGCAGATGAAGATCGACTATCTCTCCGGCGGCGACGATGTGTTCGGTCCCAACTACGGCGAAGCGAAGGTGTTGACCGTCACGCCGACGGACTACGACGCGCGTTGCCCGAACGTCGCGAAGCTCGTATCGAACCTGCAGTTCACGACGGACATCGAGAACCACGTGATGCTGCCGATCATGAACAAGACCGATGCCAACAAGGCGGCGCGCGAGTGGCTCAAGGCGAACCCGGCGGTGCTCGACAAATGGCTTGCGGGCGTGAAGACGTTCGACGGGAAGGACGGGTTGCCGGCGGTTAAGGCTTACGTCGCCGGCAACTGAATGCAGTGATGCGAAGAGGGCCGAAGAGGGCCGAAGAGGGCTGAAGAGGGCGCGTCAACTCCGGTAATCGGGCTTCGCGCCTTCGATCATCCTCAGCGCCGCCTCCCATTGCAGCGCCATGATTCCGTCGGACTCGTCCCGCCGATATTGCTCGGCCGTCACCTCGCAAACCTTCTGCGACGGCAGATTCAGTTCCGCATTGCCCGCCAGCGCGCGAATCTGAATCTCGCAGGCTCTTTCAAGGAAATACATCTCCTGAAACGCCTCCGGAATCGACTTCCCGCAGGTCAGCAAGCCGTGATTTTTCAGGATCATCGCGTTGTGCGATCCGAGATCGTTGACGAGCCGATCCCGCTCCGCGAGATCCAGCGCGATCCCTTCGTAATCGTGATACGCGATGTGCCCGTAGTACTTCAGCGCATGCTGGCTGATCGGCAACAGCCCCTGCTTCTGCGCCGACACCGCCGCGCCCGCCGCCGTATGCGTGTGCACGACGCACAGCACATCGGGACGCGCCATATGAACGGCGGAGTGAATCGTGAAGCCCGCCGGATTCACGCGATAGCGCCCCGGATCGTCGCTCGCGCCTGCTTCGACCGGACGGCCTTCGCTGTCGATGCGCACCAGATCCGATGCGCGCATTTCGTCGAACAGCACGCCATAGCGGTTGATCAGGAAGTGATGGTCCGCTCCCGGCACGCGCGCGCTGATGTGCGTGAAGATCATGTCGGTCCAGCGGAAGTGCCCGATCACGCGATAAAGCGCCGCCAGTTCGCAACGCACCTTCCATTCTTCCTGCGAATATCCGTGAGTCTCCATGCCGTTCCTCCTTGGATTGATGAGCCGCGGAAAACGTGAACAGATGCTGCTAGATCGCCTGGGCGCGGCCCGGGAAAGTCTCGTCGTAGTCCATTGCCTGAGCGGCTTCCTGCGCATCCTGCGCGCCGCCCTGCTCGCGATACATCATCGGCGGCAGGCCGAATTGCTTGCGGAACTCGCGGCCGAGATGCGATGCATCGGAGAAGCCGCAACTCGACGCGATATCCGCCACCGTCTTGTCCGAGCTCGTCAGCAGCCACGCGGCGGTGCGCAGCCGCACCTGCTTCGCGTACGCCTGCGGCGCCTTGCCGGTTTCCGCCTTGAACAGGCGTTCGAGTTGCCGCGTCGACAGATCGAGCTTGTGCGCGAGTTCATCGAGCGTGAGCGAGCGCCCGACGTGCTGCTCCATCAGCAGGATCGCACGTTTCACCTTCGGATGCGTCGCGGGCGCGAGACCCGGCGGATGCGGCTGCGGCGCGTTGCCCTTCTGCATGTCATCGACGAGCAGGATGCGCAGCGCCTTTTGCACCGTGGCCGTTTCGAAATGACGCAGGAGAATGGCGGCGGCGACATCGATCGAGGCGCGCCCGCCCGAACACGTAATGCGCCTTCTGTCGATCACGAAGAGGCGGTCTGCGACGAGCGCTTTCTCGTCGGCGTGCGGGAACCGCTCGATGAAGTCCCAGTAATGAAACCAGCTCACGCAGATGCGATGCCCTTCGAGCACGCCCGCGCGCATCAGCGAAAACACGCCCGTGCACATGCCGACCATCGTCGCGTTCGCCGAGGCCGCGCGGCGGATGAACTGCAGCGTCGCCTCGCTGGTGGCCGGGCCGGAATGCAGCAGGCCGCCGACCACGACGACGTAATCGAACGGCTCGGCCTGATCGTAGGTTTCCCACGGCGTGATCTGAATGCCGCAGCTCGCGCGCACCGGCGCGAGCGTCTCGCCGATCACGCTCCACGAGCAGCGTACCGGACGGCTGAAATCGCCTTCGTCGGCGGAGAGGCGCAACAGGTCGACGAAACCGGCGAACGCGGTCAGCGTGAAGTTCGGCAACAGGATGATGCCGAAGCGGATGCGCGATTTCGACTGACCGTCGACGGATGACGGCGGAAGCTGCTCTGCGGCGTTCATGCGGGAGACATGCGGCTGGACGTTATCCAGCGAGCATAACACTCGGCTGCGAGCCTCGGGGGCGCGTCAGAAATGCAAACGCGGCCGGCGTCGCGTGACGGCGGCCGCGTGATTCGAAACGGATGAAACAGGAAGCGCTTCAGCCGCCGAGCACGGCGAACGCCCAGGCGAAGGCGCTACCGACGAGCGCGCCGATCGAGCGGCCGAGCACGCTCGCGATCGTGTAATCGCCCCAGCGCTGCTCGATTTCGGCCTTCAACACGCCGAAATAGCGCAGCACGGGATCGATTGAGCTGAGCAGCATCAGCGCTGCCCAGACGGGCGCCTCGCGCGTGAGCACGCGATCCACCGCGAGAAGGTCGAGGGCCTGGAGCGTGCCGACGACAAGGACGCCGATGACAAAAGCGAGAGTCCAGGATTTGAAGAACTGATCGGGTAAGGCGTGAGATTCCATCGATGCAAACCGGAGAAGCGGGAGAAGGGCGGAACGTGAACCGAAGCCTCTTGGCGCGGCTCGTCTGAGAACCTAGGGAATATACCGACGCCTGTTCGCGCGTCGCTTCGGACCAGTCTCAAAAATGTGGAAAGTGCAACGAAGATGCGCAAAAACGCGCCGCGTGCGAAATGCTCTGTTATCGCAATTGGCATTGGTGAGTGTCACGGAGCCGCGAATGCGCCGGAAACCATCGTAAAAACGCCACCGCCTTACGGCGTTTGAAGCCCTGACGCCGCGGTCCCATTTCGATGGCGCTTTTGTTCTATCGAGTCCTTTCAGGGTTTGGTGCAATGAACGCCATACCGAAACCACGGTCGCGCATCGTGCGCCACGCCAAAACTCAGGGACAACCATGAACGTCAGCGTCTTCGATCTGTTCAAGATCGGCATCGGACCGTCCAGCTCGCATACCGTCGGGCCGATGATCGCGGCGTGCCGTTTCGCATCGCATGTCGAGGACGCCAATCTGCTCGCCTTCGTGACCCGCGTGCGCGCCGAACTGTTCGGCTCGCTCGGTGCGACCGGCAAGGGCCACGGCACCGACAAGGCCGTGCTGCTCGGCCTCGAAGGCAATCTGCCCGATCTCATCGATCCCGACGTGATCGCGCCGCGCCTTGCCGAGATCCGCGCGACCAAGCGCCTGAAGCTGCTCGGCAAGCATGAGGTCGTGTTCGAGGAACGCGAGCATATCGGCTTCTATCGCAAGCTGATGCCGGGCGCGCCGGGGTCGAGCATCGTGCATCCGAACGGCATGCGCTTTCAGGCGTTCGACGAGAACGGCCAGTTGCTCGTCGAGAAGGAGTATTTCTCGGTCGGCGGCGGCTTCGTCGTGAATCGCGAAGGCGATCGCGTGAACGGTCTGCGCGTCGGCAACACGGTGCCGCATCCGTTTCGCACCGGCGACGACCTGATGCGCGTCTGCGAGGAGACGGGTCTGTCCATCGCCGAAGTGACGATGCACAACGAGTGCGCGAACCGCACCGAAGCCGAAGTGCGCGAAGGCCTGCTCGCCGTGTGGCGCGTGATGGCCGCGTGCGTCGAGCGCGGCTGCAAGGAGCGCGGCGAGTTGCCCGGTCCGATGCATGTGAAGCGCCGCGCAGCCGATCTGAGCGCCTCGTTGCGCTCGCGTTCCGAAGAGTCGCTGCGCGATCCCCTGTCGATGCTCGACTGGGTCAATCTCTACGCGATGGCCGTCAACGAGGAAAACGCATCGGGCGGCCGCGTCGTTACCGCGCCGACCAATGGCGCGGCCGGCGTGATTCCCGCCGTGCTGCACTACTACGTGAAGTTCATGCACGGCTCGAACGACGAAGGCATCGTGCGCTTCCTGCTCACCGCGGCCGCCATCGGCATCATCTACAAGGAGACGGCTTCGATCTCCGGCGCGGAAGTCGGCTGTCAGGGCGAAGTCGGCGTCGCGTGCTCGATGGCCGCGGCCGCGCTCGCCGCCGTGATGGGCGGCACGCCCGCGCAAGTGGAGAACGCCGCGGAAATCGGCATGGAACATAACCTCGGCATGACCTGCGATCCGGTCGGCGGGCTGGTGCAGATTCCGTGCATCGAGCGCAACGCGATGGGCGCGATCAAGGCGATCAACGCCGCGCGCATGGCGATGAAGGGCGACGGCAAGCACTACGTGTCGCTCGATTCGGTCATCAAGACGATGCGTGAGACCGGCGCCGATATGAAGACGAAATACAAGGAGACGTCGCGCGGTGGCCTCGCCGTCAACGTCATCGAATGCTGAATTGCCCAAACGCATAAACCCTGCACCATAGGAAACACCCATGAGCCGCTACTCGATATTCAGCCTGCTGCGCAACGGCATGTCGTATCACGAGAACTGGGAACGCCAGTGGCGAAGTCCCGAGCCGAAGCGCGAGTACGACGTCGTGATCGTCGGCGGCGGCGGTCATGGTCTCGCGACCGCGTATTACCTCGCGAAAGAGCACGGCATCACGAACGTCGCGATTCTCGAGAAGGGATGGATCGGCGGCGGCAATACCGCGCGCAACACGACCATCGTGCGCTCGAACTATCTGTGGGACGAATCGGCTGCGCTGTATGAGAAAGCGATGAAGCTGTGGGAAGGCCTCTCGCAAGACCTCAACTACAACGTGATGTTCTCGCAGCGCGGCGTGATGAATCTCGCGCACACGCTGCAGGACGTGCGCGACACCGAGCGCCGCGTGAACGCGAACCGCCTGAATGGCGTCGATGCCGAGTTCCTCACGCCGCAGCAGATCAAGGAAATCGAGCCGACGATCAATCTCAACAGCCGCTATCCGGTGCTGGGCGCGTCGATTCAGCGTCGCGGCGGCGTCGCGCGTCACGATGCGGTCGCGTGGGGCTTCGCGCGCGGCGCGGACCAGGCGGGCGTCGACATCATCCAGAACTGCCAGGTGGTGGGCATTCGCCGTGACGGCAATCAGGTGACGGGCGTCGATACGACCAAGGGCTTCATCAAGGCGAAGAAGGTCGCGATCGTCGCGGCGGGCAACACGACGACGCTCGCGGACATGGCCGGCGTGCGTCTGCCGCTCGAAAGCCATCCGCTGCAGGCGCTCGTGTCGGAGCCGATCAAGCCGGTCGTGAACACGGTCGTGATGTCCAACGCGGTGCACGCGTACATCAGCCAGTCCGACAAGGGCGATCTCGTGATCGGCGCGGGCGTTGATCAGTACACGGGCTTCGGTCAGCGCGGCAGCTTCCACATCATCGAAGGCACGCTGGAAGCGATCGTCGAAATGTTCCCGGTGTTCTCGCGCGTGCGCATGAATCGCCAGTGGGGCGGCATCGTCGATGTCTCGCCGGATGCGTGCCCGATCATCTCCAAGACCGACGTGAAGGGGCTCTACTTCAACTGCGGCTGGGGCACGGGCGGCTTCAAGGCGACGCCGGGCTCGGGCTGGGCCTACGCGCACACGATCGCGAAGGACGAGCCGCATGCGTTGAACGCGCCGTTCTCGCTGGATCGCTTCTATACCGGTCATCTCATCGACGAACACGGCGCGGCTGCCGTGGCTCACTAACCGCATCGAGGAAAAGAAACATGTTGCTGATCGAATGCCCCTGGTGCGGGCCGCGCGCCGAAACCGAATTCTCGTGCGGCGGCGAAGCGGATATTGCACGTCCGCTCGACACGGAAAAGCTCACCGACCGCGAATGGGGCGACTACCTCTTCATGCGCAAGAATCCGCGCGGCGTGCATCGCGAGCAATGGATGCACGCGCAAGGCTGCCGCCGCTGGTTCAAGGCGCAGCGCGACACGGTGAGTTATGAAATCCAGGGCTACGAGACGTTCGACCGTCCGCTGGCTGTGATGCAAGACAACGGAGGCACGTCGAAATGAGCCAGAAAGACCGACTCGGCGTAGGCGGCCGCATCAATCGCGCGATCCCCGTCACCTTCACGTTCAACGGCAAGACGTATCAGGGCTATGAAGGCGATACGCTCGCATCCGCGCTGCTCGCGAACGGCGAGCGCTTCATTGCGCGCAGCTGGAAATACCACCGTCCGCGCGGGATCGTCACCGCGGGCGTGGAAGAACCGAATGCAGTCGTGCAACTCGAAACCGGCGCGTACACGGTGCCGAATGCCCGTGCGACGGAAGTCGAGCTGTATCAGGGTCTCGTCGCGGCGAGCGTGAACGCGAAGCCGAGCATCGAGAACGATCGCATGGCGGTCAATCAGAAGATCGCGCGCTTTATTCCCGCGGGCTTCTACTACAAGACGTTCATGTGGCCGCGCAAGCTCTGGCCGAAGTACGAAGAAGTGATCCGCGACGCGGCGGGCCTCGGCGAAGCGCCGAAGCATCTCGACGCCGATCGCTACGACAAGTGCTTCGCGCACTGCGATGTGCTCGTGGTCGGCGGCGGCCCTTCGGGTCTTGCGGCGGCGCATGCGGCCGGCATGTCGGGCGCGCGCGTGATTCTGGTCGACGATCAGCGCGAACTCGGCGGCTCGCTGCTGTCATGCCGCGCGGAGATCGATGGCAAGCCCGCAATGCAATGGGTGCAGAAGATCGAAGCCGAACTGCGCAAAATGCCTGACGTGAAGGTTCTTTCGCGCAGCACGGCGTTCGGCTATCAGGATCACAACCTCGTCACGATCACGCAGCGCCTGACGGAGCATTTGCCCGTGTCGCGGCGCAAGGGCACGCGTGAACTGATGTGGAAAGTGCGTGCGAAACGCGTGGTGCTCGCGACCGGCGCGCACGAGCGTCCGATCGTCTTCGGCAATAACGATCTGCCCGGTGTGATGCTCGCATCGGCGGTGTCGACGTATCTGCATCGCTATGCGGTGCTGCCCGGCCGTCGCGCCGTCGTCTTCACGAACAACGACGACGCGTATCAATGCGCGCTCGATCTGAAGACCGCAGGCGCCGACGTGACCGTCGTCGATCCGCGTCCGGCCGAATCGAAAGGCACGTTGCCCGCGGCGGCGCGTCGCTATGGCGTGCGCGTGATGAACAACGCGGTGATCACCGTGGCGCGCGGCAAGCTGCGTGTCGCGTCGGTGGAAGTGGCTTCGTATGCGAAGGGTGAGATCGGCCAGAAGCAGACGGAACTGCAATGCGATCTCGTCGCGATGTCGGGCGGCTGGAGCCCGGTGCTGCACCTCTTCGCGCAATCGGGCGGCAAGGCGCACTGGCACGACGAGAAGGCGTGCTTCGTTCCGGGCAAGGCGATGCAACTGGAAAGCAGCGTCGGCGCATGCGCGGGCGAGTTCTCGCTGGCGCGCGGCATCCGTCTCGGCGGCGATGCGGGCGTGGAAGCGGCGCGTGCGGCGGGTCATATCGTCGTGAAGCCGAATGCCGTGCAGGTCGCTGAAATCGTCGAAGCGCCGATGATGCCGCTGTGGATCGTCGGGAACCGGGACATGGCGACGCGCGGTCCCAAGCAGTTCGTCGATTTCCAGAACGATGTGTCCGCGGCGGACATCTATCTGGCGGCACGCGAAGGCTTCGAATCCGTCGAGCACGTGAAGCGCTATACGGCGATGGGCTTCGGCACCGACCAGGGCAAGCTCGGCAACATCAACGGCATGGCAATTCTCGCGCAGGCGCTCGGCAAGACGATTCCCGAGACCGGCACGACGACCTTCCGCCCGAACTACACGCCTGTCACGTTCGGCACGTTCGCGGGCCGCGAGCTCGGCGAGTTTCTCGATCCGGTACGCAAGACCGCGATTCACGAATGGCACGTCGAGAACGGCGCGATGTTCGAGGATGTCGGCAACTGGAAGCGTCCCTGGTATTACCCGAAGGCCGGCGAGGACATGCACGCGGCGGTCGCGCGTGAATCGCTCGCGGTGCGTCAGAGCGTCGGCATTCTCGATGCATCGACGCTCGGCAAGATCGACATTCAGGGCCCGGACTCCGCGAAGCTGCTGAACTGGATGTACACGAATCCATGGAGCAAGCTCGAAGTCGGCAAATGCCGCTATGGCCTGATGCTCGACGAGAACGGCATGATCTTCGACGACGGCGTCACGGTGCGCCTCGGCGAACAGCACTACATGATGACGACGACCACCGGCGGTGCGGCGCGCGTGCTGACGTGGCTCGAACGCTGGCTGCAGACAGAATGGCCCGACATGCGCGTGCGTCTCGCATCGGTGACGGATCACTGGGCAACGTTCGCGGTCGTCGGCCCGAACAGCCGCAAGGTGCTGCAGAAGGTGTGTCACGACATCGACTTCGCGAACGCGGCGTTCCCGTTCATGAGCTATCGCGATGGCACGGTCGCGGGCGCATCGGCGCGCGTGATGCGCATCAGCTTCTCGGGCGAGCTCGCTTATGAGGTGAACGTGCCGGCGAACGTCGGACGCGCGGTGTGGGAAGCGCTCATGCTTGCGGGCGCGGAATTCGACATCACGCCGTACGGCACGGAAACGATGCACGTGCTGCGCGCGGAAAAGGGCTACATCATCGTCGGACAGGATACGGACGGTTCGATGACGCCGTACGACCTCGGCATGGGCGGGTTGGTCGCGAAGTCGAAGGACTTCATCGGCAAGCGTTCGCTGACGCGATCGGATACGGCGAAGCCCGGGCGCAAGCAGTTCGTCGGCCTCCTGACCGATGATCCTTCGTTCGTGCTGCCCGAGGGCGCGCAGATCGTCGCGGGTCCGTTCCACGGCGATACCGCGCCGATGCTCGGTCACGTCACGTCGAGCTATTACAGCCCTATTTTGAAGCGCTCGATTGCATTGGCCGTGGTGAAGGGCGGCCTCGAAAAGATCGGCGAATCGGTCATGATTCCGCTCGCGAACGGCAAGCGGATCAACGCGAAAATCACCAGTTCGGTGTTCTACGACAGCGAAGGAGCACGTCAGCATGTTGAATGAAATCAAAGCTTCCGCCACGGTCGTCGATCGTGCCATGAGCGGGCAAGGTGTGTGGCAGGAGTCCCCGCTCGTCGGCGCCGATGCGTTGATGAAAGCGCATCAGAGCGGCTCGCCGAAGAAGTTTCGCCTGACCGAGCGGCCGTTTCTCGAACTCGTGAACGTGCGCGGCGATACGCGCGATCCGGCCTTCGTCAGGGCGGTGCAGAACGTGATCGGCTGTGTGCCGCCCGAGAAGGCGAACACCATTGCGCGCGCCAACGGCTACACGATGCTGTGGCTCGGCCCGGATGAATGGCTCGTGCATTCGGATACCGCGCACGACGCATCGCGCACCGCACCGCTCGAAGCGAAACTGCGCGAGGCGTTCGTCGGCCAGTTCTCGGCGGCGGTGGATATCGGCAGCGGTTATACGGTGCTCGAGATCGATGGCCCGAAGACGCGTGAAGTGCTTTCGCGCGGCTGCCCGCTCGATCTGCATCCGAAGATCTTCGGCGAAGGACAGTGCGCGCAGAGCCATTATTTCAAGGCTTCAGTGACGCTCGTGCCGCTGGGCGGCGATCGCTTCGAGATCATCGTGCGCCGCAGCTTCGCGGACTACTTCGTGAAGATCATGCTCGATGCCGCCGAGCCGCTGCTCTCATGAAGCCGTTCGAGCCGCTCGAAGCAGGTGGACGGGGCTGGCGCGTTGTCGTCGATGAACTGATCGTGAAGACGCGCGTCGGCCTGTACGAGCATGAGCATGAGGGGCCGCAACCCGTGTGCATCGATGCGAGCCTGTGCTATCGCGGGATGCCGCATGAATCGGACGATGGGTTGATCGACTACGAGGCGTGGTGCAATCGCGTGAGCGCGTTTCTCGAGACGAAGACGCATACGCGCTTGCTCGAGACGCTCGCGGTGGAGATCGCGGCGCTGTCGTTCGAGCAATGGCCCGCGCTGGATGCGCTCACGCTCTCGCTGCACAAGCCGAAGATCCGGGAAGGCACGAAGCGCCTCGGTCTCGAACTCGACTGGCGGCGCGCGGATTTCGATGCGTGGCGGATGAACGTCGGCGCGCAACATACGTTCGTGCGATGAACGCGTCGCGCGATGCCGCCGCGCGGCTTTCCGCGCGCACGTTCCAGAAGCGTGATGCGGACGCGGCGCTTGCGTTGCTTGAGCGGAGCATTGCGTTGAAGCATCGGAGGATCGCGTTGATCCGATATCTGCACGCGCAGTTTCTCGATGCGCCGCTGGAGGCGCGGCATCATGAGTACGTGAAGGGGATTGCGGCGCGATTGAGTGCGGAGGCGGTGATGCGCGTTGTGGCGGCGGCGCGGGGGCGTTTTGAGGGTGAGGGGGCGTGATGGGATTTGGGTGTTGCAAGTTGCGGTGTGTCTCGGCGCACGCGGAGGAACCCTCCGGACTTCAGGCTGGCGAGCGGCGGCATTAACGGTGTATCTACGCACGCGTGGAGGAACCTCAGCGATGTGCTGGTGAGGTGCGACTGGATAGGGTCTATCTCCGCACACGCGGAGGAACCTCAGCCGATCGGCCGCTCGGAACCTTGTAGACGGGTCTATCTCCGCACACGCGGAGGAACCAAGCGGCCGCCGCCCACAAGCACGTCATAACCGGGTCTATCTCCGCACACGCGGAGGAACCCCGATGCGAAGGGTGTGATGCGACCGCAACTCGGGTCTATCTCCGCACACGCGGAGGAACCGAACCACATTAAGCGCTCCGGACTCGCCCTCAGGGTCTATCTCCGCACACGCGGAGGAACCGCGATACAGAGGGCCGAGATACTCCCGTCCACGGGTCTGTCTCCGCACACGCGGAGGAACCTGTTCGAAGCGGAATTACCGTCGCGTGCCCGCGGGTCTATCTCCGCACACGCGGAGGAACCAAAGTCGGGCGATGCGGGCGTCTCGGGCGTGAGGGTCTATCTCCGCACACGCGGAGGAACCTCGAGCACGCGTTTCGTGATGCTGTTCTGGATGGGTCTATCTCCGCACACGCGGAGGAACCAAGGAATCTGAATGGGATCAGAAGGAGCTTACGGGTCTATCTCCGCACACGCGGAGGAACCGTCGTAGTCGAGCGTGCACGGTTCTTCGGCCAAGGTCTATCTCCGCACACGCGGAGGAACCCTGCAGAATGCCTTCTGCGCCTTTCGCGACAACGGTCTATCTCCGCACACGCGGAGGAACCCGTGGGCATGGCAAGGGATTAACTGATATGCCGGGTCTATCTCCGCACACGCGGAGGAACCAGCAACGCGACTGCTGACCCGATCGAGTACCTGGGTCTATCTCCGCACACGCGGAGGAACCTGTAGCGACCGCCGAAAACACGGGCATGGAAAAGGTCTATCTCCGCACACGCGGAGGAACCGACGATTTCCTGCGCAAATTCCCGCAAGGTCCGGGTCTATCTCCGCACACGCGGAGGAACCGTCGAGCACGTGACAAAATAAAAAGTGCAAAAGGGTCTATCTCCGCACACGCGGAGGAACCTGGGTGTAGAGCTTCGTGCCGTTCTGAATCGACGGTCTATCTCCGCACACGCGGAGGAACCGATTTGTCTGGGGCCCTAAAGATCGCGAAGCAAGGTCTCTCTCCGCACACGCGGAGGAACCCGAGGTCGAGCTCGTTGAGCGTGCGCTCACCGGGGTCTATCTCCGCACACGCGGAGGAACCGGGCGACGAGAGAGACGCTCACGCTGCCTTCCGGGTCTATCTCCGCACACGCGGAGGAACCCCGACCGGATACTCGAGGTCGGCCCAATGCCCGGGTCTATCTCCGCACACGCGGAGGAACCGGCGTGATGATGTCCATGTCCACCCATCCCACGGGTCTATCTCCGCACACGCGGAGGAACCGACAACACTTATGCGGACATGACGCTGGACACGGGTCTATCTCCGCACACGCGGAGGAACCCTGGCGAAGAACGTGCGGTGCTCGTTCCCTCACGGTCTATCTCCGCACACGCGGAGGAACCATGCTCAAGTCGATCCGCCAGCGCCGCGGTGAGGGTCTATCTCCGCACACGCGGAGGAACCGATGACGCCGGCCTATATGGCTGCTGCTTCCGGGTCTATCTCCGCACACGCGGAGGAACCCGACCACACCAGAATGCAGCGCGACGCGGGCATGGTCTATCTCCGCACACGCGGAGGAACCATCCTCTACCGCGCGTGCGCGAAGGATGCCGAGGGTCTATCTCCGCACATGCGGAGGAACCAGTTCGTCCAGACTGCCGATATCGCCTTTCCAGGGTCTATCTCCGCACACGCGGAGGAACCTCGCCGGAACAGTCGAGCCTCAACAAACCGCTGGGTCTATCTCCGCACACGCGGAGGAACCAAGCCAAGCCACAGCGGAGAGCCGCCCCCCCAGGGTCTATCTCCGCACACGCGGAGGAACCCCGCCGACGGTTCCGGTGCCGCGCGGCGCCACGGGTCTATCTCCGCACACGCGGAGGAACCCACCTCTTCCCAGACCTGTGACCGGAGATCCCGGGTCTATCTCCGCACACGCGGAGGAACCTGAAGCAAGTGGCGGCTGTGGATAACTCGGTCGGGTCTATCTCCGCACACGCGGAGGAACCCTGGAATGCCGCCGCCATGACGCGGTCCTGTGCGGTCTATCTCCGCACACGCGGAGGAACCTACGCCGAGCAGGTCAGCAAGCAATGCTTCTGCGGTCTATCTCCGCACACGCGGAGGAACCCGGACAAGAGCTTTCTCGGCAACGCGTCGGAAAGGTCTATCTCCGCACACGCGGAGGAACCTGTCGTATCGCTCATTCAGTCTGGCTCGGTGAGGGTCTATCTCCGCACACGCGGAGGAACCTCTCCCACTTACTTTCATGATTTAAAAGAACAAACGACCGATTCGATGTTCCGAACAGGCCAGCCGGCCGAGAGTATGGCGAGTGGCCCGCTGGCTGTCAAACATAGAAACGCTGAACTGCCGCGCCACGCTCATGCAGGACCCCGCCGTATGCAGCATGCAGATCGCACGCACGATTTAGGCGGATTCGTATGGAATTACCTACGCTCGAAAAGTAAAAAGATAGTCATCCAAAACAAAAAACGATCACTGCGTGACATAGAGGCAACCGCACGTGATCAGAGAGCGCATGCGAACAGAGACAAACAAGAGCGATACTTTCGTCGCGTGGGGCAAGCGGCCGAGAGACGGAGACGAGCACTCGCTCTTCCATCCGCTTTGCGATCACATGCTGGATGTGGCGGCGTGCTTCATGGCGATCGCGCATTGCGGGCGCATTCGCGACGCCTTGAGCGTCAGCGCCGGTCGGTCATTGAGCGAGCAGGATGTCGAGCGGCTCACAGCACTTGCCTATCTGCACGACTTCGGAAAGGCCAATAGCGGCTTTCAGGCGAAACGATGGAAAGGCCCCGCGCCGCGCGAATGGCCGCAGAAAGCAGGACACGGCGTGGAGGCGCTCCACGCGTTCCACTGCGGTGGAGCACCGCTTTCAGAACTGCCCATCGAAGCGATATCGACATGGGGCGGCGGTGTGTATGAACTTCTGCTGGCGAGCCTGGGCCACCACGGTCGTCCCCTCAAGGATCCATCGGGAATCGATCCGCTGATATGGCGGCCCGTGCGCGATGCCGCCGGTCGCGATCTCTACAGTCCTGCCATCGCGCTGAAGGAAATCGGCGCTGCCTTGCGTCAGCACTTTCCACTGGCATTCGACTCGGGCGGCGAGCCGCTCCCGTCCACGCCCGCGTTCGTTCATCTGTTCGCGGGCCTCGTGCAATTGGCCGACTGGCTCGGTTCCGATCTGCGCTTCTTCGAGTACGGCACGCCAGGCTCCGCGCGCGCGCTGAAAGACGCGCTCGATCGGGCATCGAAGGCGATTGCATCTATCGGACTCGAAACCTCGGCGCTGCGCGCGCAGCTGATTCGCGAAGGATTCTCTTTCCAGTCCGCTTTCGAAGTCGATGCGCCACGCCCGGTTCAAAGCGCGCTCGGAGAGGAAGAACTCGGCCCGCTTCTCATCCTCGAATCGGAAACCGGTAGCGGCAAGACCGAAGCCGCGCTGTGGCGCTTCGCGAAGCTCTTCGAGGCCGGCAAGGTCGATTCGCTGTATTTCGCGCTGCCTACGCGCGTGGCCGCCGCTCAGGTTTATGAGCGCGTGCGCAAGTTCGTCGCGCGTCTCTGGCCGAAGAACGCGCCGGTCGTCGTGCGTGCCCTGCCGGGCTACGAAAGCGCGGATGGCAATGAAAAATTCGCCTTGCCGGACTTTCAGGTCTTGTGGGCCGATCATCCCGACGATGCGACGGCGCACCAGCGCTGGGCCGCCGAGTCGCCGAAGCGGTTTCTCGCGGCGACGATCGCCGTCGGCACGATCGATCAGGCGTTGCTCGCGGCGCTGCAAGTGCGTCATGCGCATCTGCGTCATGCGGCGCTTTGCCGGTCCTTGCTCGTCGTCGACGAAGTGCACGCGTCCGACGCCTACATGTCGCAAGTGCTGGAGCAACTCCTCAAGGCGCATGTCGCCACGGGCGGCCATGCGCTGCTTTTGTCCGCCACGCTCGGTTCAGGTCAGCGCGCGCGGTTTCAGCGCATCGCGAGCGGGGGCGGGGAAGTCGCTGTGCCAGATATCGAAGAAGCCGTGCGATCGCCGTACCCCGCGCTCACGGACGGTGGAACCGTTCGAGGATTGCCCGGCTCCGGAAGATCGAAGACGGTCCACTGGCAAACACTCGACGCAATCGACGATCACGAGCGCATCGCCCAACTCGCATTCGATGCCGCGAAGCAAGGCGCGCGCGTATTGATCGTCCGCAACACCGTACCGGCCGCAATCGCGACACAAAAGGCGGTGGAAGCGTTGGTCGACGCATCCGGCGATCGCGCATGGCTGTTCGATCTCGAGGGCGTCCCGACGCTGCATCACAGCCGCTTCAGCCGGCAGGACAGGCCGTGTCTCGATGCGCGCGTCGAAAAGCGCGTCGGCAAGGTGCGCGAGGCAATGCAGGCGTGCATCGTCGTTGGCACGCAGACGCTCGAGCAAAGCCTCGATATCGACGCGGACATGCTCATTACAGATATCTGTCCGATGGACGTGCTGTTGCAGCGCATCGGCCGCTTGCATCGGCACGAACGCAAAGGCGAGGATCGCCGGCCGAAGGGTTTCGAAGAAGCGCGCGCTTGGGTGCTCATACCGGCGAGCGGTTCCTTCGAAGCGTGCCTTCAGGTGCCGCGCAATGGCCTCGGCCCGCTGAAAGACGGCGGCGGCGTCTATCCCGACTTGCGCATGATCGAAGCGACGCGACGTCTGATCTGCGAGCAGCCGAGCCGCGTGATTCCGCGCGAAAACCGCAGCCTCGTGGAGCGCGCGACACATCCCGATTGCCTGCATTCGATACAAAAAGAACTCGGCGCATCGTGGGAGCAACTTGCGCAACAGCTCGAAGGCGGCACGAGCGCCAAGCGAATAACCGCGCGACTCAATGTGCTTTCCTACGACGCGCGTTTCGATGAAGCCGGGTTCCCTGACGGCGACGAGCACATCGCCACGCGTCTTGGCGCGGCCGACCGTCTCGTCGAGTTCGAACCGCCTGAGCCGGGGCCGTTCGGCGCGGAGGTGCGCCAGATCGCCATCCGTCATCACATGCTGTCACCCCGGCTCGACGCAGACGCGAAGCCGGATTCGATCGTCCGTCACGACGGAGGTTTCGAATTTGCCTTGGGCGCCGCTCGCTATTCGTACACCCGGTTCGGTATCGAGAAGATCGGCGCGCGCAAAGTTTAGAGCCCATTCATGCACATCCAATTCAGCTTGCTCGATCAAGCGCTGATCCGCTACCGGACCAGCAATCGACAGGAACGGTACGCGACGCTGCCGGAACTGCTGATCGCGTTCAACAATGACGAGGTGAGCGATTTTCCCGCGCTGCGTCCGCATCAGCGTCATCCGTGGCATGCGTTTCTCGTGCAGCTTGCGGCGATCGCGCTTCATGCGGCGAAGCGCGATACGCCCTTCGAAACCGCCGGCGAATGGCGCACGGCATTGCTTGCACCTGACGCCCGACGATAGCGACGGCGCGGCGTTCTCGCTCGTCGCACCGGACGATCGCCCAGCCTTCTTGCAGGCGCCGTGTGAGCGTGGGGCATCGCGCACGTGGAAGAAGTGCCTTGCAACGCCCGACGCGCTCGACATGCTGGTGACATCGAAGAATCACGACCTCAAGGCCCAACGCATGGCTCATGCACAAGCCGAGGACTGGATCTACGCGCTCGTCAGCCTGCAGACACAAGATGGCTTTCTTGGTGCGGGCAACTATGGCATTTCGCGCATGAACGGCGGCTTCGCCAGTCGTCCGGCGTTCGGTGTGGTGCCGATCGGCCGCTGGGGGAAGCGCTGGGCGCGTGACGTCCGGCTTCTGCTTCGCAATCGCAACCAGATTGTGGAGATGTTCGAGTTGAAGGAAAAAGACGGCATCGCGCTCGTGTGGCTTCAGCCTTGGGACGGCGCGAGCAGCCTTTCCTTCGACCAACTCGATCCCTTCTATATCGAAGTGTGCCGGCGCGTGCGTATTCAGGCGCACGGCGAAACGTTCGCCGCCATCGCCACGACCAGCAAGACCACGCGCATCGCCGCGAAGGAACGGTGCGGCAAGACGGGCGATGCCTGGACGCCGATCGAGGCCGCCGAGGGCAAGGCGCTGTCGATCACGGCGAGAGGCTTCGATTACAAACTCGCGAGCGCGCTTGCGTTCTCGAGTGAATACAAGCCGACCATCACGCAAAATGTGCAGGAAGACGATGCAAAAGAAGGCCTCGTCATCCTCGCTCAAGCTATCGCGCGCGGTAAGGGAAAGACCGAGGGATATCACGAAAGACGCATTCCGATTACGACGAAGATGCGCGACTTGATGCTGCGGCAAAGCAGCGATGAGGTCGCCAAGGTGGCACAAGAGCGCATCACGGCAATCAGCGATGTCCGCAAGACGCTTTGGGGCGCGTTGTGTGCGCTCCTGGGCAACGACGCTCAGAACGTGAGCGACGAGATCAAGAACAAAGCGGGCAAGTTTGCGAGCGCGTTCGAGCAAGGCGAAGACCAGCGATTCTTCGACGATCTCGGCAAGGAGATCGAAGCCGACGACCGGGACGGTGAGCACGACCAATGGCTCCTTGCGATCGTCGATCGCGCCGCCGCAGTGCTGGAGCAAGCATTCGTCGCGGGACCGCGCAGCGCGGAACGCGTCTATCGCGCTCGAGGCGCGGCGCTTTCGCGTTTTCACGGTTTCTTGCGTTCAGAGAAAGCGCCGAATCGAATCGCTCGCGTGTTGAAAGACCGCGATGAAGCGCGTAAAGCCGCGCAATCCGAATCGTTCGAAGGGGATTCAGATGACTCAAATTGAAGGCGTCGCGCCGCAAACATGGCGCGTCTCGAGCAATCAGGCACAAACGCTCGCCCGTTTCATCGAAGCCGGAAGACAAGGCGAAGGCGCGCTGAAGGCGGACCATGTCGCGCTCAAGCGTCTCAACCCGGATGCGGAGTCGCTGACGGTGCAACAGATTGCGGCCCTCACGCGCGCTTTGCAGCGTGCGAAAGTGGATTGCGAACAATTGAGCGTCGAGGGCTGGAAGCGATGGGCCGTGATCGTGAACGGCATCGCGCTGACGGGTCATCACATGCCGAAGGATGGCGAGAGCAAGGCGAACGCACGATTCGGATTCCAGTTGAGGCGCGCAGGCGTGTCAGATGCGCGCGTCACCCGGCTTTTCAACGCGCGTGGCGATGCGTTTTTCCCACTGCTGCAGCGTGCTCTTCGCATGATGCAAAGCAGGAATGTCGAGCCGAACTGGGCCGAACTGGGCACCTTCGTCCTGAACGAAAGCGCGGAACATTCCAAGGGAAAGCGTTGGGCGGAAGCGCTGCGCATCCGGTTCGTCCATGACCATGCCAGCGCCAGCCCCGAAGGCGCAAAGAAGCCGTGACCGCCGCCACGCAGACAAACGCCTACTCAATCAGCAACCGAAGGACCGAACATGACTCACCCGCGCTTCATCCAGATTCACACGCTGCAAAGCTACTCCGCCGCGCTTCTCAACCGTGACGATTCCGGCCTCGCGAAACGCCTTCCGATGGGCGATGCCATCCGCACGCGTATTTCATCGCAATGTCTCAAACGGCACTGGCGCACGGCCGACGATCACCACTCGCTGGCGACGCTCGGCGTGCCGATGGCCGTCCGTTCGCGCATCACGCTCACGATGATCCGCGACGAACTGATCAGGCAGAACGTGCCCGAGGCCCTTGCTCAAACCGCGGCCGAGGCCTTGCGCGATGCAGGCTTGCTCGACAAGGGCGGAAAGAAGCTCAAGGGAAAGGATGCGTTGGAAACCGGGCAGGCCGTTCTGCTCGGCAAGGCGGAAATCGACTATCTCGTGCAGCGTTGCGCGACGCTGGCGCGAGAATGCCAGGAGGAGGCGGCCTTGACATCAGCGGTCGCCGGCTTCCTCAAGGAGGAGAAGGCGAACATCGAAGCGCTCAAGCACGGCAGCGGTCTCGAGTCGGCGCTCTTCGGTCGCATGGTCACGTCGGATATCCTCGCGTCGCGCGATGCCGCAGTGTATGTCGCGCACGCGTTCACCGTGCACGAAGCGCAGGTGGAGAACGACTATTTCACCGTCGTCGACGACCTCTTGCGCGAAACCGGCGAACGCGGCTCAGCAGGCCTCTTCGACACGGAACTCGCGTCCGGTCTCTACTATGGTTATGTCGTCGTGGATGTGCCTCAACTGGTGGCGAATCTCGAAGGTATCGGCATGGCGGAGTGCTTTTCGGCGCATCCCGAGCGGCGCGAACTGGCAGGACGGGTCGTCAACAACCTGCTGCATCTGATCGCGACCGTCAGTCCCGGCGCGAAGCGCGGTTCGACAGCGCCATTCGGTCACGCGAGCCTGATGCTCGTCGAAACGGGTGACTGGCAGCCGCGCAGTCTCGCGGGCGCTTTCGAAACGGCGCTGAAGCTGAAGGGCGCGAATATCCGCGAGCACGCAATCAGGCAACTCGCGCGGGAAATCGACAAGCACGACGCGGCATATGGGGCGCCGCTCGATCGCCGGTATCTCGCGCTCGATGACGAGACGCCGATGCCGAAGGCCCAACGCCTCTCACTCGATCAACTCGGCAAGTGGGTTCAGAACCGCATCGTCGAGGGCGCGTGACATGTCCCGACATCTGCTGATGCGCTTGCGCGCACCGCTCGTGTCGTTCGGCGGCGAAACGATCGACAGCAACGGCGTGATCCGCGACTTTCCCGCGCTGTCGATGGTGACGGGCCTGATCGCCAATGCGCTCGGTTACGATCGCGGCGACTTCGCTTCGCACGACCGGTTGCAGGCGCGCATCGTGATGGGCACGCGGCTCGATGACGGCGGCACGCGGCTCGTCGATTTTCAGACAGCGCAGCTCGGCAAGCGCGACGAGGCATGGACGACGCGTCGTGAGCCCGAGACGCGTCAGGGCGACTCGTACGAGGGCCCGCATTTGCGTCATCGCGAGTATCACGCGGATCTCGACGCGCTCATCGCCATGCGGCTCGAACCGGCGGACGAGAAACCGACGCTCGATGACATCGCGGCCGCGCTCGATCGGCCGAAGCGTCCGCTTTTCATCGGCCGCAAGCCTTGTCTGCCGATGACGCGCGTGTTCATCGACATCATCGATGCCGACGACATACTCGACGCGCTGCAACAGACCGCTGCGCCGGACGTGCCCGAGTTCCGCGTTCAATTGCCCGAAGGCGAGGGCACGCCGCGTCAGTCGCGATGGCAGGACGTATGCGACGAACGCAACTGGAAGACTGGCGTTCACGGCGGCTGGCGGCGCGTGCTCGAAGGGAGCGGCCCAACACGGGTGACGCCTGCAGCGAATTCATCGAACTTGGCGGAACGATCCGTATGACCGTCTTCAACTTGATGCACTGCCAACCCGATTCGCGCAAGCTCGTGCTGTGGGCCTCGCGGCAAGGCTGGTTGCCGGCGGGCGGCGATCTCGGCTATGCATTGCATGCGGCGCTCCATCTCGTGTTCGGTGAGCGCGCGCCGAAGCCTTTTTACTATCGCGATGCGCGCGCGGGACTGCTGGCCTACACGCAAAGCGAGGCTGAACAACCGCACGAGGCGGCCGCGATGTGCGCGGCGCCCGATCTCGCCGACGCACTGGGTCTCGACGCAGGGCCGCGAAGTCCCGGCCTGTGCGTGCGTGCGTTTCCGCATCGCTGGGACGCGGGCCGCGTGCTGGGTTTCGAGGTCCGCGTGCGGCCCACGCGCCGTAACAGTTACGTAGAGAATGATCGCAAGCACGCGAGCGAGCGCGATGCGTATCGCGAAGACGAAGCGCGCATGGAGGACCAGCAGCCCCTGCCGCGCGAGGCCGTCTATGCACAGTGGCTCGCCGAGCAATTCGAGACCAGTCGCGCCGCGAAGCTGGTCGAAGCGCGCATGACGCGCTTTCAGCTCACGCCGGTCTTGCGCCGGACACAGTCGAGCGAGCAGGGGTACGGAGGCCGCAAGCCGCACACCATCGTCGGTCCGGATGCCACGTTCAGCGGGCACGTTCGCGTCGAGGATACGGACGCGTTCGCAAGCCTGCTCATGCGCGGCGTCGGGCGTCATCGTGCGTTCGGGTTCGGCATGTTGCTGCTCAAGCCGGCGTCGATATCGGCATGAGTCGCGCAACACGCCCGTGCTGAAGGGTCGCCTCGGACTCGACACTTCGCGCGTTCCGCATGTGGATCGTCACGGTCTCGTGTGGCTCGAGCGCGGTGAGTTGAACGTGATCGACGGATGCCTGCATTTTTCGAGCGGGAAATATGTCGATCAGATTCCGCATCAGTCGGTGTCGATGATTCTGCTCGGCCCGGGCAGCAGCGTGACGCACGACGCACTGCGTCTGCTCGCCCGTCATGGGACGCTGCTCGCGGCGGTGGGCGTCGACGGAGTGCGTACCTACACCGCGCCGCCGTTGATGCCGGACCGTTCGAGCGTCGCGCGCCGGCAAGCGGAACTGTGGGGCAGCCCGCGACGGCGCTTGAGCGTCGCGCGGCACATGTATGCGCTGCGTCTGGGCGAAGTGCTGCCGCATCGCGATCTCGACACGCTTCGCGGCATCGAAGGCGCGCGCGTGAAGACGATCTATCGGCTGCGGGCGCAGCAGTTCGGCATCGACTGGGACGGGCGTCGTTATGACCGTGCGAATCCCGAAGCCACCGATCTGCCGAATCAGGCGATCAATCATGCAGCGACGGCGGTGCAGGCGGCGGCCGCCATCGCTGTGCAGGCGCTGGCTGCGATACCGCAGCTCGGATTCATCCACGAGGATTCGGGGCAAGCGTTCGTGCTCGATATCGCCGATCTTTTTCGCGATGACATCACGCTTTCGATAGCGTTCGCCGCCGTAAAGGAAGCCGGGCGAAACGATCAGACGATCGACCGTCTGGTGCGGCGCGAGGCGGCGCGGGTGTTTCGCAAAAAGGCGGTCATTCCCGCGATGATCGATCGCGTGAAGCAAGTGCTGCGTCTGGACGAGAAGCTGGAGGAGAACGATGGCGCTGGTCGTGGTAGTGACGCGTGATGTGGCGGACCGGTTTCGCGGATTTCTTGCCTCGGTGATGCTGGATGTCTCGGCGGGGGTGTATGTCGCGCCGCGCATGAACAAGGGCGTGCGCGAACGGACCTGGTCAGTGCTTGCCGATTGGCACGGACACGAGCCGCGAGGCAGTGTGGTGATGGTTTGGCGGGATCTGGATGCGGTCGGTGGTATCGGGATCGCGCATCTCGGTGCGCCGCCGCGAGAGCTTGTCGATGTCGATGGGATGTATGTCGTGCGGCGGTTGATGGCGTAGGTGCGCGTATTGTTCTTTGAAAATTCGGCGTTTGAGATTGGATCAGAAGGGGGATTTTGCGTTTCTGGTCATGGGGTTATGAGGTAGAGGTTCCTCCGCGTGTGCGGAGATAGACCCAAAGGCACTTGCGCGCGTGGAGAGATGGCGCGGGTTCCTCCGCGTGTGCGGAGATAGACCCAGGACCGTGGCCAGCGCGGTCATCAGCCCCCAGGTTCCTCCGCGTGTGCGGAGATAGACCTCTGCGTCAGACCGGCAAAAACTTGCGTCTGCGGGTTCCTCCGCGTGTGCGGAGATAGACCCCAGAGGAGCGGAAGGGGAGAGGCTTTTTCACCGGTTCCTCCGCGTGTGCGGAGATAGACCGCTCTACGAACGCCTAACCGCGCTCAACATTGCGGTTCCTCCGCGTGTGCGGAGATAGACCGTGCCGGGCGTCACGCGTGCGTGGGTCGCGCCGGGTTCCTCCGCGTGTGCGGAGATAGACCCGTGATACCGTCTTTCTCTGCCACGGACGAGACGGTTCCTCCGCGTGTGCGGAGATAGACCTGAGGACGATGCCGAGGCTTTGATCGCAGAAAAGGTTCCTCCGCGTGTGCGGAGATAGAGCCAGGTTGACATGACCGACCCGCTCAAGAGCGAGATTCCTCCGCGTATGCGGAAACATCCCCCACCTCCCCCCGCGCCCGCTTCCCCCCCGCCACAAAATAAGGCGTCGCCACGCGCCCCAACGCCTCCCTTCCCCGAATCCGATCCGCGATCTTCTCCGCCAACATGATCGTCGGCGCATTGAGATTCCCGGTCGTGATCTGCGGCATGATCGACGCATCCAAGACGCGCAATCCTTCCATCCCATGCACGCGTCCCTCCCCATCGACGACAGCCATATCGTCGTAGCCCATCTTGCACGAACAGGAAGGGTGATAAGCCGTCTCCGCCTTCGCTCTCACGAAGGCATCGAGTTCCGCATCGCTTTTCAGGTCATCGGAAGGATGAAGCTCGCGCCCCCGATACCGCGCGAGCGCAGGCTGACGCATGATCTCCCGCGTGATGCGAATCGCATCGCGGAACTCGCGCCAGTCGAGCGGATCGGCCATGTAGTTGAAAAGAATGCCCGGATGCGCATGCGGATCGCGTGACTTGAGCTTCACGCGCCCGCGGCTCGGCGAGCGCATCGATCCGACGTGCGCCTGAAATCCGTGCATCTTGATCGGATTCGATCCGTTGTAGTTGATCGCCACCGGCAAGAAGTGATACTGAATGTTCGGCCACGGGTCGTCGTCGCGTGTGCGGATGAACCCGCCCGCTTCGAACTGATTGCTCGCGCCGATGCCCGTGCCGTTCAGCATCCACTCGAGGCCGATCGCCGGCTGATTCCACCACTGCAACGCCGGATACAAGGAGACAGGCTCCTTGCATTCGTATTGCATGTACATCTCCAGGTGATCCTGCAAGTTCTCACCGACACCCGGCAGATCGTGCACCACGGGAATCTCCAGCTCCCTGAGCCACGCCGGCCGCCCCACGCCCGAGCGTTGCAGCAATTGCGGCGAAGCAATCGCGCCGCTGCACACGAGCACCTCGCGCCGCACATGCGCCGTGACACGCTGCCCGCCGTGCAGATACGCGACGCCGATTGCACGCTTGCCCGCGAACACCACGCGGTCGGTGGTTGCATGCGTAACGATCGTGAGATTCGCGCGATGCTTCGCGCGATCCAGATACCCGCGCGCCGTGCTCGCACGCCGTCCGTTCGCAGTCACAGTGCGATCCATCGGGCCGAAACCTTCTTGCTGATAACCGTTCAGATCCTCGGTGCGCGGATAACCCGCCTGCACGCCGGCCTCGACCATCGCGGCGAAAAGCGGATTGTTGCCGGGCTTGCTCGTCGTCACATGCACGGGGCCATCGCCGCCGTGATACGCATTCGGACCGATATCGCGTGTCTCCGCCTTCCGAAAATACGGCAGGCAGTCGAGATAGCTCCAGTCATCGAGCCCCGGCTGCGCGGCCCAGTTATCGTAATCGAGCGCATTGCCGCGGATATAGCACATGCCATTGATGAGCGACGATCCGCCCAGCCCCTTGCCGCGCCCACATTCCATGCGGCGGTTGTTCATATGCGGCTCGGGCTCGGTTTCATACGCCCAGTTATAGCGCCGCCCCTGAAGCGGATATGCCAGCGCCGCGGGCATCTGCGTGCGAAAGTCGAAGCGATAGTCCGGCCCGCCCGCTTCGAGCAGCAGCACGCTCACGTCCTCGTCTTCGGTGAGGCGCGACGCGAGCACGTTGCCCGCCGATCCCGCGCCGACGATGATGTAGTCGTATTCTTTCGCGCTCATCGCAAATACTCCTTAAAACACGGGCTGATAGGGGCCGAGCTCGACCTGCACGGACTTGATGCGCGTATAGGCATGCAGCGTGACGATGCCGTTCTCTCGCCCGATGCCCGATTGCTTGTAGCCGCCCACGGGCATTTCCGCCGGCGATTCACCCCACGTATTGATCCAGCAAATGCCCGCCTGAAGCCGATGAATCACGCGATGCGCGCGCGACAGGTTCTCCGTCACGACACCGGCCGCAAGACCGTAATCCGTATCGTTGGCGCGCGCGATGACTTCGCTTTCGTCATCGAACGCGAGAATGCTCATCACGGGTCCGAAGATTTCCTCGCGCACGATGCGCATGTCGTCGCGACAATCGGCGAAGACGGTCGGCTCGACATACTGGCCGGAAGCGAAGATGCCATCGGTCATGCGCGAACCGCCCGCGACGAGCCGCGCGCCTTCGCGCTTGCCGCTCTCGATGAAGCCGAGCACCTTCCGCAATTGCGCTGCGCTCACGAGCGGCCCGAAGTTGGTATCCGGATCATCGGGTGCGCCGATGCGAATGCGCTTCACGCGCGCCAGAACCAGCGCTTCGAATTCATCCATGACACCGCGCGCCACGAACACGCGCGTGCCGTTCGTGCACACCTGTCCCGAGCTGAAGAAGTTCGCGCTCATCGCGATATCGGCGGCGCGTTCGAGGTTGGCATCGTCGAAGACGATGAGCGGCGACTTGCCGCCCAGTTCCATCGTCACTTCCTTGAGCGTCGAGCCGCCCGCGTGGGCCATCACCTTCTTTCCCGTTTCGACGCCGCCCGTGAACGAAATCTTGTCGATGCCGGCATGTTCGGCGAGCATCGCACCGACCCGGCCATCGCCCTGCACGACGTTGAAGACGCCCGCGGGCACGCCCGCTTCGGTATAGATTTCGGCAAGCTTCAACGCGGTCAGCGGCGTGACTTCGCTCGGCTTGAAGATCATCGCGTTGCCCGCGGCGAGCGCGGGCGCGGACTTCCAGCACGCGATCTGAATCGGGTAATTCCACGCGCCGATGCCCGCGCACACGCCGAGCGGTTCGCGCCGCGTATAGACGAACGACGATTCGCGCAGCGGAATCTGCTCGCCTTCGATGGCCGTCGCAAGCCCCGCGTAATACTCGATGACATCCGCGCCCGTGACGATATCGACCGTGCGCGTCTCGGCGATCGGCTTGCCGGTATCGCGCGTTTCGATCGCGGCGAGCTCGTCGTTGCGCGCGCGAAGCAGGTCGACCGCGCGGCGCAGGATGCGCGAGCGCTGCATCGCGGTCATCGCGGCCCATTCGCGCTGGCCCTCACTCGCCGAGCGCACCGCGCGATCGATATCCGCCTGCGACGCCTGCTGCACGCGCGCGAGCGTTTCGCCGGTCGCGGGATCGAGCGTGTCGAAGGTTTCGCCGCTCGTCGCATCGACGTATTCGCCGCCGATATAAAGCCGTTGCTCTCCGAATGCGGACATGTCGCGCTCCTTCAAAAGTGATGGACTCAACCGCGCGCTTCCAGCACGAGGTCGATGTAGTCGTAGGCGAGCCGCAGCGCGCCCTTCGTATCGAACGGTTCGCCCGCGAGCGCGCCGCGCAGCCACAGGCCGTCGATCAGCGCGGCGAGGCCGCTCGCGGCACGGCGCGCGGCCGGCTTCGGCAATGCTCGCGCGAAATCCGCGCACAGATTCGAATTCAGACGCCGGGTGTTCACGCGTTGCAGCCGCCGCAGCTCCGGCTTGTGCATGCTCTCCGACCAGAAGGCGAGCCACGTCTTCATGACCGGCCCGTTCACCTGTTCGACGTCGAAATTCGCGGCGACGACCGCGCGCAGCTTCGAGCGCGGATCGGGCTTCGCGGCCTTGCGGCGGCGTGACGTGCCCTGCCACAGCGAGCGCAGCACATGACGCATCGTGGCTTCGAGCAGGCCATCCTTGTCGCCGAAGTAGTGACTGACGATTCCCGTCGACGTACTCGCGCGCTGCGCGACCGAGGCGAGCGTCGCGCCCGCGAGCCCCGACTGGTCGATGGTGTGCAACGTGGCGTCGATGAGTTGTGCGCGGCGGATCTCGCGCATTCCGAGCTTGGGCATGGCGGTTCTGTAGCAGACGAGTTGCGCCGATACTAGGTTTTTTATTTTGAACGGTCAATCAATAAAAACCGGGTCGAAAGGATTTCGGGGCGCGATGTCGGTTTCAGTCAAACGCGCGTCGCATTGAGTGACAGTCGCGGCTTCGCGAGAGCGCTACCCTCGTTTCACGGGCGCGATGAGGCAACGATGAGCCAAAGGAGTGCGGCGGACTCGTCGCGCGTGCCGTCCACGAATCATGGAGACGATCAATGAGCAGCAATCGCGGCGTCGTTTATCTGGGGCAGGGCAAGGTCGAGGTGCAATCCATCGACTATCCGAAAATGGTGGATCCACGCGGCCGCGACATCGGCCACGGCGTCATTCTGAAAGTAGTCAGCACCAATATTTGCGGTTCGGACCAGCACATGGTGCGCGGCCGGACGACTGCGCAGGTCGGTCTCGTGCTCGGCCACGAGATCACGGGCGAAGTCATCGAAGTGGGGCGCGATGTGGAGACGCTCGCGGTCGGCGATCTCGTGTCGGTGCCCTTCAATGTCGCTTGCGGCCGTTGCCCGACCTGCAAGGCGCAGCACACGGGCGTGTGCCTGAACGTGAATCCGTCGCGCGCGGGCGGCGCGTACGGCTATGTCGATATGGGCGGGTGGATCGGCGGCCAGGCGGAATACGTGATGGTTCCGTACGCGGACTTCAATCTGCTGAACTTTCCGGACAAGGCCCAGGCGATGTCGAAGATCCGCGACCTCACCTGCCTCTCCGACATTCTTCCGACGGGTTATCACGGCGCGGTGATGGCGGGCGTCGGGCCGGGCTCGACGGTGTATATCGCGGGCGCGGGCCCGGTCGGCATGGCGGCGGCGGCATCGGCGCGCCTGCTGGGTGCGGCGTGCACGATCGTCGGCGACATTAACGAGGAGCGTCTTGCGCACGCGCGTGCGATGGGCTTCGAGACGATCAACCTGTCGAACGACGCGACGCTCGGCGAGCAGATCGAGCAGATTCTGGGCAAGCCGGAAGTGGACTGCGCGGTGGATTGCGTGGGCTTCGAGGCGCATGGCCACGGCAGCGACAGCGGCCACGAAGCGCCCGCGACGGTGCTCAATTCGCTGATGGAGATCACGAAGGCGGCGGGCGCAATCGGCATTCCGGGTCTCTACGTGACCGACGATCCCGGCGCCGTAGACGCCGCCGCGAGGAAAGGCAGCCTGAGCATCCGCTTCGGCCTCGGCTGGGCGAAGTCGCACTCGTTCCATACCGGGCAGACGCCGGTCATGAAGTACAACCGCAATCTGATGCAGGCGATTCTGTGGGACCGGTTGCCGATTGCGGATATCGTCAATGTGACGGTCGTGTCGCTCGATGAAGCGCCGGACGGTTATCGCAAGTTTGATGGCGGTGCGCCGCGGAAATTCGTCATCGATCCGCATGGGTTGTTGAAGGCGGCTTGAGGGTAGCGCCCCCGGAGGTTGTTTTGCTGCGGGGGCAGTTGGCCGTGTTTGTTGGTCTATTAGCATTGCCCCGGAGAGGGGCTTTTGCGCGCAAGAAATCGCCGTGCGACGGAGTTTAACGCTTCCGTAAAAAAGCGCACGCGGGATTCCGCCGTATTCTTTCAAGTCCGGCGCGTGGTTGCGCCGCGAACGGGTCTTGGCAGCTTGAAGCAATCCGCACCGGCACGGCAAGCTTTAATCACGTCTTGCTCCACGGCTTGCGCGCCGTGCGTGGCTGGTTCATCTGGGTCGAGGCGGCATCGCGCGGCGTGCGCGAAGACTTGCACAGGCGCAGCTTCGTTGCGGTCGCATTCATCACGCGCGCCGCGTCCTTCACAAGACCTACGGCGTATTCCCCTGAACTAGCGGAAATCAAGCCAAAAACGCCATCCTGCGAACAAAAATCGGCGTCATACTTGACGCATGAAGGCCGATTATCTCCGCACCGCGCTTTCCGTCCGCCTCGCGCGCCCCGATGACGCCGCCGAGATCGCGCGCATCCACGTCAAGGCCTGGCAGGCCGCTTATCGTTCGATGTTTCCCGCCGAATTTCTCGATTCCCTCTCCATCGCGAAGCGTCGCGCGCTATGGACCGCCTTGATCGCACGCGGCACGCCACGTGTGATGCTTGCGCAACGCAACGACATCCTGCTGGGCTGGATCGCATGGGGACCGTCGCGCGACCACGACAAAGGCAGCACGGACGCCGAAATCGAAGCCATCTACGTCGATCCGGCGCATTGGCGCAAGGGCGCAGGCAGGATGTTGATCGACGAGGCCATCAACGCCGCGGCGAGCGAAGGCTATCGGGAAATGACGCTCTGGGCGCTGGAAGAAAACGCGCACGGCCTGCGCTTTTATAAGGCACTCGGCTTTGCGCTGGATGGCGTGTTCCGCACGGAACGTGTCGGCGGATGCGAAGTCTGCGAAACGCGCCTTCACCTGAGGATCTGAGCGGCTCAGGCCACCATCGCAGGGACGGAAGACAACGACGGCACCTGTTTGCGCCGTTCGCGCGTCGGCGCCGTGCCGAACGCATCGCGATAGCTTTTCGAGAAATGACACGCCGACTGGAAGCCGCACGCCATCGTAATATGCATGATGGACATGTCGGTCTGCAGCAGCAGCTCGCGCGCGCGCCGCAGACGCAAGGTCAGGTAGTAATGCGTCGGCGTCATGCCGAGGTGCTCGCGGAATAGCCGCTGCAATTGCCGTTGCGACATGCCCGCGAGCCGCGCCAGTTCTTCGCGCGACAACGGCTCCTCGATGTTGTTCTCCATCAGCGAGATGACTTCGAAGAGCGACTTGTTCGCCGACCCGAGACGCGCCACCAGAGGCATGCGTTGCTGTGCGCTCGTATCCCGCACATGCTCGACGATGAACTGCTCGGCAATCTGCGTGACCCGCGCCGTGCCGACGCGCGCGGCGATCAGATTCAGCATCATGTCGAGCGGCGCGACGCCGCCCGTGCACGTCACGCGATCGCGGTCGATCACGAACAGCTCCTTGAGAAAGCGCGTGTCGGGAAACTCTTCCTTGAGCGCCGACATGTTCTCCCAGTGGATCGCGCACGCATAGCCGGCGAGCAGTCCCGCGCGCGCCAGGGCATAGGTGCCGGTGCAAAGCGAGCCGAGCACGCTGCCCGTGCGTGCGAAGCGGCGCAAGGCCGACAGATGCGCGGGCGTCGTCGAGCGCTGCACGTCGATGCCGCCGACCACGAACACGATGTCGGGCTGTCCCACGCAGTCCACCGGACCGGTATCGACGGAGAGCCCGTTGCTCGCCGTGACGGGCCCGCCGTCCGGACTCACGATCGACCATCGATAGAGCGGCTGCCCTGTCAGGTAGTTCGCCATGCGCAGGACTTCAACCGCATTCGTGAACGCGATCATCGTGAAGTTGGGAAGCGGCATGAACGCGAAGTGCGACAGCGACGCCGTGCGATCGGAGGACATGTGAGAACTGATTCCTTGGAATCTGATGTTTGACGCCGTCAATCGCGGCGCTTTACCACTTCTTCAATTTTGGTTTCGAGTGCAACTACCATGCCATCAGGCTAAACCCTGAGCCATGGAAGCCACCGTGCATGCTTTGCTGCGGGTACGCACTAGGGCGGGGCCATGTGTCGCGAGCCGCGCACTGCCTGAGCGCACGATCGTTCCGATGCAGTGCAGCAGAAAGAACGAATACATGCGCTACACCCAATCCGAATTCGCCACTTGTCGAAAACAGACGTGCATGTCGGAAAAGGCAAAGAACACGTCTGAATTCGTAAATTGACCGGCAGGGCGAAAGTCAAGAATAGACGCAACGACGAAGGAATCGATCAGGCGCTCCAAAGCGCGTCAGACCTTCGTCTTTCCCCTCTACCCGGCAACGCGGAGCACACCCAGATGAGCACCCTCCACAACGACAGCATCATCATCGACGGACTGAACATCTCGAAGTTCGAGCGCTCCGTGTTCGAGGACATGAGAAAGGGCGGCGTGAC